>NZ_SWMA01000019.1:0-79485 GCF_005222685.1 Segeticoccus rhizosphaerae
TTTCTCGGTCATCATGACCTTCCCCGCCGATCCTCATCGGCGTGTCGGGCCAGTTACACCAATTCCCGGACAGTCCCGGACGTTCGGCCTCGGGGCCCGCGCCTTCGAGTACGAATGGGTAGTCTTCATACGCTGCGATCGGGAATGAGTTCCCGTGCTTAACTCGATCCTCGCTTTGTGACGCGCTGATTTCCTGATTTCATCGGTGCATCGAGGTTAGGGAGCTGATCTCCGATCGTTTTGTCGTCGCAGAAGAGCGTGCCGAGTCGAGTCGACGGCCGTCGCCCGTCGTTGATGGACGACTCCAGTAGGGCGGGGGGAAGACGGCGCCGACTTGAAGCTGCCCGCGGTGACGTCGGTGGCGTTGACGAGTCGGTATCGCAGATCCTGAGCCGGCGTGTTGTCGAGCGCCCGGTCGGCCACGAATTGCCGGGATAGGTTGGCCACGTCGTGGCCCTCATGGCGGGCCTGCTCCATGATGGTGGCCAGCGCGGGCCAGTCGGGCGCGGCCAGAAGTCGTGAGTCGAGCTCGCGTGCGAGGGGAGCCCAGCGTTCGTGCGCGGGTCGTTGGTCGGCCCGTTGCATGCGAGTGCGCGCGTCGATGACCTTGTCCAGTTGAGCCGCCGCGGTCTTGGCGGGGTCGCTGTTCCATGCCTGGGCGCCGAGCAGCAGGTCTTGGTCTGTGATCGCGGTGCCGACCGCGAGTCTGGAGGCGACTGCGACGGCGTCATTAAGCCAGAACCGTGAGGGTCGGGCTGCGATGACTCGGGCGGCTTCGGCGGGGGCCCTGTCTGGGGGGAGGTTGGTGAGTCGCTCCTCCACTAGGGCGTTGGCCAGTGGTGCTGCGTGGCGGAGGGCGTCACGGAGTACCGCGGGTCCGCAGAGCGTGAGCGTGTCGGCGGGGTCGTGCCCGTCGGGGAAGCGGGTGTGTCCGGGGTCGAGCCCGTGTTGGACGAGCAGCCAGTAGTCGCGTTCGGCGGCGACTTGTCCGGGTAGGTCGGCGTCGGTGGCCACGATGAGCCACGGGTCGTACTCGGCTTGTGCGTCGTCGGTGGGCGACGTATCGGTGGCGCCGCTCTCGTGGAGAGTGGCGAGCTGCCGGGCCTGCTCCTGGGTGAGTGTGGTGCCAAGCGGCGCGACCCCGACATACTGCCTGTTGGTGGCGAGGGTGATGGCGATGGCGTCCATAGGGCCTTCGACCAACACTGGTCGAGAGCCGGCGGCGAGGAATTCGTACCCGGCGGCATACAGCTGGGCGCCCTTGTGGAACAGCACGGTCTGGGGAGTGTTGAGGTATTTCGGGCCCGCCTGGTCCTGGTCGGTCCGGTCGGGGTGGCGGCGTCCGACGAACCCGAGCACCTCGCCGTGGTGGACGATCGGCAGCACGACGCGGTCGCGGAACCGGTCGATGAGCCGGCCGGTGCGCGCGGTGCTGGCTACCCCGGCGGCCAGCATCTCCTGTTTGCTGACGCCGCGTCGGCGCAGGTGACCAACCAGGTGGGTCCAGCCTGCTGGGGCGTATCCGGGGTGGAGGCGCGGGTCGCGAGCCAGGTCGGTGCCGAACCGCGCGGTGAGGTGGTCCGCGCCCCAGGACCCGGGCAGGCAGGCTTCGTAGAAGGACAGGGTCATCGCGTTGATGGCGGCGATCCGCTCGGGGCTGACCGGGCTGAGGTCCATCTCGACGGCCCTGTCGAGCATCTGGTTGATCTCGGTATCGGAAGGCTCGAGAGGGCCCAAGGTGTCCCGGACCAGCGCGGCCAGCTGGAGTTGCTGCGCGGCGGAGTCGTGGTCGTTCGGCCGGACGGGGGAGGTGTCCTCGAGCTCGAAGGGTGGCTCCAGGCATTCGACAGGGGACAGGACGCCCGGGTCGGGCCCGAACGTGACGGTCTCGGGGGAGTCGGCAGAGACCTCCAGCTCGTTCCACATGTCCGGGGTGGCGGCGTCCGGGTCGGCGTAGTCGTACTCGTCCGGGACGGGGTTCAGGAGAAGGGAGACCCGCCAGGTGAGGGCTTGGCAGGTGTCGTCGCCGGGGTCGAGGTGGATGCCCTGGCCAAGAAGCCCGTGGAGTGTCCAGCCGCGGGCGAGGGCTTGGTCGACGGCCGCGACCAGGCTCGGCCACGACGGGCTGGCCTGCACCTGCATGGCTTGGTGTTCGCCGAGCAAGTGGGGAAGCTGTGGGGTCCAGGCCGTGGCAAGGGCATGGTCGTGACCGACCCGTTCGGCGACGGCGGGCGACAGGCAGGCATTGATCCGCCACCACAGCGCGGCCGCGGCATGGTCGTCGGGCAGTGGCCCCGGTGCCGCGGCGCGGCGTAGGACCGCGGGAGCGTCGACGCCACACCGCGCCATTGCGGCCAGGCGTTCGGCCAGGACCGTGGCGAACGGGTCGCGCGCGGCGGACGCGGCGACCTTTGCGATCGGTCCCGCCCATTCGTCCATGGCAGGCAGCTGCCCGCCGGTGAGGCGCTGGTTGAGGCGGTGCTGCCAGGTCGCTTCGGCCTTCTGCAGCTGTGCTGGCCCGGTGGGGCGCCGGTCGGCGGGGTCGACGAGCGTCGCGGCCCGCCAGACGGCGACGTCCCCGAGCGCCTCCGGGTCGGGCCGGGCACTGGTGCGCGCGATCCAGGCCGGCACGTCTTCTGCCGCGGCTGCGTTCTGGTGGACCTGCCGGGACAGTGCGGTGACCTTCGCGGCGCGCCCGGTCAGGTAGGGACCCCAGGTCGCGTGCTCGCGCAGGGATGCGGGGATGCCGGGGACCCACGGCAGCGGTCCCGCACTGGTCCCGCGCAGGCCCGTGTCGTCCAGGCGCCAGTCCAGCACGGCGGCAGTGTCGGCGGCGCTGTCCAGCTCGCGCGCCTGTGCAGCTGCTCGGAGTTGCACGAGGGGGTCGGCGCCGTGGCATCCGGTCAACAGCAGATGGGCACGCAGTGCCGACCAAGCGGGTTGCTCGGTCAGTCCCGGCCAGACCTTGTCTGCCTGACGGTCCAGGGCCGCGACCTTCGCGGGTCCGAGGAGGTCTTCTGCCGCGACGTACAGGGCGTCGTGGTAGCGCTGGGCGGCCTGGCCGAGCAGGGTTGCGGGGTCGGCCTGTTCGCGTAGCAGGGTGGTGGCGGAGCGGGGTGCGTCGTCGCGGGCGAGAATGTTCTCCAGCAGGTCGGTGGGGGTGGCGGGGTGGTTCATCTCCGGGCGGATGACGCTGTGCGGGTCGCCGTCGCCCGCGACCTGCAGGTAGACGTGGTTGGCGTGCTTGCCGCGGGTGAGCATGGTGTAGAGCTGCTGGCGCGACTGGTCGCCGGTGGCCAGGCCGTGCATGGTGTCGACCGACACGCCTTGGGCGGCGTGGACGGTGGTGGCGTAGCCCAATTCGACGGACTCGGTCACGTAACCGGCGGGGAGGGTGACGGTGTGGCCGTGCCGGGTGTGCTGGACCTGCAGGCCGCCGTTGTTGGTGAGGGCCAGGACGGTCCAGCGGTCGCCGTTCTTGACCCAGTCGCTGGCGGTGACGCGCAGCCGTCGGTCGTTGGCGCGGGTGATGACCAGCTCGCCGATGCTGGCCTGGTTGCCGTCCGCCAACGTGACGACGGGTGTGGCCGCCGCGTCGGTGGTGCCGGCGAGCCGGTGCGCGCGGGCGCGCTGGTTGAGCTGGCTGACCAGGTCGCGGGTGGGGGCCAGCATGATCGAGTCGAGCCCGTTGCCGCGGTCGGCCTGCCAGGCCGTGAAGACGTCCTGGGTCAGGGTGGACAGGTCTCCGACGTGGACCCGGTGGTGGTCGAGGTAGAAACCGAGGGCCTCGGTTCTCCCGTCGCGCAGGGCCAGTGAGGCGGCTGCTTCGGCGGGGTCGGCGAACCGGACCAGTTCGGTGAGTCGGTTCGCGCCGTGGGTGGTTTGGATGTCGCGCAGCACGCCGCCGGCGCCGATCGCGGCCAGCTGCTGGTCGTCGCCGATCAGCCGGACACTTCCGCCCTTGCCCAGGACGTACTGGACGGCAGCGTCCAGGGAGGGCGTGTCGGCCATGCCGGCCTCGTCGATGATGACCAGGCATTCCGGTCCGATCTGTGCTGCCCATTCGGGCAGGTCACCCGCGGCGAGGGAGTGGGTGAGCTTGGCGAGGGTGTCGGTGCTGACCTGGATCTGGTCGCGCAGCGCGGCGGCCGCGGCCGCCGATGGCGCGAGGCCAAGGACGTGGCCGCCGCCCTCGATCCAAGCGCCGGCCAGGGCGCGCATGGCGGTGGTCTTGCCCGCCCCGGCGGGAGCGATCGCCAGCTGCAACCGGGCACCCGAGGTGGTCATGTCGGCCACCAACGCGGCCTGCCCGGCGTTCAGCGTGGCCCCGTTCGCGGTCTGTTCGAGCAGGGCCAGACTGACCGCGTCCTGGTCGACAACGCGGCCGCCGGCAAGGCCTGCGGCGTCGACCAGGCGCTGCTCGGCGGCCAGGATCCGGGCGGAGGTGAACAGGGCGGCGCCGGCCACGGTGTAGACGCTGGCGCCGTCTTGGCGGCGTAGCTGCGGCGGCTCGACCACGTCGGTCTCGGGCCGGGCCAGCGAGGTCGACAGTTCGGGGCTGAGCGCGTCGGCCACCACTTGGTCGATCACCTCATTCATGATGTTGGGGGAGGGTCCGCTCGCGCGGATCTGGCGCTGCGTCTCGGCGCGCACGTGCCAGAACTGCCAGGTGGAACGCCGTGACTCCAGCTCGTTGATGACGGTGCGTGCGACTTCGCTGGCGTCCACGGCCCGGTCCGGTAGCAGCTGGTGCCGCCCACTGGGACGCAGCGCGGCCTGAACCATCGAGTCCACCCCGCCCCGGCCCCCCAGCGTGTCTTCGGCCTGCTCCCGCCAGCTGGCGCGCTGCTGGTCCAGGGTGCGCGGTTCGTGCTTGGCCTCGCGGGTCTCCAACGTGGCTTGCTGGGCCAGCTGCACCTGCTCGATCGGGGTCGGCGGGCGCCCGTGGTGACGCTGAAAGTCGGTGGCCAGGTCGCTGCGCCGTTCCTCGATGCTGGCTCGCCGGGCCGACCACCGCTGGTTCAGGGCGGGGTCGACGCCGACGATCTCGCGCACCGGCCGCTTGCGTGGATCAGCGCCTTCGCGGTCGGCGAACGACACGCCCAGGTCGCGGTGCAGGTGGCGCTCCAGCGCGGTGTTGTAGGTCTCAGACGCGGCGACGGTGGCCTTGAACAGCACCCGCCCGTCGATCGCCAGCCACTTGCCGCCGAGGGTCTGCACTTTGTTGGCCACAGCCACGTGGGTGTGCAGGTCCGGGTCGCCGGCCCGGCTGTCCCGGTGGGTGAACGCGTTCGCAACCAGGCCGCGGACGTCGACCTGGCGCACCCCGTTCGTCCCCTCGCGGGTGAACAGGGCATGCCGCTCGAGGAACTCCAGCGCGTCCTTCACGGCAGCCTGGTGCGCCTCCTCGATCCGGGCGGCAGTGGCCGGGTCGGCCACCGCCCACAGGGTCGAGACGCTCTTGACCGGGCTGAAGGTCAGGTCGTAGCCGGCGACCGCGGTCGTCTTCGGTCGGGAGTGTTTCGCGATCGTCCCGGCCAGCTCCCGAGCGTCCGCTGGTTCGCGGCCGTGCTCGGCGATGAATAACTCGCGGGCCACCTCGGTGCGCACCCGGGCCCGGTCCTCGGCCGGCACCGGGTAGTCCGCCGGCAGTCCCTTGGCCTCGTTGAGTGCCTCGATCCGCTTCGCGACCTCGAGCCGGTAGGCGGACACGTCGCTGGCGTAGACCTTGTACGGCTGCCCCAGCCGGGTCACGGCCCGGTAGTCCTGATCGGTCAGGTCCGGGCCCGCCAGCCGCTCCCGGCGTTCGTGGGCGAGTGGGTGGTGACCGGACCCGAACAGGGCCTGCATCTGCTCCGCGGTGACCACGTCCCCGGCCGCCAGGCCGTCGATCCCGGCCATCCCCGAACCCACCCACACCCCCGGGCTCTCGCCCTTCTCTGTGTAATAGGACGCCAACCCGGTGTGGCCCTTGTCGGTGGCATCCAACGCCGCGACCTGCCGGGTCAGGTAGTCATACCCCGACCCCGCGGTCAGCTTGTGGAGACTCATCGTCACGCCTCCACAAGGGCCCACGGTGGGGGCTGGTGATCATTAGTTGAAGATTCAACTACCGAGCATGCAAGAGGTGTGTCGGACTTGGGGTTTGGCGTTTTCGGTGGGGGTGCGCGGGCGTTGTTGTTGTTGGCGGCGTCCGGTCGGCGGTGATCACTGGGCGGGCCTACATGCCTTGGGGAGGTGAACGCCTTCGATGTGAGCGAGGTGACGGTGGATATGGACAAGCAGTCGATTAAGCAGCGGGCGCGCCGGACGGCGCTGGATGCGCAGGCGAAACGGCGTGCTCGCCATGCCGAGCGTGAGAAGCGGCTGGAGCGCCTGGCGGTGCAGGTGTTGGTGGCGGTCCGTGAGCGGGATGAACAGGTCTCGCTGATCGAGCGTCGCGCCGGGGACGCGCTGGCCCAGATGAGCAGCGAGGGGCTGGCGGTGCGCGATCTGGTGGAGTGGTGCGGTGATGAGCTGTCTGCCCGCGAGGTGTCCCGGTTGCGGCGGCTGGCGAAGTCGCACCCCCGCGACCCGGACGAGCGACAGGTTGCCGATCGCGCCGAAACGGATGAGTCGCCGGCCGGACGCTCCGTGACGCGGGCCGGGTGACGGCCTGCACGATCCACGGCTGGGTCATCGGTTCGCCAACCGGGTCGTGATGAGCCGGTCACGATCTGGGTGACCGCCGGGGAGCCGATCGCGTTGATTCCGGCGATCGCCGCGGAGGTCGATCGGGTCACCCGGGACTGGGATGCGGCGGGGCGCGGCCGGGTGCGCGCGGCGCTGGAGCATCTGGAGGTCAATGTGGCCGGCGGTGTGCCGGGGGTCGTCTCGGTGGAGGCAACCTGGCACGGAGACCCTGCAGCGCAACCCTCAGCCGTCCAGGGCTCGACGCGTGAGTTTGAGGACCTGGTGGTGGCGGCGTCGGCTGCGGCCGGCGAGCGTGGCCGGCGGGGAGTGGTGCTGCTGGTCGACGAGATCCAGGCCGCCGACCCGGGCGGGCTGCGGACCCTGTCCTACGCGTGGCAGCACTTCCAGTCCGAACGGCCCGATCTGCCGGCGGCCATCCTGGCGGCCGGCCTGCCCGACAGCGTTGCCCGGATCAACCAGGCGGTCAGCAACTCGGAGCGGTTCGCCTACCGGAAACTGGACGACCTGCCGCACGACGCCGCGCTGATGGCCTTGGCCTCACCAGCGGCCCGGTTCGGCGTGACCTGGGACGACGCCGCACTGGAGGCGGCCGTCGAGTACGCCGCCGGGTATCCGCACACGCTGCAACTGGTCGGCGACAACACCTGGCGGCAGGCGGGGCTGCCCGACCCGGGCGCCAGACTGACCAGCGCGCAGCTCGGCCTGGCACTGGCGGCCGTGGAGGAAGACATCGAGGAGCTGTTCACCGCCCGGCTGTCAAAGGTGACCAATCCCAATGACATTCGTCTCGTGCGGGCCCTGGCGAGCTTGGGTGATGGACCGGCACGGCGAGCTGACTTGGCGGCCGCCATGGGAGTGGAGTCCGACGCCCTGGGTGTTCCTCGAGCCCGGCTGCGTGGCGCGGGCATCATCACCGACACGGCGCACGGCTACCTGGCCTTCACGGTTCCCGGCTTCGCCCGGCACGTGCGCCGACACTTCGGCGTCGACGCTGCGGGCGAGGACCGCGGGCGCGACCGGCCGTAGCCCCGCCGGGGGCACCTCCAACCCAGCGCGCAACCGCCCACGGCGCGCAGGCGACCACTGCAGGTCGGGCCGGCGTCCGAGAGCGTTCGGGCGCGCTGCCCGCTGCGTGCCTCCCGTAGACAGCACGGGTGCCGCCGCTCGTCCGCTGGCCGCGCCCCGGCTGTGCATTACGGCTCTGCACCCCTTGCAAGGACGGTCCGACCCTTCCCGCGCCGGGTCGTCAGAAGCCCGCACGTGCCGGGCCACGGACGGATCCGCCCGCGACTGATGATCACCAGCACCTCGCGAACTGCCTTGTGGGGGTGGCCGAGAGGAGCTGCCGTGACCGAGCAACGGAGAGTCACCGGGACGTACGAGGTGGCGGTCTACGTCCCGCTGCTCCGTGAGGTACGTCCGCACGACGCGGTGGTCGTCCCACCGGATGCGACCGGGCGGGGCCTGCCGGTGGCACGCACTGACCTCGGCGACACGGACGCCGAACGCGCCGGTGCGGCCGCGAGTCCCGCGGACACCTACCGCCGGCATGGGGCCGGGCGCGCGATCCCCTCCACGGGTTCCGGTCGGCCGCCGGCCACGGGATGGACCGAATCGAGCCCGCCATGACTCCTCAGCCTTCCGACCTCGGTGGCGGCACTCCGCCGCTCCCCGACCCTCTGGCCGAGGTGGCCCGCCGGTTGATCACTGCACACCGGCAGGTGTCCGCCGCACAGACCGCCATGGACTGCACCCGCAGCGCCCTCACCCGTCTTGACCACCGGATGCTGGAGGTGGAAGCCGCCTCGGCCAAAGCGCACGCCGCGACCGGTCCCGAACAGGCCGCGGGACACGTCGCTCACGTCCGTGAGCAGCTGACTAGGGTCGGCCGATGCGCCCAGGTGATCCTTCCGGACGCCCGGATGATCCGGGACCAACTGGACCGCGCGCGGTCCACCATGGTCGCTGCCCGGGGCTTCTTGCAACAGGTTCTGGTGGTCACGACCTCAACCGCGCCCGGGACCTCGGGTGGCTACAGGGCCGCCTCGAGGGCCTGGCTGGCGTGCTCGAGGTGAGCGCCCCGACCGCCGCCGCGGTCGCCAGCCACGTGAACGCGGCGGTGCGGCATGCCTTCACGCCGAGTCTGGAGGGCACCCAGGACGCGGTCCGCGCCGGCCAGTTCGTGATGCTGACCCAGGAGGCAATGACGCGAGCGGACTCGGCGGTGCGGGCCGTGGAGGGGCTGCTGGAACGCGCCGGAACCGGCCTCGGAGTGGCCGCGACGGCGGCCACGCGCGAGCGGGACCGTGGGATCCCGTCGGCTCTGGAAGCGGTGGACTACGAGCCCCCGCCTGCGGCGCCCCACAGTTTCGGCGCGATCCAGGAGAAGCGCACGCCCCCTCATGCGGGCGTGCCGGGGCCAGGACAAGCTGCTCAGAGGTGATCGCCCCGTCCGGTCGGGCGGCGGCCGCCGGGGTGCCCGACTGCTCCCGCCATCTCAGGATTCTCTGTCGTCGCTGTCGTCGCTGTCGCCGCCTTGCCCGCCGAACGGGTGGGCTTCCACGAACTCGCGAGTCTCCGCGTACATCTGCTCCAGGAACTTTTCGAACATGAGGCGTTCCACCCTCCACTGCCCGCGTCCCCCCAGTTTGATCGCCGGCAGCGTGCCGTGGCGCACCAGGGCGTAGGCCTGCGAGGTCGTCGTGGACAGTTCCTCGGCCACCTCGTCCAACGTGATGAATCGCGGTTCGCCTGAGTTCGCCATGGGTTGCCTTCACTGCTCGATGTTCTACGACGTTTGACTCGGCCACCCTGCCACAGGGAGGGGATCGCGACGACCTCGTCCGCAGGCCTGACTGGCGAGGCCGCTCATCGTTTACTGGCCGGTGATCACACCGGACAGGATCCGTGCCTATGCCCTGGGAAGGTACCCGAGGAATGGAGGACCGGTGAGTGACACAGGATTGGGCGAGGCGCGCGCACGTGGCCTGGAGATCCCAGCCGAGATCCGGTCCGAGGATGTCGCCATCCAAGACGCGCGCCAGGAGCGTGAGCGCTCGGCCGCTGTCACAGCGTCGAACATGAGCAGGTGGAGGCGCGCGTCGGGCGGGGGCTCCACCTACCGCCACCTTGCGCCACGGCACTGAACCCGGCGCCCGTTCAACCCACCAGCGGGGCGGCCCCGCCGGTGCCCGGCGGGTGGGGTTCGGTGAGGTGGCCCCAGATCAGGCGGGGAGCTGCATGGGCCGCCGGCGCTGTGATTGTCCCATCTTGCAGCCGGTGGGCGCGAGCCAGGACGCGAGAGGTGGGCCGACCACGGGTCAGGAAGGCGGCGAGCTCGGGTCCGAGACCGGCGGCGAGGACGATCGTGTCGGCCTCGGCCTCGGCCGCGCGGTCCGCCCGCTTTTCGCACCATGGCACCAGGTAGGACAGCGCCACGACCGCGGCGGCCGCCACCCCGAACAGGGCCAGGCCTCCGGCGGTGGTTTGGATCAGGGCCACCACGCCGAGCAGCGCGCGGATCCGCCAGGCCAGCCGGGTCAGGGGCAGCCCCCCGCCGATGCGGCCGACCGCCCGGGCGATCTGCTCCAGGACGCGCCAGGGCAGCATCCAGAACTCCGTCGCGACGTTGAACCGGGTCTGCCCGAGCCGGATCCGCCCGATGGCATGCGCCAGCAGGGCCGCCGTGGTCTCGGGCCGGACGGCCCCCCGGGCGCACGATGCGGCCAGTCCTTCGGAGATCAGGACCGTGCGCCGCCCGATCGCGCCGGCCAGGACTTGAGGGGATCGCCGGCGCACCAGCAGGTCGACCGTCGGCGGCAGCAGGCCACGCTGCCCGAGCAGGGTGAGCGCCGGGCCCAGCGCGGCCAGCTCGTGTTGGGTCGGCTCTCGGGCGCCCAGCAGCAGCCGCACCGCCGGCCCCTCGGCCCGCCCGGCCAGCAGGACGCCCATCAGGACCGGGCCAGCGACGAACAGTCCCCACGCCGGGCCCTTCGGTAGCAGGGCACCGACCATGCAGGTGGCCACGGTGCTGATCAGCATGCCGACCCCGGTTGGCAGCCGCCCGAACATCCGCAAACGCGTGGGCATCGGGCCTACCTGCCTTCCCGCACCACCGGTGCAGCCGTCTCGATCCCCGCCGGGGTGATCACCAGCAGCGTGGGTGCGCCCTTGGGGGGTGTGACAGCAAGTCTGGCCCCTACCGCGGACACCGCGACGACGTTATCCACAGGCCGCCGCGGGCGCTGGAGCGCTGGGGACGGCGCAGGGCGTGATGGGACCAGGTTAACCAGGACCGAACAAGGAGCCCGTGATGACGCCCACCACGACACCGGCCCAGGAGACCATCGCCGCGATCGCTCGGCTGCTGCATCACGCGGCGCGGCGGGCCGCCCGCGACGCTGCCGCCGACGGGCCCGGGTCCGTGCTGCAGCTGCGCAGTCTGGGCATCCTGCTCGCGGCGTACGACGCCGCGGACCTGGTGCCCGAACACCTGGACCCCTACTGGCCCGCACCACCACAGTCCGACGTGACTGAGCTGCTCCTGGCCGCGGAACACCTGGCCAGGCAGGTCCCTGCCACCCAGGCGACTGCCGGGTTCGCGGTCGTCGTCGTGGCCCTAGGCGGCCTGCTGCGGGAGATGACGTCATGAGGACCGTCCGGGACCCGCGCAGCGTCGGGGAGCTGCTGATGGACGCCGACGCCCAGGCTCGGCAGCTGCTCATGCACACCGGCGGCGATGACGCGCCGGCTCTGATGCGCACCTGGGGAGAGGTCGTGCAGAACGCCAGCGACCTGTGGGCGGCCTTCCCCCGTGAACTCCTGAGCGGCCCGGACGCCGGATCGACCATGCGTCGGCTGGAGGCGATGAGCCAGACCCTGCACCATGCCCAGCTGCGGCAGATCTGGCCGGGACCCGGCCCCAGCCACGAGCGGCTCCTGGCGATCGCCGACAACCTGGCCAGGGCCACCGAGCTGGTCGACCGGTACCGCGGCGAGGTCCGGCCCACCACTCCAGCGGTCCGGGCCGACCTGGCTGCCGCGCGCATGCGGGTCATGCACACCCTGTATGTCGGCTCCCACGCCGTCGGTGTGGCCGTCCAGCAGCACCACCGCGACCTCCAAGACACATTCGGCAAGAAGGGGTCGCCCAAGCAGCAATTTGGGATCTCCCGGAACAGCCGCCAGCACGCTGCCCGACAAGCCGCCGCCCGGCGGGCGGCCGACCACCTGGCCGCCTTCGAGCAGCTGGCCGGGGCAGTGATCGGTCGCCGCTTCGGTGACGTGCTGGCCGGCGAGCACCAGACGCCGGCTTCGGACACCAGCCGACTGGGCCAGGCCGTGGCCAGCCTGGATATTCAGAGCCACCGCGTCCTGGCTGCGACACCGATGGCGGCGAACCTGCACCTGAGCGCCGCCACCCAGGCTGGAATGGCCCATGCGGGGCTCGTCATCCTCGCGGCAGCCAGCAGCACCGGGCAGCTCGACCCGTCCCACCGGGCGCGCCTGGTGCCTGCCCTCGAGTCGTCCGGGCAGGCGTGGCACCGCCTCGCCGACCAGTGGGCGGACATGCTCGCCCCCGGGGACCGCGCGGATCCGAGCCTGAGACGAGCGGCAGGCGAGATGCGAGCCGCCGTCTACGAGGTCGCCATGGACAAGACCGGCTGGGCCACAGCAGAGGTCATCTCCCAGCGGGTCGACCTGGCCGAGGCCGCAGCCACGGTGCAGATGGCCGTGGCGGCCGCGGTCGAGGCGGCCGGCGTGCACCAGGATGTCGCCGTCCGGGACCAGAGCCTCACCGGGCCGGCGCGCACGATGGCCGCCAGGACGCGCGAACTCGACGGCGCCGACCGGCAGCTGCCATGGGTGAACCCGGCAGACCTGCACGCGAACCGAGTCGTGGCCCTGCCCGCCCCGCTGCGGCAAGAACTCGTCGCGGCCACAGATCACCTGGTCGACATTACCCGGAAGGCCCTGTCGGCCGGCAGCGTGCTCAACCACGCTGGCTGTCCATCGCCGGCCGGGACTGAGTCCCCTCGGCGGCTGCCACAGGAACGGCAACGGCAACATCCGCCATCCACTCTCATGCCGTCGCGCACTGGACCCCAGCGATGAAGGAGCTCACTGAGCTTGCCCACGCCGCCCTGGCGATGGGCATCGCGGGCTGCCTCGGGCGCGACGCCAGACCCACGCTTCATTCTCCAAATTTCCAGACGAGGAACCGCGGTTCATCCGTTCAACGCACCGTCCGCCGGGTCGGGTGCGCCGCGGCCGCGGCGCCGCCTCTGCGTCGCGTCTTGCTATTGACGAGGCCAGCACCCGGGTCCGACCACCAGGCCCACCAGGAAGCTGATGTCCACGCCGCCGGCGACGCCGCTCCACAGCCCGGTGTAGAAGGGCGGCGCGGACGAGAACAGGATCCCGACGGTTGAGCCCAATACCCCGCGATCCCACGGCGCGCCAGTTCCATCCGTGCGGGAACCAGTGCCGGCCACCGTGCTGACCGCGCGTGAACACCTGCAGGTCGTCGGCGAAGTAGGTGCCGCGCCGGTAGAAGTAGCCGACTGCCATGACCACGACCCACGGGACGACGGTCTCCAGCAACACCACCAGGGCCGCATTGATGGCCGGGACCGCGTCCCAGACGAAGGTGCCGAGGTAGACCAGCAGGAGCATGACCACCGCGATCGTGAGAGTCGATTGCCTGCGACTGAGTTTCGGGATGATAGACGAGGTGTCCAGGTCCGTGCCGTAGAGCCCGATGACTCCCTGCCCGACCCGGAGACCAGGCCGATGGCGATCAGGACGGGCACATACCACAGCGGCGCATGGGCCACGAGAGCCGTCACGAAGTCGCGGTCGTCGGAGGCGAAGCTGGTGGCGAAGTAGGCGCCGAACAGGACCGGGACGCACATGCCCACGTAGCCGCCGAGGAACGTCGCTGCGATGAGGCTGGGTCCGCGGTGCCGGTCCGGGTTGTTGTAACGCGTCCAGTCGCCGATGAACGGCCCGTAGGACAAGATCGTCGAGGTGACCACCAGCGCGCTCGCGATCCAAGTGGGCCAGAAGGAGCCGAACGCGTAGTTGCCGCCGGCGTATCCGGGGTCGAACTTGGAGCCGAAGGCGATCAGCCCGATCAACAAGACCACGGTCACCAAGGGCATCATGATTCGCTGCTGGAGCCGCAGGACCAGGTGCACGCCGTGCAGGACCACCCCGAGGACGATGACGAAGATGACCGCGTAGCCCACCGCGCGCTGAGCGGAGGAGACCTCACCGCCCAGGGCCCGCGCGACGCCACCGGCCAACGCGTCCCCGCTGGTCCAGATGGTCAGTGCCCCGAACAGGAGCGCGGAGAACAACGCCAGGGCGGACCCGATGAACCGGCCCGCGATCCCGAAGTGTGCACCGCTGGACACGGCGTTGTTCGCCCCGGTCTTCGGGCCGAACAGGCCCATCGGCGCAAGCACGGCGGCGCCGACGAAACCGCCGACCAGGGGATCGCTGCACCGATTCATACACTTGAGACGGGAACGGCTATGAGCCCAATAGCTCGGCGAGTTCTGTGACTGCCATGGCGACGACGCACAGGACCAGTGCGGCCGGTGCCAGTCCTCCGTGGCGCGACGTCTCCGGACCTACAGCATTGCGGCGGCGATAACGGGTTCTGTTGTGAAAGAGGACCCACGCGCACATTGACAGGGTGATTGTCGGGCTGATTAGTGAGGCCGGCCCAACGTGGTCGAAGGTGAACCGGGTGAGGGCGACTGATCCCGCCATGAGCGATAGCGCGGTGCGCTGCCACGACAGTGCTGTGCGCTCGTTTTGTGTTGCTTGGGAGGTGGCTGTCACCGGGTCAGACCGTCAGGGCGAGCACGACGATGGCGACGGCGACGATCAATACGGCCAACACCACGCCGAGTTGTGAAGCGGGGAGTGGGTTGTTCTCGCGCATGGCGCGCTCGGCCCGTGCCCAGCGCGTCCACGACACGAGTGCGCACAGCAGCCCGGCCACGAGCAGGACCGCCGACAGCGCCTGCTGCACGAGCACGGGCATGTCCACGTTGAGCGCGTCGAGTGCCACTCCGCCAGCCAGCAGCGCCAGCGCCGTGCGCAGCCAGGCCAGGAAGGTGCGTTCGTTGGCGTAGCTGAACCGGTAGTCCGGCTCGTCGCCGTGGTCGTAGACCCAGCCGGGCCACCGATCACGCATCGGCGGTGGTGCCTTGGCTCGTGACGAACAGCGGCAGGGACCGTCCGGCGAGGCTGCGTCGGGTCTGGGGAAGCGCCGCAGCCGTGGCCGTCAACACCGACGCGGTGGTGCCGATCGGGTCCGCGGCCACCAGGGGTATGCCGTCGTCGCCGCCGCGGCGTAGGTCCTCATCGAGCGGTATCTGCCCGAGCAGCGTGGTCCCCAGCGTCTTCGCGAGCTCGGCGCCTCCACCGGAGCCGAACACCGACCCGGTCATGTTCTCGACAACGCCTGCCAGCGGCATCCGGGAGTCGAGGGCCATCCGTCCGATGCGGGCGGCGACCGTGGTGGCCGCGGCCTGGGGTGTGGTCACCAGCAGCAGAGCGGCGTCGGGCAGCAGCTGCAACACGCTTAGCGGCACGTCGCCGGTGCCGGGTGGTAGGTCGACCAGCAGCACGTCGGGGTCGCCCCAGTAGACGTCGTCCAGGAGCTGTTCGAGGGCCTTTTGCAGCATCGGTCCGCGCCAGACCACCGGCTCGTCGGGAGAGACGAAGAAGCCGATCGACATCAGGGAGACACCGTGCGCGGCCGGTGGCAGCATCAGCCCCTGCAGTGCCACCGGGGCCTCGTGCAACCCGAACAGCTGGGGCACCGAGTAGCCCCAGACGTCCGCGTCAAGTACGGCGACCTTCTGCCCGGTCCTGGCGAGGGCGACCGCGAGGTTGGCGGTGACGGTGGATTTGCCGACGCCACCCTTGCCGGAACCCACGGCATAGATCCGTGTGCGTGAGCCCAGTGCCCCTGGTCGCCCGTGGCTCTCGCGCAGCCGACGGGCGAGATTCGCCCGTGCCGCGTCGGTCAAAGGCGTCAGTTCGAGGTCCAGCGCCCGGACGCCGGGTAGAGGGCGGACCGCCACCTCGATCACGTCACGGAGGCGCTCCTGATAGGTCCGCTCGGACAGCAGCACCCAGACCCGCACGGTCGCCCGGTGTCGATACACCACGGCCTCCTGCACGAGATCGAGGCGGTCCAGCGACCACCCTACGCACGGGTCATCGACCTGCCCCACCGCGTCACGCAGAGCCTGGTCATCGGTGCCACCAGCCTCCGGGTCGCCAATGTGGTGCGATCGGATTCTGGCCAGTCCACTCATCGGGCCAACCCGGGCTTCCCTAGAGCGCCTAGGGGCGTCATTGCTTCACCTTGAACGCCTTACGCCGCGGTGTGACCGGGCGCATCAGGAACTCCGGCCGGCGCCAGCCTTCGGCGTTCGGGCCCGGGCGGGTCAGCGCGAGCCACTCCCGGTAGACCTCCCCGGACTTGCGGGTGTCCACAACCACGTCGCCGTACCGGTCGCCCGGCTCGGCCTTGGTCAGGGTGACCTTCTGCAGCCAGCAGTGCATGCCCGACAATGGGTCCGGCTGGACCGGGAAGGCGAGGTTCTGGTGCACACCGGGGTCCTCCCAGTAGATCCGGCCGCTGTCGGGGTCCTCGCTGGCGAACGGCCCAACCCCTTCGGCATAGCGCATCCGCCACACCCCGTCGCTGGGGTGGTCGAGGTGGACCAGACCGGTCGCCCAGCGGCTACCGGAACCCTCGGTCAGCCGCCAGCGGCCCATGTGGTGGCTCATCGCGATCACCCCGGGACGGATGCCCTGATGAGCCCAGACGCGGGCCACGTAGTGCCCGATGCGGGTGTTCACACGCACCAGGTCGCCGGTGGCCAGGCCCAGCCGTTCGGCGTCGGAGGCGTTGACCCAGATGGGGTGGGTGTTGCTGATCTCGTTGAGGTACTTGGCGTTGCCGGTGCGGGTGTGCACGAGGGTGGGCAGCCGGAAGGTGGGAACCAGCACCATCTCGCCCTTGTCGGTGTCGACCTGGTGGTGCGACACGTGGGACTCGATGTAGCCGGGGGCCGCCTGCTCGGGCCAGCCGAAGTCGGCCATCGCGGTCGAGTACAGCTCCAGCTTCCGGCTGGGGGTGAGCCAACCCGCGACCTGGCTCCCGTCGTCGAGCTGCACCCCCACCGAACCGGCCTCTCCCACCAGCGGTGGGGTGGACTCGTCGTCGCTGGGTTTGCGCAGTACTCCTTGTTCGTCGGCGACGGCGCCGTCGAGCTCCTCGGCGGTCAACGGCCGTTCGTCCTGCCGGTAGATGTCTTTGGCGACCTCGACCACGCCATACTTGCGCATGTATTCCAATGGCGAGAAGCCCTCTGCGGCAGCCTTTTCCGGCAGGCCCGGCACCCTGTTCTCGAAGATCCAGCGATACCACTCGTCGACCGTGACCTTCTCGCCAGGACGATAGGGCGACTCGAAATATTTTCGGATGCCCAGCGCGCCGTCGGGGTCGATGCGCCAAGACAGCTCGAACCAGAACTCGTTCTCCTCCCACACCTCGCCCGGGTTGGCGTCGCGGGTGTCGGTGTAGTCGATGCCCAGCTTGTCCATCGCCACTCGGCGCACCGGCTGGCGGAACCCGAGCCAGCGGCCCGCATGGGTCTCATAGGAATGCGTGTCGTGCCGCTCGGTGGAGTGCCCCATCGGCAACACGTAGTCGGCGAAGGTGGCGGTCTCCGACCACGTCGGCGTCAGAGCGATGTGCAGACCGACCTGGTCGGGGTCGCTCAGGGACTCCACCCAACTGAACCCGTCGGGGTTGGTCCACACCGGGTTGTAGACACGGGAGAAGTACACGTCGACCTTGCCGCGCCCCTCGGCCAGGAAGTGCGGCAGCAGGATGGACATCTCGTTGGTCGACATCGGGTACTCACCCGGCCAGGACAACTCGTTCCACACGTCGTGGCCGGGCGGCACGCTGAAGCCGTGCGGGATGAACTTGTCCCACCCGTTCGGGCTGGTCCCGCCGGGGGTGCCCACGCTGCCAGTGAGCACGTTCAGGAAGAACAGGCAACGGGCGACCTGCCAGCCGCCGAGGTTGCCCGCGGTGGCCGAGCGCCACACGTGGGCCGAGAGCGCGTTGCCGCCGCCCGCGACGATCTCGGCCAACTGACGAATCTTCTCCGCGGGCACCTTCGCCTCCGCGGCAGCGAAGTCGAAGGTGTAGCGGGAGTAGTCCTGGGTCAGCTTGGCCACGAAGGTGTCGAAGTCGACGTCGGCGTCCGGGTGCAGCCGCTGCAGGTAGGTCGTCCAGTTCACCCAGCGCCGTAAGTAGTCCCGGTCGATGTTGCCCGTGGCCAACAGATGGGCGGCGACGGCCAGCAGGATCGCGGCCTCGCTGCCCGGCCAGGGCGCCAACCAGAGGTCGGCCTTGGACGCGGTGTTGGACATCCGCGGGTCAAGTACCACGAGCTTGGCGCCGCCGTCGTGCTGGGCCTCCATGATCCGCTGGGCATGCGGGTTGAAGTAGTGCCCCGCCTCCAGGTGCGAGGACAACAGCAACACGACCTTGGCATTGGCGTAGTCCGGTGAGGGGCGGTCGTAGCCGCCCCACAGCGTGTAGCCGAGCCGGGCGCCGGCCGAGCAGATGTTGGTGTGGCTGTTGTGCCCGTCCACGCCCCACGCCGCGAGGAACCGCTCGGCAAAGCCGTCCTCACCGGGGCGGCCGACGTGGTAGATGACCTCGTCGCGCCGGTCCTCGATGATCGCCGCCCGGATCCGTGCAGCGATGTCGTTTAGCGCCTCGTCCCAGCTGCACTGCTGCCACTGTCCGTCACCGCGCTTCCCGGCCCGCTTGAGCGGGTGCAGGATCCGCTCGGGGTCGTTGACCTGATTGATGGTGGCCGGGCCCTTGGCGCAGTTGCGACCCCGCGACCCCGGGTGAGCCGGGTTGCCCTCCACCTTGGTGACGGTCAGATCGTCCTTGGCCACGTGGGCCAGCAGGCCGCAGGCCGACTCACAGTTGAAGCAGGTGGTCGGGATCAGCATGAACTCCCGACTCACCTTGCGCGGGTGCGCCCTCGCGTCGTGAGCCACGTGATGGTCCCACGTCTCCGGTGGCGGGAAGTTGGCCAGATGCTCATGGTGACGCTGACCCGGAAGCTCCGGGCGAGTCGAAGGGCGATCGGGAGTAGTTGTCATCGGTGGTTCCTCTCCGTCTCACGACAACGGGACGTCTTGCGCCGCCCGGACGTAGGCCGTCTCATAGGCCAGCAGTGCGGGCTGGGCGATCAGGCCGGCCAGCGCGGGCAGCCAGGCGATGCCGCCGCCCCAGGAGATCGCGGCCAGGACCACCGCAACCAGGGTCGGGACCATCGAGCCGGCCCAGAACAGCCGAGCGTAGCGGCCGCGCACGATGATGTCCGCGCCGACCTTCGCGCCCCGGGTATGGTGCGACCCGAACAGGTCGACCAGGCTGATGACCAGATGCAGCAGGCCGCCCACGAGGAGGCAGCGGGCGATGAGCGCCACCGCGCTCTCCGAGGCACTAGCGACCAGGGCCACGATCGCCATCGCGCCGGAGCCGACGAACAGGGCCTGGCCGAGCAGGTGCGGCGCGAGCCACCTGGACTGCCAGAGATCTCGCCCCTCCGCCTGACCGAACAGGAACGCGGTGTAACCGGCCACCAGCGCGGACGGGACCAGCACTGCCCACGCCAGGGGCTGCCAGGCGCTGTCGAAGCCGCCCACGCCCACGATGAACCAGGCCACCGACGCGGCCCCGAACAGCAGGAGGCAGTAGCCACCCAGCACCAGCCATGAGGAGGTGTGCGGCTTGGTGAACAGGTAGTAGAACCGGTCCGGGCGCTTCAGGTCCCAGATCAGCAGCGCGCCGGTCGCCCCGACCCCTGCGGCTCCGAGGATGGGAGCGACGATGTCGCCGGTGAGACCGAGGCCGGTCCCCAGCAGCACGGCAAGGGCCGCCACGAACAGCGCACCACCGCCTAGTCCCTTGGCCCACAGGTAGGTGATGACCCGCCATCCCCACGGTCGGGGGTGCGCGGTGTTCAAGGTGGTGTGCGCGGTCGGGTCCTCGCCGATGAAATCGCCGGAGGTTCGTAGCCGCTGCTCGTCCGGCTGGGCCCACAGGTAGGTGTCCTCGACCGGTGCGGCCAAAGGGTCGAGCGTGGCACGCTCAGCGCCGAGGTAGAAGACGTTGGGTCCGGTGTTCTGCTCCGGCGCGCGCACCTGGGTGCGGTTGGCGGCGATCAGCTGAGAGATCCCGGAGTTCTCGTCGTCGAGGTCACCCACCCAGATCGAGTGCGTGGGACAGACCGTGACGCAGGCAGGCTCCAGGCCGTCGTCCACCCGGTGCGCGCAGAAGTTGCACTTGGCTGCGGTGTGGGTGTCCTCGTCGATGTAGATGGCGTCGTAGGGGCAAGCCTGCATGCAGGACTTGCAACCGATGCACCGCTCCTTGTCGAAGTCGACGATCCCGTCGTCACGTTTGAACAGCGCCGTGGTGGGACAGATCTTCACGCACGGCGCGTCGGTGCAGTGGTTGCATCGCATCACCGCGAAGTCGCGGGTGGAGTCCGGGAAGGTACCGGAGTCGACATACTTCACCCAGGTGCGGAACTGGCCCAGCGGAACCTGGTGCTCGGTCTTGCACGCAACCGTGCACGCATGACAGCCGATACACGTGCCCTGGTCGATCGCGAAGCCATACCTCATAGGCACATCGTCGGGGATCGGCCCACACGGTCGCTAGACCACAAACCGGCATCACCCCATACACTTTGGTTATGGCCATGAGGACCCCAGACCTCACCGCACTGCGGCTGCTGGTCGACGTCGGCTCCCTGGGCAGCCTCGGTGCCGCCGCACGACAAGCCCAGATCAGCCAGCCCGCAGCCAGCAAACGGATCGCCCGACTGGAACGAGATCTGGGCCTGATGCTGGTCCGCCGGTCGGCCACCGGCTCACGGCTGACCACCCAAGGACAAGTGGTGGTGGACTGGGCCAGCCAGGTGTTGGACACAGTCGACCACCTCCTGGGCGCAGTTAACTCCCTGCATGCCGGAGCCGACACCGACCTGCGGGTCGCGGCGAGCATGACCATCGCCGAGCACCTCATGCCGCGATGGCTCTTCGAGACCCGCGCCAAGCACCCGGATCTGCACGTCGGGCTCGAGGTCACCAACTCCGAACAAGTGCAGGAACTGGTGCTGGCCGGATCCAGCGACATCGGGTTCGTCGAGGGCCCGCGCATCGACCGCCGACTGCACACCCGTGCGGTGGCGGTCGACCGGCTGGTGGTCGTGGTGGCTCCCGAGCACTCATGGACGCAAAGACGTCGCCCGCTCCGGCGCGAAGATCTGGCGATCGCGCCTCTGGTCGTGCGCGAGCCCGGGTCGGGCACCCGGTTGACCCTCGAAGAAGTCATGGGCGGTCAGCACGCAGCCCCGCTGCTCGAACTGGGCTCGAACGAGGCCGTCAAGGGGGCCGTCACTGCGGGTGCCGGGGCAGCCGTGCTCAGTGTGCTGGCCGTCGGCGTCGAGCTGGCGGAGGGACGTCTGGTAGAGATGGCTGTTCGCGGGGTCGACATGGCCAGACAGCTCACCGCCGTCTGGCCACGGGCCAACCGCCTTAGCCAGCCGAGCAGATGGCTGCTGGACACCGCTGTGGCCTCCTCCGGGCGGCGCTCGGGAACCGACCTTAGTTGATCATCGTCCCGACACGGATCCTGACCCAGCGCCGCCATCGGCCTGCCGGTTCACCTCGGCCACGCCCGCCACGGCCAGGGACGGCCGGACGCGCAACACCGCGAACAGGAAAGCGCGCCCTTGGTCCACGTGTAGAGGCCGACAGACTCGCCACGACTACGGCACGTGGTGCGGGGCACGTGGTCACTTTCGTGTCAGGGTCCGGTTCGCTTGGCAACTCCGAATCCAAGCAGCAGACCCGCGCGAGCCGCTTCGGAAGACCGCCGGTCAACCCATATCCCACCCATACACCAGATTCCAGCCCAGTCAGGGTGCCATCACCGACGGCAGCCGAGGGGTGCCAAAAATCACTGAGGCGCTACTCCACACCCTCGCACCCGCCGCTCTTGCCAACCAGTGCTGCTGGTCGTGTCTCTACGAAGACCAAGTCCAAGTCCAAGTCCAGGCTGAGCAGGTGGGCGGGCGAGGCGAACACTTCACCGGCGAGCTCCGGCAGCGCCTCGAGCAGGAAGTCCATGCCCGCGTGCGCGGCATCCACCGAGCACGCCGGGAGCCCTCGATGCCAACTCGTTCGACCGCCCACCCGTTCGCGTCCAGCTTGGAGCCGGGTTCCAGCGCCCGCTGGGCAACCAGCCTACCGTCCGAGCGTAGTCGCAGTGCCACCCGGTCGGCTCGACCAGCTCGCTCAGGATCTGCGTCTTCGTGGCGCGGTTGGCATGCGCGTAGGCCCCGGGCGACCTTGGTGACGGCCTTGTGCTGACTCATCGTCAAGCCCATCTGTCGGGCGTAGCCCCGATCCCAGCCACACACCGGGCGCGACACGCCGTCAGGCGGAGGTTTTCAGATGAGGACACGTATCCGCCTACGTGGAGGTTCTACGTGAGTCAACGCGAACTGTTGACCCCAGGGCGCACGAGACGTACAGTTTGCCGCACCTTCCAAAAGTGAGACGGCAAATCTCACATGGATATGAGACAGAAGATCCCATGGTTGATACTTCGCGAACACTAGTCCGAGCAGTCGAGTTGCTCGACTGCTTCACGCCGAAACAGCCCGCGCGGTCACTTCAGCAGCTCGCGTCTGCCACCCAGATGCCTCGCGCCACAGTCCACCGTCTGGTGCGATCTCTCGAGGCTGTTCGGCTCCTGACCCGGTCGACGCGTGAAGGTCACTACGAGTTGCATCCTCGCCTGCTCCAGTGGTCCTTCTTGGCGGGGCGCGGCCTTGACCCCGCGATGATCGAAAGCGTCTACCTTCGCAAACTCGAGATTGAGACCCAAGAAACGTGTACATTCTCGGTGTTGTCCGGATATTCACGGACAACCGTTGCGCAGTGCCTAAGCAGCCAAGCTGTATGTAGGGTGGTCGAGCTTTATGCGCCTCTTCCACTGTATTGTGGAGCCGCTGGAAAAGCCATTCTAGCGCAATTCAACGCCAAGCAACTCGGGGCGTATCTGCGGCAAACGCCGTTAACACAACAGGGCCCGAATACTCTAACGTCGGTTGAAGTCCTTAAACGAAATCTAGAGGCGGTCCGCTCGCTGGGTTACGCGACCGCCGACAGGGAACGTGTGCCTGATGGTTCCGGCGTAGCGGCTCCCGTCTTCGACAGTGACAATCAAATATATGGGGCCGTCGCAATAGCATTTCCTGCGTACCGTGCCGACAGTGCGCAGATCGTGGAATGGGGACGTTTGGTGGTAGCCGTTGCCGCAGACATTCAAGAATCGATAAACATTCGCTCACATGGAGGTAGGGAATGATCGAGTCGCGAAGTTCAAATCCTCGTCACTGGAGGGAGATAACATCTGAACATGGGCTCACGCCATGGACGAAAGGTGGACATGGTGCACCTATACGAGAGGGCAACCGTGCCGCGTTACTTGTAATCGACACAACACGGATGTACATGGATATGGAGGGGACCCTTAGTATCGGGCCGGCGGCCGAGAGAATCGTTGGCCCCCTGATGCAGGCACTAGAGATGGCCAGGAACGCGAAGATTCCTATCATTTACACCAAGGCTGGCTTGAGAGGTTCGGACGAAGAACGCGGATTGTGGGGGGAGAAGGTCTCGGCTGCTAGGGACGCTGACCCGCTCGAAGATACGATCATCGACCAACTGAAGCCCAACGGCGATGTGGTGTTGGATAAGCCTAAGGCCAGCGCGTTCTTTGATACACCGCTCAGAAGTCTTCTAACGTACCTTGAGGTCGACAACATCTTTGTTGCCGGCGTCACGACAAGCGGTTGTGTTCGAGCGACCGTTGTTGACGCTTTTTCGCACAATTTACGAACTACGATTCTTGAAGATTGCGTAGCTGACAGGCGCCCTCTAATACACAGTGTGAGTCTGTTTGACTTAGAGATGAAGTACGCCCAAATCATGAATTCCAATCAGTTGTCCGACACGCTTAGCCGCCAGGCTGGCAGCCCGCTCGTTCCGAAAGGTGCTCGGTAATGGATTCTCAAGCGCACGTTCGAAAGGCCCGACGTTTAGAGGCCACACTGTACCGTTTGGAGCTGACGGCTGATAGCGAAACGATAATCGAGACCTGCATGCTAGCCGGAACTCACTATCTAAACGCGCTGGCCCACGACAACGGAATCCTGGACGTTAGCGACGATTTGCTGCATTCCGATAAGCCGGAACTAGGAATGCCGATTCCAGACGGCCTTGCACCGGCATTCGCGTCTATGAAATTTATTGAAGACCTCCGACCGGGCCTCGTGCGTGGCCCTGATGATCCCTCTGAGGACGACGTGCAAAAGTGTCTGGACAATTTCGGAGTGGTTGCCAGTATGATGTCAGGTCAACCGGAGAAGTCATCATGATGGGCCGCCGGGCGGACAAGTCACAGCGCACCCCGGAGGTTGGAGCGTGAACGCCTCTACGAAACCGACCATGCAACTTGCGGAATACGCTTGCCAGTTGACCTTTGATGATATTCCCGAAGCGGTAATCACTAAGCAGATATTGCATTTGCTAGACGGTATCGGTAATGCTCTATATGGAGTATCCACTGAATTTGGGGAGAAAGTACGCTGCATTGCGGCGAACTCACGGGCAGTTCCTGATGCGCGCGTGTGGGGCACAAGCTTGCGCACCTCAGTGGAAATCGCAAGCGCTGCGAATGCATCCTTTGCGAATATCAATGAACTTGAGGACGCCCATCATCGAACAAAGTTCAAGCCGAATACCATTCTGGTGCCGGCGGTTCTCACGGTGGCTGACGTTGCAGGCTCCTCCGGAGCCGAGGTGCTCACTGCAATCGTTGCTGGAACCGAGGTAGGGATTCGAGTTGGCGAGAGTATCCATTCAGCAAGTGACGCTTATAAACGCGGTTGGCTGGGGACCGGCGCTCTCGGCCCGCTGGCGACTGCGGCTTCCCTCGCAAATCTGCTGCATCTCTCGCCGATGGAGACGGCTCACGCTCTTGCGCTAGGTGCCAATATGCCGACGGGCATCTGGGCGAGTGGGTTGACCCCAGCAAAGAGAGTGATGATTGGGCGTGCCGCAGCGAACGGAGTGGCGGCCGTAGACATGGCCAGAGCCGGGATTACCGCTGGCCCGGAGGTGCTCAGTCCGGGCTGGGGTAGTTTCGGAAACGTCTTGAGCGGGATTACTGACACCGCTTTGCTGACCGATCGTCTTGGACAGCACTGGAAGACGGCCGAGGTGGGATTGGAGTGGTATCCCACTAAGGGAGCACTACATTCGTCCATTGACGCAATTCTACAGATCTATTCAAAACATCAGATTGACCCCCGGGATATCAGGACCGTCCAAGTCGCCACTGCACGCTCCATCGTGGACAACCCTGCACTGGGGGAGTACCCGCCTGAGGATATCTGGAGTGCCCAACACAGTCTCAGGTACTGCTTGGCGGTCACTCTGCTTGAGAAGGGCTGCTCGGGGGAGCAGTTCCGCGCATCGCTTCTTGGCTCACCCGTCGTCAACGAAATGGCAAGTCGGATAGCGGTGGTAGAGGACCGCTTGGCGACAGAACTGTACCCCAAAACCAAGACGGCTATCGTCGAAATCACTCTAGATGGTGGAGGCACATTCTCCGAGAGAGTCGATTACTGTACCGGCGAACCTGAAAACTTTCCCACGGAGGCGCAAATCGTGGACAAGTTCGATAGGGCTGCCGGACAATTGATTGCTGACCCGAACCGACTTGCCGACATAGTCGAGAAGGTGAGGGCATTGCCTGACGCGCACGACGTCTCCGATTTGATCAGAAGCATCTCGCCAAGTGCAACGAACGGAGTGTGAGCGACGATGGAGCGATTGGGCCAACAGGCGCTCGCACTGGAATATGGCTGGACTGACTCGCCGCAAGGGCGTGCACCAGTGGAGACGCGAGGGATCGATTGGGGAGGGGTTCTTTCGCGTCGTTTGGAACGCCTTCAAGACGGTGCTGCCACCCAACAGCTGGATATTCTCATTCTCGCCAATCCCGGCAACGTCATCTTCTCCACTACCTGGCCCCGGTATCGGCCGAGCGCTCACGAAGGCGCCTACCTCGCAGTCTTGGACGTCCGCAACCGCCGCCTCGCCATCTTTGCCTCCGAGGGCGACGAGCTCATGGTGCGTGAAGACGCCGCCTTCCATGAGATTTTCGTGCTTCCGCCTTGGAACGGGGCATGGTACGAGGCCATTGTGGATTCGCATATCCTACCGGATACAGCAACGTTGGCGGTCGGAATGGACCGCGCTGCGTACCAGATCTTGGCTGACCCGATGTCGAATGCGCATCCCGATTGGAAGGTCGCTGGGGTTGACTCGCTCCTGGCTGAGGCCCGAGCACTAAAGTCTCAGCCCGAAGTGGACGCTTATAAGGAAACGTTAGCAGTCGTTGAGGTAGGCATAAACAAAGCCATTCGACTGGTAAAAGGCGGAGCCTTCCGGCGTACGGAGTTAGAGATCGCCTCTGCGGCAAACTATGCATTGATGTTGAAGGGTTGTACGCAAGCTGACATCTGGTGCACATCTGGTCCACGTGCAGCTCCTGTTCGTAGGTTTCCGTCTAACAGGTATCTTCGCCGCGGCGAGTTCGTCGTAATCGACGGGGGAGGCATCTACAACGGCTTCCGGTCTGAATTCGCTCGGACGGTATGGACTGGTGGTGTGCTAAGCACCGAGCAGCGAAACGCTTACCTTGCAGTGTATGAGGCGCTCGAAGCCGGCGAACGGGAACTTCGGCCTGGCGCCGACACGGCCGAGATAGAGATGACGTGTCTTGAGGTGGTCGGAAAAGCCGGCCTGAGCGACTTCTACGGAGGATATCCCTATACAGGGCACGGTATTGGGATAGGTGCTGAGCCGCCCTATATCACGAGCCGTTTCGAGGTGTACCGGACATCATTGCAAGCCGGAATGTTGATCAACTTGGAACCAGCCGTTTGGATACCAGGGGTGGGAGGCGTGCGTCTCGAGAATACGTACTTGATCACCCAAGACGGAGCGGTGTGCTTGAGTTCTGCACCGTATGATTCTGACCTTGTTGAACCAAGTTCCCCGGCGCCCGGGGCGAAATAGAAAAATGGAGTACGCAATGGCACTACGTGTGTTAAAATTGCCGATGATGCTTAGTCTGTCACTGTGTCTGGTCGCTGCGGGATGCGGTTCATCTGATACGTCGTCTGGAAGTTCGCAGAGCGGGGCGGCGGCTTCCGAAAATCAGGCCGGAGATTCACAAGAGCAGACAATAACGGTGGGATTACAAATCAATATTATCTCGCAAGCATTCAGAGTTCTAGCCGATCACGACAACCTCGTGAAGATCGACGGCCGTGACGTAAACGTCAAGTGGGTCCAGACTACGTCCGGCCCCGCCCTCAACTCAGCCCTCGTGAGTGGAAACTTGGACGCGGGCTTTATGGCTGGACCTCCGTTTTTGATTGCGTTCAACAAGAATGTTCCCGTGCGAGTTGCGTCCGACGCTGGTGTAGTGCCAATTCTGTGCTTATCGCGGGATCCGAAAGTGAAGTCACCGGCCGATATCCCCAGAGATGCCAAGATTGCTGTACCTGCGCCTGGATCGTTTCAGGACCTGACGCTGCAGAAGGTGTCCAAGGACACCGGTGCGGACCTCGACCAGATCAAGAAGCAGGAGGTCGCGATGCCACAGGACGTGGCGTTTGGGGACATCACGGGCAAGAGCCCTAGTATCGGTGTTTTTTGTGGCGCTCCGCCGTACACGTCAAGAGCGCTAAAGACACAGGGGATGCACGTGATTGCATCTGCATCGCAGGCGTATGGCAAGAAGTATCCGTTCCAGATGCTCGTCGCACGGAATGAGTTCTATTCCAAACAGCCGAAAGAGTATGCCGCGCTCGTAACCGCGCTAAGGAAGGCGCTGTCCATTATGGCGTCCGACCCCAAGCGAGTTGCGACCCTTCTTGTGAAGGACAATCCCAAGTTGGAACTGGAGCAGACCACTAGTGACTTGCAGGATCCTGATACACATTTCAGTGATGTCCCCGGCGGACTCATGGAGGTCGCGAATTTTATGGAGTCTCAAGGAATCATTTCTAAGGTTCCAAACTTGAGCGATATCCTGTTTCCGAATCTTCAAGACACAGGTGCCAACTAATGAATGACACTCGGGGACGCGTTGGCTTCTACGATGTTTCGGTCGCTTATGATGGCGCGGCTGTCATACAGGGGCTTTCACTGGATGTTGTCCCGGGGGAGTTGGTTACGGTTCTCGGGCCATCTGGTTGCGGTAAGACCACGTTGCTTCTAGCGCTGGCAGGCTTATTACCAATCAGCGGGGGAAGCATCACCGTCGACGGACGAAGGGCTACTGTTCCTGGCCCGGATCGAGCGATGGTCTTCCAAGATCTCGATCAACTGCTTCCGTGGAAGACCGTTCAAAAGAACGTTGAGTTTGGCGCTAAGCACGGTTGGGCATCTAGTGGCAAGGCATCTGGCGTTGGACGTCAGAAGGATGTACGGGAACTTTTGAGTATGGTTGGCCTTTCGCAGGTTTCTGGGCGCTACCCAGTGCATCTGTCGGGCGGAATGCGGCAACGTGTAGCGATTGCGCGTGCTCTCGCCGCAGATCCTGACGTATTGCTGATGGATGAGCCGTTTTCGGCGTTGGATGCGCAGACTCGAGAACAACTGCAACTCGAGCTGCTTTCCATCTGGCGGCGTGCTGGAAAGACAATTATCTTTATCACCCACAGCATTGACGAGGCAGCTATCCTTGGAAGTAGGATTCTGGTGATGGGGCGAAATGGGCGCGTTATGGAGGATTTCATCAACTCAGCTGTCCCCACCGGCGACCAGGCCCGAGACATTGCTGCCCGGGCCGAAGTACAGGTTCACTTGCGGGCGGCGCTCGATTCGTGCTTTTCCGAAGCTACACCGCCCGCTTATGCCAGTAGCAGCCCTCCGGCAGGCGCGTGGAATGTGTCGCGGGAACCGGAATGATAGTTGAGGCGTGATTATGGTTACTACCATTCGTAATGGTCAAACAGAAATTGCAAAGGCAGGACGAACCGCCACGGGATCCATGAGGAGGGTCGTTCATTCGGGACGAAACTTCTGGATGATTATAGCGCTCCTCTTAATCTGGCAGTTTGGCGTTATGTTGTTGAAGGTCGATCCATTATCGGTTCCGACCCCACTCGCTAGCGCAAAGGCGTTGGTTTCAGGAGTGGCGTCTGGGGACATTGTGCACTCGGTCGAATTCACTTTGCGCATGATCGCCCAGGGGCTCGTGATTGGCCTCTGCATTGCTGTGGTTTTGGCGGGCTTGGCTGCCACGTCGGAGCTGGGTCGCGCGCTCATGGATGCTCTGGTGACGGTTTTCAATCCGTTGCCAGCTATCGCCTTGCTGCCCCTTGCGATGCTGTGGTTTGGGTTAGGGACCAAGCCCTTGATCTTCGTTATCATTATGTCTGTAGCGTGGCCTGCAGCGATCAGCCTGCACACGGGCTTCAGTTCTGTCTCCTTGAGTTTGAGGAGAGTGGGACAGAACTTTGGATTTTCGGGATTTAGACAATTCACTCATATTTACCTGCCAGCGGCGCTGCCGAGCATTCTTGCGGCGTTTCGGATTGCATGGGCGTTCGCGTGGCGTACTGCGATTGCCGCTGAGATGGTGTTTGGCGTGTCCGGGAGCCAGGGTGGCTTGGGTTATTTTATCTACGTGAGTAGATACAATCTAGATACAGCGGATGTGTTCGCGGGATTGATGGCGATCGTGATCATTGGCGTCGCGGTTGAGCGGGGTATCTTGGGGGTAGTGGAACGGCGAACCACGGTTCGATGGGGAGTGACACGGTAGGTAGGGCTGTTGCCGGCAGAGAGCCCATGATCGCGGATGCGCCAAAGGGTATTGCCCCTAAATGGATACCTGCGCGGCCGCCGTTGAGGCGGTGGTTCGTCACCGGCAATCTGCGCCGACGACCGTTATTGAGATAGGTACGGCCGTGAGAGGCCGCTGCGATTGATTTCGCGAAACTACTGAGTTTGGAGCGGATATGATATCTAACAGTTTCGACGCTCGAGGTGAACTGACGGTCGGTGATTCAACGTACGTCATTCACCGGTTAGACCGTGTGCACGGAAGTGCAAATCTTCCATACAGCCTGAAGGTGCTGCTGGAGAACCTACTGCGCAACGAGGACGGCCGGGTGGTGACGGCTGAGCAGATAGACGCGGTGGCCAATTGGGACCCGACGGTAGCGCATGGCTCCGAGGTGGTTTTCACCCCTGCCCGGGTGTTGATGCAGGACTATACCGGCATCCCATGTGTAGTTGACTTGGTGGCCATGCGCGATGCTATGGCCCAGCTGGGCGGTGACCCGCTGCGGGTGAATCCGTTGGTGCCCACGGACCTGGTCATCGACCACTCGGTGATCGCTGACGTGTTCGCACAGCGGGACTCCTTCAAGATTAACGCCGAACGGGAATTCAGGCGAAATGGCGAGCGGTACCAGCTGCTGCGCTGGGCCCAGCAGGCCTTCACGGACTTCAGCGTGGTCCCACCCGACACGGGGATCTGCCACCAAGTGAACCTCGAGTATCTCGCCAGTGTCGTGATGGTCCGTGACGGCGTCGCCTACCCCGACACCGTACTCGGCGCAGACTCACACACGCCGATGGTAAATAGCCTCGGTATTTTGGGCTGGGGGGTGGGTGGTATCGAGGCGGAGGCTGCGATGCTTGGCCAGCCGATGGGAATTTTGGTGCCACCGGTGCTCGGGCTGAAGCTGACCGGCGAGCTCCCTGCCGGCAGCACGGCGACCGATTTGGTGCTGACGGTCGCTGAACTGCTGCGGCACACCGGCGTGGTCGGCAAGTTCGTGGAGTTCTACGGCCCTGGTGTGGCCAATGTTCCACTAGCCAACCGCGCAACGATTGGCAACATGACACCGGAGTATGGCGCCACTTGCACGATCTTTCCGATCGACCAGGTGACCCTCGACTATCTGCGGCTCACTGGACGTTCGGAGCAGCAGATTGAGCTGGTCGAGGCCTATGCTAGGGAGCAAGGGCTTTGGCACGACCCGTCCCACGAACCAACCTATTCTCAGACAATCGAACTGGACCTGAGCACGGTCGAGCCCTCTGTCGCCGGCCCGAAGCGGCCGCACGATCGGATCCCGCTGCGGATCGCACCGCACGCCGTCGCGGCGCTGCTCTCAGGTAGGAGCCAGGCTGAGGCGGTCGCCGCCGACCTTGATGAAGCCTCAGGTGAGTCGTTCCCGGCCAGCGACGCGGTCGCGATTGAGCGCGACTCTCCCACCGACCAACCTCACCGACCATGTACATGCCACGGCGAGCATGACTGGCCCCGCAATCCGGTGCCGACCACCCTCCATGACACCGAGGTCACGATCGATAATGGTGACGTGGTGATCGCGGCGATCACCTCGTGCACAAACACGTCCAACCCATCGGTGATGATCGGGGCCGGGCTGCTGGCGAAGAAGGCAGTAGAGCGGGGCCTTTCGCGCAAGCCGTGGGTGAAAACCACACTGGCTCCGGGCTCGCGGGTGGTGACCGACTACTACGAGCGGGCGGGTCTGACGCCGTACCTCGACAAGCTGGGATTTAACCTGGTCGGGTACGGCTGCACGACCTGTATCGGCAACTCGGGTCCGTTGATTCCCGAAGTCAGCAAGGCGGTGACCGACCATGACCTGACCGTCTGCTCGGTTCTCTCGGGCAACCGGAATTTCGAGGGCCGGATCCATTCTGAGACCAAGATGAACTTCCTTGCCTCGCCGCCGCTGGTGGTTGCCTACTCGTTGGTCGGGACAATGCACGTCAACCTGCTCAACGACCCACTTGGTACTGGCAGCGACGGGCGGCCAGTGTATCTGCGCGACATTTGGCCCTCCACGAAGGAGATTGCCGAGGTAATGGACACGTGCCTGCAGGCGGACATGTACACCAAGGGGTACGCCGACGTCTTCGTTGGCGACGAGCGGTGGCAGGGGATGGACGTCCCCGAGGGCGAGTCTTTTGACTGGGACGACGCATCGACGTACGTGCGCAGGCCGCCGTACTTCGACAGCATGAGCATCGAACCCGAACCGCTCGTCGACATCACCGGTGCACGTGTGCTCGCGCTCCTCGGAGACTCGGTGACCACCGACCACATCTCGCCTGCTGGCGCGATCAAAAGGGACAGCCCTGCCGGGGCGTACCTAACGCATCGTGGCGTGCAGGCGCAGGATCTCAGTTCGTACGGCTCGCGGCGGGGCAACCACGAAGTGATGATCCGTGGCACGTTCGCTAACGTCCACCTACGCAACCAGCTGGCGCCCGGCACCGAGGGCGGTTTCACTCGTGACTTCTCCGATGGGGCCACCGGAGGCGAGTTGAGCGTGACCACCATCTTCGAGGCATCCGAGCACTATCTGGCCGCCGGGACGCCGCTGGTGGTGCTGGCCGGTAAGGATTACGGCGCGGGGTCCTCGCGAGACTGGGGAGCCAAAGGCCCGAGTCTTTTGGGTGTCCGTGCGGTGATAGCGGAGTCATACGAGCGGATCCACCGGTCGAACCTGATCGGCATGGGCGTGCTGCCACTAGAGTTCCCGGTGGGAGAAAACGCTGCGTCGCTGGGCCTGAACGGCCAGGAGGTCGTCGACATCACCGGCGTAACGGCCCTGCAGGGCGCAACCCCCGAGAGGGTCAACGTACGAGCTGGAGACGTGCAGTTCGATGCGGTCGTGCGGATCGACACACCAAGAGAATTCGAGTACTACCGCAACGGCGGGATCCTGCACTACGTCCTGCGGCAACTGTTTGACGCCAGCCCAAACTCGTCTCGCCATTGATCTCAACCGAACTGACCGAAACTCAGGTGTAAGTCTGCCGGGGCAGTTCGCCCCGGCACCCCGCGGATGAAAATGAGGCTGTGACATGATTATTGCTTGCTCCCAAGCGAATGTTATTCCGCGCGGATCTTGGTAGAGCTGACGCTTGCGCTGTAGTGACCGGTCAAGCAAAGGTGACGACCGGGGCAGCAGGTCCACTCACGTTCAGCGTGCGACGAGTCACGACGTAGCCGCGCGGCCACGGGTGATCTTTGCGGTGGTCTCCGTGGCGTTGCTCATGAGTTCAATTGACCAGACTATAGTAGCCACTGCTTTGCCGGACATTCAGTTGTCTCTGCACGCCAAGATCAACTGGGTTGGTTGGACAATCACGATTTACAGTCTTGGTCGCGTCATGATCTTGCCATTAGCAGGTAAGCTCAGTGATCATTACGGGCGCCGCACTGTATTTCTCGCCTCGATCAGTCTATTCACTATCGCTTCCTTGAGTTGCGGGTTAGCGCAAGATATCTATTGGCTGATCGGCCTGCGCGCGATTCAAGCAATCGGCGGCGCGGCATTCATGCCTTCGGCGACGGGGATTGTGGTTGATCATTTCGGCGACACCAGAGATCGGGCGGTCGGTTTATTCACCAGCATCATCCCGGTCGGTGCCGTCCTCGGGCCCGTCCTCGGGGGTGTATTCGTGGAATACTGGTCGTGGCGCGGAATCTTCTTGGTCAATGTTCCAATCGGGGCCGGGCTACTCATTGCCGCACGCGCATGCCTCCCCATTGACCCTCCACGTCCTAGCGTCCGGACACGATTGGACGTGGGTGGGATGCTGCTGCTCGCGCTTGCCCTGTCGGCTGGGATGGTCACCATTACTTCATTGGGTGATGCTGGCGCAGGTCTCGCCAGCATCACGTTCCTCGGTACCGGGACTATTTCTATCATTGCCCTCCTCTGGTTTCTGCTCCACTCTCGTTCTACCCCGACGCCATTTATCCCGGTCCAGTTGCTCAGAGGTCGTGGCTTCGGCGTGATGAATCTAATAAACTTCTTCTTTGGTGCTACGGCTGTCGGCCTCGGTGCCTTGATTCCATTCTACGCGACATCTAGATATCAAATCTCCAGCCTAGACTCCGGCACGCTCTTGAGCGCCCGTGCAATCGGCATGATTACAGTGGCTGCGGCGGCGGCGATCGCCCTGCGCCGTACCGGCTATCGGATCCCTATGTTGATCGGTTTCATCGTAACTGCCGTAGGGCTCCTCGCTATGAGTGCCGCACCGCAGGCCTTGGCTCCCTACGCTTGGCTAAGTGTTGCGGCAGGCATTACTGGCATAGGCATGGGTCTGTCCAATCCAGCCGCGCACAACGCCTCTCTGCAACTCGACCCTCACCAGGCCGGCGCGATCGCCGGACTTCGTGGCACGTTTCGCCAAACTGGCGCCATTACCGCTATCTCCATTACCACGACGATTCTCGCTCGCAGCCACGACCCGGCCCTCGCTCAAGCGCATGTCTTCGCTGTATCTGGCATATTCCTACTTTTGATATTGCCATTGATTTTCTTCGTTCCTGAACATCGAGGAACTTGGTGATGTCGAAAGCGGAGTCGAACACTTGTCATGGATCTCTGTTTGAGTGCAGTGGCGCTTAGCCTCCGCCCTGACTTCGGTCAATCTTAGCTTGTTGTTTAACTTCCGGCGTGTCTTCAGGCTTGGTACGGCCGCTGTCTTCGATGCTTCTTGTTGTGACACAGAGAAACTCGAAGAGACAGCGGCCGCGTAGTGATTATCAATGATGCGACCACCTCGGCGCTACCCCGTGGCGGGTCGGCGCATCTGGACCGGTTCCGTGCTGGCGCGTATGCGTGCCTGACGCGTCGTGGCGACGCGCTGTTCGAATTGGCCGAGGCCATCGCCTGCGGTGTTGGTCGGGTCACCGACTTGGCGCACCTGTCCTTGGACGCATGCCACCGGCGCGGCCATGGTGGCTTGTACGACGGGGTCAACTCCGGACGCCTCGACGCGGGACGATTACGGCGACTGATCGTCTCGGGCCCGCTGCCCACGATCACCGGGCCGGACGGGAGGGCGCGGATCGTGCTGGCGGTGGATGTGTCGAACTGGTTGCGTCCGGACGCAGCCACCAGCCCGGACCGGTCGTTCTGCCACACCTATGCCAGGGGCCGTGGGCAGGCACAGATGATCCCGGGCTGGCCGTATTCCTTCATCGTCGCGCTGGAATCCGGGGCGTCGTCGTGGACTTCCCCGTTGGATGTGGTGCGGATCCGGCCAGGTGATGATGCGACGGTGGTCACCGCGAACCAACTGCGCTCGGTGATCGGCGAGCTGACCTGTGCCGGCCACTGGAAGCAGGGCGATCCCGATGTCCTGGTCGTGATGGACGCCGGCTACGACGTGGTCCGCCTGTCCTGGCTGCTGTCCGACCTGCCGGTGACCCTGATCGGGCGGGTCCGCTCGGACCGGGTGTTCTACGGGCCCGCCGGGAAGCGCCGCGGACCGACCAAGGGCCGCCCACCGCGGCACGGGGCCAAGATGGTGCTGCGCCGGGCGGCGACGTACCCCGAGCCGGCCGTGACCACCAGCAACGGCACTGGCCGGTACGGGCACGCCCGGGCGCAGGCGATTCCACGAGTGCACCCGAAGCTCGAGTCTCGCGGGGGCTGGGCCAGCCACCACGGGCCCGAGCTGGTCGAATCCTCGACGGGCCTCCTCCAGCGCCAGCACGTAGCTAGGCTCCGACTCTTGAGTCACGAGTTCATTCTGTAGCCCGCTGCCGACAGCTGCCAGGCGCCACGCTCCTGGTCTGCTACTCATCAGCCGAGAAGAAGGCTGCCAGCGTCCCGCACGCCGATTCGTCCACCGGAACGTAGGGTCACTGGTGGCCGGGTCCTCGTGGCTACTTGGGCTTGCAGGCGATGACCGCCTCGGTGTCCCCGGGCCAGTCCCAGAAGCGTCCCGTCGAGGTGCGGGCTGCCAGCAGGCCGTGCAGCTCGTCAACGAACTGGTCGAGCCGGTCTCCGAACAGGTGCGGTGCGGCGTAGGACATCGACAGATAGCCGGAGGTGACGCCGTCGACGTCCCGAGTGACATCGGTACGGCCCGGTGCGTGGACCGTTATCGGCTCGCCAAATCGCGTCTTGGCCAGCGACACCGCCCAGCGCTCCGACGAGTAGCTGCTGGCGGGGTGGCTGCCCGACCGGCGTTCGGGCCCGAGATACCGGGCGATCAGATCCTGCACTGCCCGATCGGGTAGTGGGGGATCACCGGGGCCCGCCGGTGCCGGTTGGACATCGCGGTCATGGGCGATGAGAACGATGGCGCCGCCGGGCTCGAGCAGGTCGTAGACCATCTCGGCGACCGGTGTGCGGGTGACGCGGTGGAAGGACTGGCCGAAGGTGACCGCCCGCATCGGCGGAAGGTCGAGTCGGGCGACGTCCTCGGCTCTGGCCTGCCGCAGGTCGAGCGTCACCGCGTGGGCCGCGGCGTGTCGGCGAGCCTCCTTGATCATGTTGGGGTCGGGGTCGATCGCGGCCGCCCGCCGGAACCAGGGTGCCAGCTCGACCGCAAGGACGCCGGGTCCGCATCCCACATCGAGAAGGCCGCCGGAGCCGTCCCACCCCAGCTCCCGGGCGAGCACCGCACCGAGCTCGGCCGAATACGGCGGACGCCCAGGAAGGTAATGCGGCGCGCTTCCAAGGTACTGAGCAGGGTCGTAGTCCACCGGTCAAGTCTCACACTGGCTCGCGAACATCATCGCCTCCTTGCGGCACCACACCGTCGATGCACACCCCGACCGCGACTTAGCCCGCATGCGGATCGGTTCCCGGACGTGGAAGTGGACGATGCGGATCATATGGGTCGAGGAGAGCGTGTGGCAGCATCGTCGGAGTGGACGGCTACCAGGTGCTCAACTCGAGCTACCGGGCGGTGCTCGGCGTGATCGACGGTCTGGATGACCGCACTGGGTGGCGCAACACCCGCTGCGCGGGCTGGACGGTGCGTGATCTCGTCCACCACATGTGGAGCGACGTTCAGCGCGCGCTCGTTGCATTGCACACACCGGCGGAGGGTCCAGCTGACGTCGACTCGGTGTCCTACTGGCGACCATGGCAACCGGGCACGCCGGGCGCCGAAGCGGGACGCCGCGGGACGCGGATCATGGCCAGTGCGTGGTCGAGCGTCGAGCCGATCGCTGCCTTGTACGCCGAGACGGCGAGGGCTGTGCTGGTCGCCGGCCGGGGCCGCGCCGGTAGTGACCTCGTCGGAACCCAGGGCCACGTGCTCACCGTGGACGCGCTGTTCCGCACGCTCGCCGTCGAGGCCACGGTTCATCACCTGGACCTACGGCTCGGGGAGCCCTCCGAGGAGGGCATTGCGGAGACACGCCGCAGTCTCGATGGGCTTCTGGGACGACCCGCGCCCATCAAGGACTCGGTCCGCTACGCCTTGATCGGGACGGGTCGCGCATCGCCCACAGAGGAGGAGGCCGGCGCGCTAGGGGCCGACGCCGAGCGCCTGCCACTGTTCGGATGACGATCGGCTTCCGGCGATCGGTGTTGCCACGCACGAGATCATCGGCCTCATGACTGACGACATCTTCGAGCGGTTCGTTGCACTCGCGGAGCGCTGGGACCTGGTGGCACTCCGACAGGAGTTGGCGGAGGCCATCGGCCGCCTTGAGGGGCCCGAACGCCCCTACGTACCGACCAACCTTGCTGCCGCAATCGGCATGCTCCTCGACTCCTACGGGCCGCCAGGGGTCCGCTGGAGCGAAGAAGAGTAGCCCATCCGCGCAGCCCTTACGTGTGTCACAAGCCGATCGTGCTATCGGGCGGACGGATCCGGCGACCCCCACGGGTGAGGCGAGCAAGCTTCGTATGCGGTTGGTGCTGCGGGGCCGGCCAACGGCCAACATGCTGGCCTGGTTCCTCAACCGGCGATGCCCGTTGGGTGTCATAGATGGGGGGTCATGTGGCTGTAGTTGGTGCCGCGCGCATGCCTCATGCTGGGTGAAGCGGTGCTTGATGTCCGACCTTTGAGAAGCTCATCTTCCGGTGGTGTCGGCCAGGGAGTCGCCGAGCGAGCTGCGCCAGTAGAGCCCTACGTGCTACGAGTCGGGGTGACAGGATTTGAACCTGCGGCCTCTTCATCCCAAGCGCAGAGAGGTCTCCACGGCCCGGACGAGGCACATCGATCCGTCGGCCCACTCGTTGAAGTGTCACCAGGCTGGCACACCCGCTGAATACCAGTGAATCACTGCAGGTCAGGTCCCTACGGGGGAGGTTCCCGCCACCTCCACCACCCCTGCACCACGTCACGCACGCAGTCGACGAAGGGCCCGCCAGCAGGTCGGGCCCTTCGTCGTGTCCGTATGCCGTGTCCGTGTGCGTGTGCTCATGCAAAGTCCCGGCCGCGCGTGCAGCGGCAGGTCGCCGCGTTCCTCGCCGGGCACACGGTCGAGCGATCGGTGCCGTGGTGGTGGCCGGTCGCCAGGGCGGCCGGTGCCGGGTGGCAGGCACCGGCGCTGCCGCTGGGCCTCAATCCGGTGTGGCGCGCACGCGGGGTGCGCGACACCGCCTTCGGTCAAGACGGCTGCGGCTCAGCCGGGTGACGGAGGAAAGCAGAGGCTCAGGCGTTCGAGCGCTTGGCCTCTTCCTCGGCGACCTGGGCCCGCACGTCATCCATGTCGAGACCGCGCACGCCTTCGATGACCTGCTCGAGCGCCGCCGGCGGCAGCGCCCCGGGCTGGGCGAACACCAGGATGCCCTCGCGGAAGGCCATCAACGTCGGAATCGAGGTGATGTTGGCGGCCGCGGCCAGGCCCTGCTCGGCCTCGGTGTCGACCTTGCCGAAGGTGATGTCGTCGTGCTTGGTCGCCGCCTGCTCGTAGACGGGGGCGAACTGCCGACACGGGCCACACCACGAGGCCCAGAAGTCCACCAGCACGATGTCCTGGTCGGTGATGGTCTTCTCGAAGGTCGCCTCGGTGAGGGCGGTGGTGGACATGGTCTGCCTTTCGGACGGGAAGGGGTATCGACCAGTACAAGGACCTGCGCCGGCCGGTCATTCCCCCCGTGACCCATGTGGCTGGAGAGGCTCGGGAGGCCAACGCCGGGTCAAGAGTCCGTGCGCGTCCCGTCATTCCCCTGCCGGCGAGCCGGGGTCGAACGTAGGCTCGTGGCTCAGGACGTCACGCAGCGCGGAGGGGTCGATGGGATCAGGGTCGGGAGCTCGCCGGGAGCCGGCACGCCGTTCCGGGAGCCGCCTGCGCACCACCTTGGCCTCCGCCGCAGCGGTGGCCTGTGTCGCCGCGTCCGCTGTGAGCAGCATCCCCCTCGAGGCCAGGGCCGCGGATGCTCCGGGGGCTCCGTCAGCTCGGGCGGCTCGGGTGGCGCAGACCAGCACCGGCCGTGCCGTCCCGGCGGCATTCGCGAGCCCGGCACCCGTCACTTCGTCGAGGCGAGCTCTGCTTTCCGAGCTCGCCGAGCAAGCAGCTCGTTCCGTCGATGTGGCGCCGAGCTGGGTGGACGCGGGACAACGGGCAGCCCGTGGTGGTGCACGAGTGGTCCGCCAGTTGAGCACCACGGTGCTCGAGGGAACCGCGCCGACCGACATCCCGTCCTCGGCCCTCGGTATCCCGGGCACCGTGCTCGCGGCCTACCACCAGGCGGCCGACGAGACGGCTCGCACGGACCCGACGTGTGGGGTCCCGTGGTGGCTGCTGGCCGGCATCGGCCGGATCGAGTCGGGGCACGCATCGGGCGGGCGGGTCGACAGCCACGGCAACACGCTCGGTCGCATTCTCGGGCCCCGGCTGGACGGTTCGATGGCGGGCAACGCGGTGATCCACGACAGCGACGGGGGTGCCTTCGACGGCGATCCGCACTACGACCGCGCAGTCGGCCCGATGCAGTTCCTGCCCGGTACCTGGGCCGGCGTCCGGGCCGACGGCAACGGTGACGGCATCGCCGACCCCAACAACGTGTATGACGCCACGCTCGGGGCCGCGCGCTACCTCTGCTCGGGTGGGGCGGACCTGCGCACTCCGTCAGGGCTGGCGTCGGCGGTGCTGCGCTACAACCACTCAATGGACTACGTGCGGTCCGTGCTCGGCTGGGGCCAGGCCTACCGCGACGGTGACGTCGCGCCGGTCGGCGCGGCGCCCGGTCGTGTCCCGGCAGCCGTGAACCCGCGCCAGGTGCCGGACGAGCCGCCGCAGAACCCTCAACGCACCGGGCGGAAGTCCCGTCCGGCGCCGAGCACGTCGCCAGCTCCGAAGCAGGACTCGCCTCCGGTGCTCGCGGACGGGCCCCGACGGCAGGCCGACTCCGACCAGCCGCCGGCGCCGCCCGCCTCGTCGGAACCGACGCCGACGCCGTCCTCGACGGTCGCCCCCACGAAGGCCCCCTCGAAGCAGGGCAGCACGAAGACCGGGAGTGATGAGCCGGCCGGCGGTGACAAGCCGAGCGGTGACCCGGGCGGTGACCCGACCGGCACCACGAAGCCGCCGAGCACCGACACCACGACGCCTTCCCCCAGCACGGACAGCCCGACCACGCCTCCGCCCACGACCAGCACGCCGACCGACCCGCCGTCGGGCACCCCGACCGACCCCCCGACGACGCAGGACCCGACGCCGGTGCAGCCGGGGCAAGCCTGGTCGATCGACGCTCCGACGACATACCAGCCCACATCGTCGGGTGAGCTGGCGACTCCGGCCGGCACGGTCACCGTGACCCACCAAGCACTGGAGGCGGGGGCCACCGTGGAACGCGGCGGGGAACCGGCCACCCCTGCCGACGGCGCCCGCCTGTGGATCGTCTCCGTGCAGTTCAGCGGCGACGCGGCACCCGAGGCGCACACCTCGATCCGCGTCGGAGACGGTGAGCCGGTCTCGGTGCCGGCGACCGGCACGCAGTACCTGGCGGTGACGGTGCCCGCCGGCGTCGAGGTGTCCAGGGCATTGGTCGTCCTGACCGTGACATCCGACGACGGCAGCTGGAGTATCGATGCCGGCACCGGCGGGACAGCCACCACCTGGGCGCACACCGGCGACGCGCCGGCCGACGCCCAGGTGGTCACCGCGGCCAGTGCGATGAAGGACGGCTACACCGCCGAGCTGCATGGCCTGCTTCTCGGCCAGGCGCACCGGGCGTCCTGGGAACCCGGCTACGGCACGGCCGAGGACGGCACGCAGTGGCTGGTCGTCCCCTACACGCTGGACTCGGCCACCCTCGGGCCGGACGGCTACGCGCAGTCCCGCTGGGCTCCGGGTGGCGTGATCGCAACGGTGAACGGGACAGCCTGTGTCGCGCAGGTCCCCGCCGGACAGGACGGACCGCTCGGAGCCGGGAGCGGTGCCCTCGTCTTCCGGGTGCCCGCGGGCACGACCACGGCCCAGGTCCGCATCGCACCGCAGGTCTCCGTGGTCGAGGACGGCTCCACGGTGAGCGAAGCGCCGGTGGCGACCTTCGAGACCGGGCTCGACTTCACCCTCGGCATCGGCTGATGGCCTGACCCGTCGAGCCCGAGCCGCGGGCAGGGCTCAGTGCACCCAGCGGAGCGCGTCCGCGATCTCCTCGTCGCTCGACTCGGCGAACAGCTCGATCTCGCTCGCGCGGACCGCCACGATGGACGCCACCAGATCAGGTCCGAACGCCCGAGTGAGTACCTCGTCGGCGCGAAACGCCTCGAGGGCAGTGCCGAGGTCGGTCGGCAGCCGCTCGATGCCACGCTCGGCCAGGGTCTCCTCGCCGAGTGCCGCAGGATCGACGTCGACGGGGTCGGGGAGCTCGGAGTGGTCCTCCAAACCGGCCAGCCCGGCGGCCATCAGGCCCGCGAACAGCAGGTAGGGGTTGGCGAGCAGGTCCACGCACTTGACCTCGAGGTTGGCTGCCCAGGGCGCCGACCCCTCTGACCCGGTCACCATCCGCAACGCCGCCTCCCTGTTCTCCAGGCCCCAGCAGGCGTAGTCACCGGCCCAGTGCGACGGCACCAGGCGCAGGTAGCTGGCGGGACTCGGGCAGCCGACCGCGAGCAACGCCGGGAGGCGTTGCAGCACACCGGCGGCGAAGCTCTCACCCTCAGCGGTGAGACCGCAGCGGCGGTCACCGCCGGACATCAGGTTGAGCCCGTCGCGCCACAGGCTCAGGTGCGCGTGGCCGCCGTTGCCGACTCCGGACACGTCGACCTTGGGAGAGAAGGAGGTTCGCAGTCCGTGGCGCGCCCCGACCGCCCGGATCGTCGACCGCACGAGCACCGACGTGTCAGCCGCCGCGACGGGCGACTCGGAGGAGACGGCCACCTCCAGCTGCCCGGGGGCGTACTCGGGGTGGAACTGCTCGACCTCGATGCCTTCGTGTTCCAGCGAGGTGACCACGTCCCGGCAGTAGTCGCTGCCGGCGATGAGTCGTGACATCCCATAGCCGGAGCCCACGAAGCCCGGGCGGAACTCCTCGCCGGCACCGTCGGACACGACCCACTCGATCTCGACCGCGCAGCGGGCCGTGATGGCCTGCGCTGCGAGGGCCTCGGTGAGCCTCGCCAGGAGCAACCGGCTGCACTGGGGATGCGGCTCGCCCGACTGCAGGTATCGCTCTCCCGGGGCCCAGGCCCATCCGGGCTGTGCAGCCAGGGGGACGACCCGGTCGAGGTCCGGCACGATGCGCAGGTCGCCGACCGGCTCGGTGCCCTGGCCTGATCCGGCGATCCAGTCGTCGAACCGGAAGCGGTCGAAGCTCGTGGAGAAGCCCGCGCCCCAGCTCGCCAGCTGGGGAAGCCGTCGCAGCGGCACGGACTTGACCCGCGCGATGCCGGAGTTGTCGACGAACGTCGTCGCCACGACCTCGACACCGCGTGCGGCCAGACCTTCCAGCATCCCCTCGGCTCTGCTGCGGCGTTGCTCACGGTCGGCCAGGTCCACGGCAGGTCCTCTCGTTGGGAGCGACGGGCACGGCGCGCGCACGAATGACGACGCCGCTGGACAGGTTATGTGATGGACAGCACACTGTGGCAGGGGCGTAGCGGACTGATCGGGCCAGATCGGGCCACGGACAGAAGAGAGGCGTCGTATGGCAGAGCTCGAGGAGGGCGGCCTCCGACGAGGTCTGTCCGTGTGGCAGGCGGTCGGCATCTCGGTGGCCCTCATGGCTCCGAGCATGGCGATCAACATCAACCCCCAGGGCACGGCGGGACTGATCGGACGGGCCACGCCGCTGGCGTTCTTCCTCGCCGCGATCGCGGTGCTGCTCATCGCCTACGTCTTCGTGCGGCTGTGCCAGTACTACCGGCACGCCGGCTCGGTCTACGTGTTCGCCGGTGCGACCCTCGGTCCCCGTGCTGGGGCCATCGCGGGGTTGGGCCTCATGGGGACCTATGTCTTCTACGCGCTCGTGACGTCGTCGGCTGCGGGCATCTTCGGGGCGGCCTTCCTCGACGACATCGGGGTCTGGAACCACCAACCCTGGTGGGCGGGCTTCGTCGTGGGTGGGATCGCCCTCGCCCTGGCGCTGGTCTTCACCGTCCTGCCCACCAAGAACGCCACGACGACGTTGCTGACCATCGAGGGGCTCACCGTGCTGCTCATCGTCGTCATCGGCGCGATCGTGTTGATCCGGATGCTGGCCGGCAACGCGCCGGGAGACGCACACTTCACCCTCGACGTGTTCACTGTCCCGCAGGGCACGAGCACGTCGAACGTGTTCCTGGGCATCATCTTCGGGCTGTTGTCCTTCGCGGGCTTCGAGGCGGCCGCGACGTTGGGGGAGGAGGCCCACCACCCACGCAAGGACATCCCGAGAGCGATCCTCGGCACGGCCATCTTCGGGGGCGTCTACTTCACCGTGATGACGGCCATCGAGATGATGGCGTTCGGTGCCGACGCGGAGGGCGTGAAGAAGTTCATCGCCTCGCCGGCTCTGATGGGTGACCTCGGCACGACCTACATCGCCTTGTGGGTGGGGGAGGTGATCACGCTGGGGGCCTGCGTCAGCGCCTTCGCCTGCTGCCTGGCCTGTGTGGTGGGCGCGTCCAGGCTGCTCTTCGCGATCAGCCGCGACCTGGGTCCGGGCCACCCGCTGGGACGGACGAACTCCTACGGCACACCGGCGGCAGCTGCCGGGGTGGTGACCACGCTGGTCCTGGTGATCGCGATCATCTGCGCGGTCTTCTGCGGCGCCACACCATTCGACACCTTCTTGTGGAGCGGCACGATCGGCACGCTCATCCTGCTGGTCGCCTACGTGCTGGCCACCATCGGCTGCATCAAGCTGGTCTTCATCGACAAGAAGCTGCCCGTCCCCACCTGGCAGGTCGTCGTGCCGATCGCAGCGCTGCTGATGCTCGGCTACACCATCTGGCGCAACGTCTTCCCCTATCCCGACTCCGGTCCGGCGCGGTTCTTCCCCGTCGTGGCCTTCGGCTGGCTGCTGCTCGTGACGATCGTCATGTTCGCCGTGCCCGGCCTCGCCCGGCGGCTCTCCTTGGGGATGACGAGGATCGACCAGGAGCCTGCCCTCGAGGAGAGCCACTGAATGGCTGGTCCGGCGAGCCCGACCCGGTTCCCTTTCCTGACAGGGCCGTTGGTCGACCATCACTGCCACGGTCTCGTGCTCCGCGACCTCGACCGTCAGCAGTTCGAAGAGCTGCTCAACGAGGCACCGGGGCCGTCCCCGCTGGGCACGACGATCTTCGAGTCCATGCTCGGCCTGGCGGTCCGCCGCTGGTGCGCGCCGTTGCTCGGTTTGCCGCCGTTGGTGGATGCCGACCACTACCTGAGCCGCCGACGTGAGCTGGGGGCGGTCGAGGTGGCTCGGACGATGCTGGCGGCCGCCGGGACGCAGAGGTATGTCGTGGACACCGGATTCGAACCTGGAACCATCTGCGGTATCGAGGAACTGGCCGGACTGGCCGAGGCGAGAGCCTCGGAGGTCGTCCGCCTGGAGGTGCTCGCGGAAGGGCTTCTGGACGAGGGTGTTTCGCCCGCCGAGTTCCCCGAACGCTTCACCGACCTCCTGCGTGCCCGAGCGAGGACGCCGGGCGTGGTGGGGGCCAAGAGCGTGGCGGCCTACCGGGTCGGTCTCGATCTGCCGGCCAGCCCTCCGTCGTCCGCGGACGTGGCTGCGGCGCTCGCCGGCCGCGAGCTCCCGGACGGCGGGTGGCGGATCGCCGACCGTGTGGTCAACGGTTGGCTGGCCTGGTCCGCCATCGAGGCCGGGCTACCGCTCCAGGTCCACGTCGGCTACGGGGACCCCGACCTCAACCTGCTGGACTGCGACCCGCTGCGGATGACCGCTTTCCTGCGCGCCACCCAGGAGCGAGGCGTGCCGGTGCTGCTGTTGCACAACTACCCGTTCCACCGGCACGCGGCCTATCTGGCCCAGGTCTTCGACCACGTCTTCATGGACGTGGGCCTCGCCACCCACAACACGGGAGCGTTGTCGACCACCGTCATCCGTGAATCACTGGAGCTGGTGCCGTTCGGGAAGCTGCTCTACTCCTCGGACGCCTTCGGCCTGGCCGAGCTGTATGCCCTGGGAGCCCTGTTCTTCCGGCGCGGGCTCTCCGAGGTGCTGTCGGGTCTCGTGGAGGCCGGCGAGATGGCCGAGCGAGATGCTGAGCGTGTGGCATCGCTGGTCTGCCGCGAGAACGCCTCACGCGTCTATGGTCTCGAACATGGCTGACCTCATCGAGCACTGGCGGGCCGCGATCGCGGAGGAGCTGCCGGCAGCCGTCGAGCTGCGGCACGAGCTGCATGCCAACCCCCGTGTCAGCGGTGAGGAGGGCCCCACCGCTGAGCGGATCGTGCGCGCGCTCGGCGTCGGCCCGGGCAAGACCGTCGCGGGCACCGGTCGGCTCGTGCCGATGACCGGCGACGGGTCACGACCGGCCATCGCGCTGCGGACCGAGCTGGATGCCCTCCCGGTCCAGGAGGATACCGACGTGGCCTGGCGGGCCCGGGGCCCGGCGATGCACGCCTGCGGGCACGACGTGCACATGGCTGCGCTGGCGGTCGTGGCGCGCGCGGCCACGCGGATCGAGCTTCCGGTGCCGCTGGTGGCGCTGCTGCAGCCTCGCGAGGAGGGCCCGCAGTCCGGCGCCTGGGACGTGGTCGAAGAGGGCGGGATGGCGGGGGTCGAGGCGGTCGTCGCCGCCCACTGCCAGCCGCAGCTGCCGGCCGGCACCATCTCCGCGGTGGCAGGGCCGGTCAACGCCGGCAGCTGCGCCTTCGAGGTCGAGGTCCGCGGCCGCAGCGGCCACTCCGGCTATCCGCACACCGTGGACGACTCGGTCCTCGCGCTCTCGGCCGTCGTCGTGGCGCTGCAGCAGGTCGGAGCCCGGCGGATCGATCCCACGGTGGGGGTGGCCTGCATGGTCAACCAGCTCGACGCCGGCACCACCTACAACGTCGTGCCCGGCCGGGCGGTGGCCAGGGGCTCTCTGCGCACGATGCGCGCCTCGGACCTCGACCTGGCACGGGCAGCGATGAGGTCGATCGTCGAAGGAGTGGCCTCGGGGCACGGTTGCGTGGGTGAGATCCGCTTTGCGTCCGGTGAACCTGCCCTGGTCAACGACGCCGTGCTGGCCGCGGGAGCGGCTGAGCGGCTGGCCCAGATGGGGCACCCGGTGTCGACCGACTTCCGCTCGTTCGGCTCCGACGACTTCTCCTACTACGTCCAGCACGCCCGCAGCCTGATGATGTTCGTCGGCACCGGGACCGGCACCGGCGGGTTGCACGCCCCGACCTACCTTCCCGACGACCGCTACGTCTCCGTGGTGGCCGACGCGCTGGTGGCGGGCTACGCGGCCGCGGTGACCTGACGGCATACGCGCTGGTGGGACCGGGAGTCGGGCGCAGGCTTCGGCCACGGCTGGCGTCCTCCCGGGCCCGGGCCAGGGGCTACGCTCGACCTGGACATCGGCATCGACCCCACTGGGAGCTTCGGCGTGCGCGAGATCGTGGTCTTCTCCGGTTCGGCCCATCGTCAGCTGGCGGCGCGCATCTGCGACGCCCTGGGCGCCCAGTTGTCGCCGATCGACATCAAGCGGTTCAGCAACGACTGCCTCCAGGCGCAGCTGCTCGCCAACTGCCGCCAGCGTGACGTCTACCTGATCCAGCCCCTGGTGCCGCCCACCCAGGAGCACCTGATGGAGCTGCTGCTGATGATCGACGCGGCCCGGGGCGCCTCGGCCGCACAGATCACCGCCGTCATCCCGCACTATGCCTATGCCCGGTCGGACAAGAAGGACGCCTCACGCATCTCGCTGGGTGGACGCCTCGTGGCCGACATGCTGGTGACAGCCGGCGCCCACAGGGTCCTCACCATGGCGCTGCACGCGCCCCAGGTGCACGGCTTCTTCTCCGTCCCCGTCGACCACCTCACCGCGATCGGCGTGCTCGCCGACCACTTCCAGGACCGCGACCTCACCAACACGGTCGTCATCTCGCCCGACCTCGGCAACGCCAAGACCGCCACCCAGTTCGCCCGGTTGCTCGGACTCCCCGTCGCCGCGGGCAGCAAGCAGCGGCTGGCCGACGACCGGGTCGTGGTCGACGCCATCGTGGGCGATGTCTCCGGCAAGCGCGCCATCGTGCTCGACGACGAGATCGCGACGGGTGGATCGATCGTCGAGCTGCTGGATCGGCTGGCCGACTTCGGTTGCACCGAGGCCGCGGTCGCATGCACCCACGGACTCTTCACCGGCAAGGCCGTCGAGCGCCTGCGCGACCACCACATGATCAGCGAGGTCGTCACCACCGACACCGTCCCTGCGCCCGGCAACTGGCCGCAGCTGCGGGTGCGCTCGGTCGCCGACCTGTTCGCCGAGGCGATCGCCCGGATCCATGCCGGTGAGTCGGTCAGCAGCCTGTTCGACGGGGTGGACCCGACCCACGCGCCGCCCCAGCCCAAGCTGCCCTTCGCCCCCGCCGCCGTCTGACCGTCGGCTCATCCCGCAGGAGGTGAGGGACGCGCCGAGGGGGCTGCCCGTCATACCGAGCGGTAGTCGGGGACAATGACGCCCATGAGCGTCCCCTCTGTCTCCAACTCGATCACCGCCCGCCTCGAGCTCCCCGCCCGCGCGACGGCAGTCAGCGAGCTCACCACCGCGATCGAGCAGAACGGGGGACTGGTCACCGGCCTCGACATCACCGCCTCGGGATCCGACCGACTGCAGGTGGACGTGACCGTCTCGTGCCGCGACACCGACCACGCCACCGAGATCGTGGCCGCCATGAGGACGGTCGAGGGGGTCGAGATCGGCAAGGTCAGCGACCGGACCTTCCTGGTGCACCTCGGCGGCAAGCTCAAGATCGAGTCGAAGGTGCCGATCCGCAACCGCGACGACCTCTCGCTCGTCTACACCCCCGGCGTCGCCCGCGTCTGCATGGCGATCGCCGACAACCCCGAGGACGCGCGCCGGCTCACCATCAAGCGCAACACCGTCGCGGTCGTCACCGACGGCTCCGCCGTGCTCGGGCTCGGTGACATCGGCCCGCTCGCGGCACTGCCGGTGATGGAGGGCAAGGCCGCGCTGTTCAAGCGGTTCGCCGACATCGACGCCTTCCCGCTGTGCCTGGACTCGCACGACGTCGACGAGATCGTCATGATCGTCAAGGCGATCGCCCCCGGGTTCGCGGGCATCAACCTCGAGGACATCTCCGCCCCGCGCTGCTTCGAGGTGGAGGCCCGGCTGCGGGAGGAGCTTGACATCCCCGTCTTCCACGACGACCAGCACGGCACCGCGATCGTGGTGCTGGCGGCCCTGCGCAACGCGCTGCGGGTCGTCGGCAAGGAGCTCGAGGACGTCCGGCTCGTGCAGAGCGGGGCGGGCGCGGCCGGCACCGCGATCCTGCGCCTGCTCATCGCCGCCGGCGCGAAGGACATCATCGTCTCCGACCGGTTCGGCGTCGTGCACCCCGACCGCGAGGACATCAAGGGCAACGGCGACGACAACCTGCGCTGGCTCGCCGAGACCACCAACCTCGAGCGCCGCACCGGCACGCTCAAGGACGTCATCGAGGGTGCCGACGTCTTCATCGGCGTCTCGGCGCCCAACCTGCTCGACGGCGACGACATCGCCAAGATGCACGACGACGCCATCGTCTTCGCGCTCGCCAACCCCGAGCCGGAGGTGGATCCGGCCGCGGCGGCCCAGCACGCCACCGTCGTGGCGACCGGTCGCAGCGACTTCGCCAACCAGATCAACAACGTCCTGGTCTTCCCCGGCGTCTTCCGCGGTCTGCTCGACGCCCGCTCCAACAAGGTCACCGAAGAGGTGCTGCTGGCGGCGGCCGAGGCGCTGGCCGGGACGGTCAGCGAGGACGAGCTCAACCCCGCCTACATCATTCCCAGCGTCTTCCACCCCGACGTCTCCAAGACGGTGGCCACCGCGGTCGAGAAGGCCGTTCGCGGGGACGACAAGGCCCCCAACGACGCCGAGGCCGCGCAGCTGCCCGTATGACGTCCCGGCCCACCATCCCCACGAAGGTCTCCGAGCCGACCGCCGTCTCCCGGATCAGGCGCGGCTGGATCGTGCTGCTCGTCCTCGCGATGGTGGTGCAGCTCGTCGTGCTCTACGTGCCCACCGCTCCCGGTGGTCCGGGGCTCGCGCACCTCGACAAGCTGATCCACGCGTCCGTCTTCGCGGCACCGACGCTGGTCGGGCTTATGACCGGTCTTTCCCGGTGGTGGGTGGTGGGTCTGCTCGCGTTGCACGCACCCGTGAGTGAGCTGCTCCAGGCGAGCCTGCTGGCGCACCGCGACGGCAGCGGGTGGGACGTCGTGGCAGATCTCACAGGCGTCCTGCTCGCCCTTGCCGTCTTCCTGGTCTGGAGGCGGACCAGACGCTGATACGGTGGAGGCACCCCGGTGCATGGACGCGTGAGGCGTCCCGAGAACGTGCAAGCAAGGACACCGGGCAGCCGGATGGCAACCGTCCATCCCGGTCCGCCGGGCGAGAAGGCACCACACTCGCCTGAGGTTCGCTCTCATTCGTTGCCACGGACGGCAGCTCGAGGCGTGCCTACCTCGAGTTACCGAAGTGAGCCAATTTCAGATGAGCAAGCAGCACGCCCCCAAGTCCGGCGCGCCCAAAAAGGCCCGCTGGAGCACCGCCAAGAAGGCTCAGGCCAAGGCGGGGCCCAAGAAGGCGCACCGCGGCCAAGGCAAGTCCTATGACGACCGCCCACCCCGCGGCCCCCAGCGCACCGACCGCCCTGGCCGCCGCGACGACCGCCGGGACGACCGTGCCCCGCGCAGCTTCGATCGTCGTGACGAGCGTCCGGCTCGCGCGCCGCGCGGCGACTTCCGGCATGACGAGCGTCGTGATGACCGTGCGCCGCGCAGCTTTGACCGGCGTGACGACCGTGCGCCGCGCAGTTTCGACCGGCGTGACGACCGTGCGCCGCGTAGCTTTGACCGACGTGAGGAGCGTCCGGCCCGCGCCCCGCGCAGCGACTTCCGGCGTGACGCCGACTACGGCAAGCGCGAGCAGCGCCCGGGCCGCAAGTGGGAGAACGCCGCCCCCAAGCCGGTGGTCGACGGGGCGCCGGTGCCGGTCTCGGACGACAACGGCTTCGCCGCGCTCGGTCTGCCCGAGCCGCTCGTGCAGCGGCTGGCCCGCGACGGCATCACCACGCCGTTCCCCATCCAGAACGCGACGATCCCGGACGCCCTGGCGGGCCGCGACGTGCTGGGTCGCGGACAGACCGGCTCCGGCAAGACGCTGGCGTTCGGCCTGCCGACCCTGACCCGCCTGGCCGCGAGCAGCCGCGCCGTCCCGCGGCGTCCCCGCGCGCTGGTACTGGTGCCGACGCGTGAGCTCGCCATCCAGGTCAGCGACGCCCTCGAGCCCCTCGTGCACGTCATGGGCGTGCGGCACAAGCTGGTCGCCGGCGGCATGCCCTACCAGCCGCAGCTGAACGCCCTCGACCGTGGCGTCGAGCTGCTCATCGCCACCCCCGGCCGGCTGAACGACCTGATCGAGCGCGGTGCCGTCGAGCTCTCCGAGATCGACATCGCGATCCTCGATGAGGCCGACCACATGGCCGAGATGGGCTTCCTGCCCGAGATCACCACGATCCTCGACCTGATCCCCGCGGGCCGTCAGCGCCTCCTCTTCTCCGCCACGCTCGACCGCGGCGTGGACGAGGTCGTGCGGCGCTACCTGGTCGACCCGGTCACGCACTCCACGAACGACGCCACCGCGAGCGTCGACACGATGGACCACCACATCCTGTTGATCGACCCCATGCACAAGAAGACGCTCCTGGCCCAGGTCGCCAGCCGGGAGGGACGCACCGTGGTGTTCGTGCGCACCAAGCTCGGCGCCGACCGCGTCGCGGAACAGCTTCGCGAACAGGGCGTTTTCGCCGCAGCGCTCCACGGCGGCCTCAACCAGGGCGCGCGCAACCGGGTGCTCGGTGCCTTCCGCGACGGGACGCTGCCGGTCCTGGTGGCCACCGATGTCGCCGCCCGCGGCATCCACGTCGACGACGTCAGCGTCGTGCTGCAGGCCGACCCGCCGGCCGATCACAAGGACTACCTGCACCGTTCGGGCCGCACGGCTCGGGCGGGCGAGCGGGGCACCGTGGTGACCCTGACGCTCCCGCACCAGCGGCGCGGCATGGAGCGGATCGCCCGCGAGGCCGGCGTCGATGTGCGGCCGACCCGCGTCACCCCGGGGGACGCTGCCCTCATGGAGGCCACCGGGGCGCAGGTGCCCACCGGTGTCCCAGTGCCTCCGGCGCAGGTGCGCCGCCTGCTCGAGGGCGAGAAGCGTCCCTACCGTGGCCGCCCCGGCGGCCGGCCGCAAGGCCGCGGACCTCGTCCGCAGGGCCGTGGCGCGCGGTCGCGCGCACCGCGAGACTGACGAGAGCTAGATCGACGACACCGGGCCGGTATGACGAGTGGTGAGCACCCGTCATACCGGCCCTTGTCGTGCGCTCCACGAGCGGTGAGCTTCTCCAGGCTCCGATGGCCGTGGGGAGTGATCGTGAGGTCTGCGACAGCGGGCTGTCTGGGACCTGACAACCATTTCTGAGGGTCTTGGCTCCCTGTCGGGCGGCTGACACCGGGGCGCGCGACAATGTCGTTGTGGACCAGACGTTCCTGACCGGGCAGCTGCTCGTCGCGACGCCGGAGACCGGAGGTGAGGTCTTCCGGCGCAGCGTCGTCCTGGTGCTGCACCACGACGAGGAGGGCGCGCACGGTGTGGTGCTGAACCGGCCGATCGAGGCCGCCGTCGACGCCGTCCTGCCGGGGTGGGAGGAGCACGTGACCAAGCCGGCGACCCTGTTTCAGGGCGGCCCCGTCGGGCTCGACTCGGCCCTCGGCCTGGTCACCGTGCCGGGGTCGGTGGACGAGCCGATGGGTGTGCGGCTGCTCTTCGGCGGGATCGGCCTGGTCGACCTCGACGTGCCGCCGCTGGTCGTCGTGCCGGAGATCGCGGGGCTGCGGATCTTCGCGGGCTACTCGGGATGGTCGGCGGGGCAGCTGGAGCGAGAGGTGCGTGAAGGCGGTTGGTATGTCGTGGACGCCGAGGCCCGCGACGCGTTCAGCGCGCAGCCCGAGGTGCTCTGGCGTGAGGTGCTGCAGCGCCAGCGTGGCAACCTGGCCCTGGTGGCGAGCTTCCCCGACGACCCTTCGATGAACTGATTGCCGCTGCGCTGCGTGAGGTGGCATCCGCCCCCCTTCTCCTAGAATGGGCCCATGACTGACTCGCAGACGCCCCTGGACGACCCACACGCCCCGCAGCTCGACCCGGAGCCGTCCATGCCGAGCACGAGGACGGCGGTGCTCGAACGCGAGCAGGTCGAGGAGCAGCTGCAGGAGCCCGGGGACCACGAGCGGTTCTCGCACTACGTGCGCAAGGAGAAGATCCTCGAGAGTGCCCTCTCCGGCGAGCCGGTGGTGGCGCTGTGCGGCAAGGTCTGGGTCCCGGGCCGGGATCCGCAGAAGTTCCCGGTCTGCCCGATCTGCAAGGAGATCTATGACGGGCTGCGCGCTCCGCAAGACGGCGGCGATGACTGAGGATCGAGCGCAGCGAGGCCCGGAGGTCGTCGCGGGAGCCGGACCATCGGCTCTGGACGGCGGCGACGACTGAGGATCGAGCGCAGCGAGGCCCGGAGGTCGTCGCGGGAGCCGGACCATCGGCTCTGGACGGCGGCGACGACTGAGGATCGAGCGCAGCGAGGCCCGGAGGTCGTCGCGGGAGCCGGACCATCGGCTCTGGACGGCGGCGACGACTGAGGATCGAGCGCAGCGAGGCCCGGAGGTCGTCGCGGGAGCCGGACCATCGGCTCTGGACGGCGGCGACGACTGAGGTAGCGGTCGGGGCGGCGTGGGCCGTCCGTTAGGCTCGGGGCAACATGAGTACGTCTGCCGCATCGCACCTGTCACCAGCCTTCCCGGAGCGAGCGGCATGGGGCACGGCGGACAAGTTGCGGGCCTGGCAGGCCGAGGCCGTGGCGCAGTACCTCGACACGTTGCCGCGGGACTTTCTGGCCGTCGCCACACCCGGTGCGGGCAAGACGACCTACGCGTTGCGGCTCGCGACCGAGTTGCTCGGCCGGGGGATCGTGCGCCGGGTGACCATCGTCGCGCCGACCGACCACCTCAAGACCCAGTGGGCCGACGCGGCAGCACGCGTGGGCATCCGCATCGACCCGAGGTTCACCAACGCCCAGGGCCGCCACAACGCCGAGTTCGACGGGGTGGCGGTGACCTACGCGGGGGTCGCGAGCAAGCCGCTGCTGCACCGGGCGCGCACCGAGGCCGCTCCGACGCTGGTCATCCTCGACGAGGTGCACCACGGCGGCGACAACCTGTCGTGGGGTGACGCCATCCGCGAAGCCTTCGAGCCCGCGACGCGACGGCTCGCGCTCACCGGCACGCCGTTCCGCTCCGACACCAGCCCGATCCCCTTCGTCCGCTACGAGGAGGACGGCGACGGCATACGCCGCTCTGCCAGCGACTACGCCTACGGCTACGCGGAAGCATTGCGCGACGGGGTGGTGCGCCCAGTGCTGTTCCTGGCCTACGGCGGTGCCATGCGCTGGCGCACCCGGGCCGGTGACGAGATCGCCGCGCGACTCGGCGAGCCGCTGACCAAGGACGCCACCGCCCATGCGTGGCGCACGGCTCTGGACCCGAGCGGAGAGTGGATCCCGTCGGTGCTGCGGGCGGCCGACAAGCGGCTCACCGAGGTGCGTCGTGGCGTGCCGGATGCGGGGGGCCTGGTCATCGCCTCCGACCAGACCAATGCCCGTGCGTATGCCCGCGTGCTCGAGTCGGTCACAGGCCAGAAGCCGACCGTCGTGCTGTCCGACGACTCGGGGTCCTCCCGCCGGATCGAGGAGTTCGCCGAGGGCGAGCAGCGCTGGATGGTGGCGGTGCGGATGGTCTCCGAGGGCGTGGACGTCCCTCGCCTGTGCGTCGGCGTCTACGCCACCTCGACCTCCACACCGTTGTTCTTCGCCCAGGCGGTGGGGCGGTTCGTGCGCGCTCGCCGTCGGGGCGAGACCGCCTCGGTCTTCCTGCCGAGCGTGGCCACCCTCCTCGAGCACGCCGCCCACCTGGAGGACGAGCGCGACCACGCCCTCGACCGGCCCAAGAAGCCGGGGGAGGAGTCGATGTGGGCCTCCGAGGAGGGACTGGTCGCGGACGCCAACGCCACCAAAACGGAGGCCGACGCGGACCAGTTGTCGTTCGAGGCGCTCGAGTCCGACGCCGAGTTCGACCACGTGCTCTTCGACGCCCAGCAGTTCGGTCTCAACGCCGACGTCGGCAGCCCCGACGAGCAGGAATACCTCGGCCTGCCCGGTCTGCTCGAGCCCGACCAGGTCGCCACGGTGCTGCGCCAGCGGCAGGCCCGCCAGAAGCCAAGCCGCCGCGCGAAGGAGGCCTCGGCCCCGGTGTCGGCGCACCGGGCGCTCGCGGCCCAGCGCAAGGAGCTCAACAAGCTCGTCTCCGCCTACGCCCGCAAGAGCGGCGCGCCGCACGCGGTGGTCCATTCCGACCTGCGACGGCACTGTGGCGGACCGGCCCTCGACCAGGCCACCAGTGAGCAGGTCGGTGCGCGGATCGAGGCGATCCGCCGCTGGTTCGTCGGCCGCCGCTGACCCACTTCCTCGCGAAGTTGCTGGAAGAGGGCGTCACCGATGACGCCATCTCCCAGCAACAAGCGGGGCTTGCCCCGGATCAGACGCCGACCTCGGTGGCCGACCGAGGCAGCCGTCCCTTACCGGGGGCGAGCACGCCTTCGGGCACCAGCCACTGGTGGGCCTCGTGGACGTACTTGCCGCGCTGGACGGCCGGGTCCCGGTCACCGAGCTGGGTAGCACGCTCCGGCGGACACCGGTAGATCGAGAACCCCACGAGCCGCCCCGGCGGCACGTCCTGGACCGGACCTGCCGCCAGGAGCTCGCCCCCGTCGAACAGGCTCGCGAGGTATCCCATGTGCTCGTCCTGCAGGCGCGCCTTCTCTTCACCGGTCAGGTCTGGCTGCGGGTCGGCGAGCAGGAGCAGCGACAGCGTGAGCGGCTCAAGCCGCACCGCCGACACCTCCCGCCGGCGCCGACTCTGGCACGGTGGCCAGCGGCCGCACCTCGACACCGCCCGGTCCTGCGCATCCCGGGCACTCGGCCGCGAGCGCGAGCGCGGTGTCCAGGTCGGGGCAGTCGACGAGGAAGTAGCCGGCCAGCCACTCCTTCGTCTCCATGAAGGGCCCGTCGACCAGCAGCCGCTGGCCGTCGCGCTCGCGCACGGTCGTCGCCGTCTCGGGTGGCTGCAGCGGAGCCGCCGCGCGCAGGGCGCCCTTGCGCTCCAGGTCGTCGAGGTAGGCCCGCATGGCGGACCGCACCTTCTCGCTCTCCGGGCTCGCGGGGTCGGCTCGCTGTCCGCTCTGGTAGAGCAGCATCAGGTATTGCATGTCTCCTCCTTCGTCACGTGCTGGTGTGGTGGGAGTTCGTCAGGTCGTGCCGCCGGTCGCCGCCTGGAACAACCTGAACGTCGTGCCCTGGTCGTCCTGGCACACCGCGTCCTTGCCGATGCCGGGCATGTCACGGACCGGTTCCGCCTGGCCGCCGAGTGACTCGACCTGCGCGACGGCCGCCTCGATGTCGTCGACACCGAAGTAGACGGCAAGTGGTGCGCCGGCCGCGGCCCCCTCACTGGCGAGGATGCCGCCGGACGGCTGGCCGGGGATGAACTGGTAGGACTCGCCGAACGGCTCGAGCTGCCAGTCGAAGAGCTTGGTGTAGAAGGCCTGTGCCTTGGACAGGTCAGGCGTGGGAATCTCGAAGTGCACGAGCTGAGCGCTCATGGTGGTCTCCTGGTGAGGATGGACTGTGGACGTCCTGTTGACGAACGGGACGGGCCGAACTCGACACACCCCTCACGAATTCCTGTCAGCAGGTTGGCCCAGGGACGAACGTCGACGGAGCAGGTGGGCCCGCTCGGCCGGATTGCGCACCTGCTCGAGAGCCCGGCCGTATGCCGTGTCAGCCTCCTTCGTGCGTCCCAGCCGCGCGAGCAACTCGGCGCGGGTCGCCGACAGCAGGTGGTAGTCCCGCAGGTCACCGATCGCGTCGACCAGGTCGAGCGCGTCCGAGACCCGGCCCGTCTCCGCGACGGCCACCGCGTGGTTGAGCGAGACGACGGGAGACGGCGACTGCCGCGACAACTCGGCATACAGAGCGGCGATGCGCTCCCAGTCGACCTCGGTGGCGGAGGGGGCTGCCATGTGGGTCGCCGCGATCTGGGCCTGCACCAGGTAGGGCCCGTCACCGCCCAGCCGCTGCGCCCGGTCGAGCAGCCGGAGCGCCTCGGCGACCCGCCCGGCGTCCCAGCGACTCCGGTCCTGGTCGGCCAGCCGCACGATCCCACCCGCCTCGTCTGTCCGGGTGCCCCTGCGCGCGTCGTGGAGCAGCATCATGGCGCCGAGCCCGAGGACCTCTGGCTCGGTCGGCAGCAGCGTCGCGAGCAGCGAGCCGATCCGCAGCGCCTCGCGGCACAGGTCGGCGCGGACGAAGGGCCCGGGCGCGCTCGAGGTGTAGCCCTCGTTGAAGACGAGGTAGACCACCGCGAGGACCGCGTCCAGCCGCGGCTCGAGCGCGTCGTCGGCCGGCACCGTGAAGACGATGTTGGCGTCGCGGATCTTCCGCTTGGCCCGCACCAGGCGCTGGGCCATGGTGGCCGTCGGCAGCAGGAAGGCGTGCGCGATCTGTGCTGCGGTCAGGCCACCGACGGCCTGCAGCGTCAACGCGACTCGTGCCTCAAGGGACAGGGCAGGGTGACAGCAGGTGAAGATGAGGCTGAGCCGCTCGTCGCCGATCTCGCCCAGCTGGGAGTGCTCGTCGGGCTCCGCGGGCGCGGTTCCCGCTCCCTCGAAGACCTTCGCGGCAACCTGCTTCTCCGCACCCACCTTGTCCCGCCGCAGCCGGTCGAGCAGCCGGTGCCGCGCCACCGTGACGAGCCACGCGGCCGGCTCGTCGGGTACGCCGGAGCGGGGCCACCGCTGCAGCGCCGTGGCGAACGCGTCCTGCAGCGCGTCCTCGGCCAGGTCGAGCTGGTTGGTGCTGCGCACGAGCGCGGCGAGCACCCGCACCCGTTCGGTGCGGAACACCTGCTCGACGGCCGCCCGACCACCGTCCCCGGTCACCCTGTCAGGGTACGAGCGTTCCCGCTCGCCGGCTCGGCCTTTTCAGGCCCTGGGCAACCGCCCGGACGCGCTCAGCCGCTCCAGGACCCGGTCGAGGGGCAGCGCGTATGCCGTGTGGCCGCGGTAGCCGGTGGTGGTCACCGCGTGTACGAGTGACGAGACCAACGCCTCCTCGACCGCCTCCATGGTTGCCGCGAACACCGGGTTGAGCTCGGGGTCCGGCATCGCAGGGGCTTCGGTCGAGGTGCTGAAGGTGATGGCGTAGTCGCCACTGCCATGCGCGAAGTCGGCGCCCACCCGATCCATCGCGACGATCGCTCGGCGGGCGACCCGGCCGAGCTGCCGGGCATCCACCGGTGCGTCTGTGGCGACGACTATCATGCACGAGTTCCCTTGCCGATATTGATCTTCCGTCGCCTGGGCCGCCGCTGCTGGGTCCTCCGCGTCCGCGACTCCCGAGGTCTCGGCCGGTGACGGGGCGATGCCCTCCAGGAGCTCGGCGGTCGGCATACGAACTCCTTCGATCCGCAGCGTGCCGCCGAAGTTGGACTGTACGAGGGCTCCGACGGTCCACCCCCGCGCACCCTCCCGGGCGACGCGTGAGGCGGTGCCGATGCCGCCCTTGAAGCCGAGCGCACAGGTGCCGGTGCCGGCCCCCACGCAGCCCTCGTCGACCGGTCCTGGACGGGCCGACGCGAGCGCGTCCAGGACGTGCCGCTCGCGCACCGGCCGGGTTCTGATGTCGGACAGGTAGGCGTCGTTCGTCTCGCCCACCAAGGGGTTGAGGGTGACGACCTGCTCCCGCCCGGGCCTCGTGAGCTCGTGGGTCAGCAGGGCGTCGGCCACCCGGTGGACCGACAGGGTGCTGGTCAGCAGGATCGCGGTCTCGAGGGTGCCCAGCTCGTCCACCTGGGTCGAGCCGACCAGCTTGCCGTGGCCGTTGCCGACCGCCACGGCCGCGGGCAACGTGTGCCGCCGCTCGTCCAGCTGGGTGGGCACGATCGCGGTGACGCCGCTGCGGATGTCGCCGTCGGAGAGCGTGGTGTGCCCGACGTGGATGCCGGGGACGTCGGTGATCGAACCGAGAGGCCCGGTGGGCAACGTGCCGATCGTCAAGCCGTGCGCGGACGCCGAGAGACCCATGCCCCCAAGGCAACCACAGGTGGGAAGGTGCGGGGCACGGCCCTGTGCCGCAACAACGCGGGGAGAGGGCCGACTGCGGGAGGTACGGTGCGAGGTGTGAGCGCGAAACGGGCTGGGCCGGTCGGCGGTGAGACGTCGCAGACCCTCGACCGCGGGCTGGCGATCCTGCAGCTGCTGGCCGACCGCGAGCACGGTGCGGGGATGACCGTCACCGAGCTGGCCTCGGCGCTGGGTGTGGGCCGTCCCGTCGTCTACCGGCTCGTGGCCACGCTCGAGGCGCGCGACTTCGTGACGCGACGCGAGGACGGCCGGATCCGTCTGGGACTCGGGCTGACTCGCATGTCGGCCTCGGTGCTGCCGCTGCTCCGGGACGCGTCGTTGCCCACTTTGCGCGCCCTTGCTGACGCGGTGGGCGCTACCGCCCACCTCACCATCGTCGAGGGCGGCGACGCGTTCGCCTTGTCGGTCGTCGAACCGACCTGGACCGACTACCACGTGGCCTACCGCATCGGCAGCCGGCACGCCCTCGACCATGGTGCCGCCGGCAAGGCGATCCTGGGTGCCCGAGTGGGGCGGACGTCATACGTGGTCACCGACGGTGAGCTGCAGTCGGGGGCGCACGGCGTCGCTGCACCCATCGTCGGGCTGGCCGGGCTCGAGGCGTCCGTCGGGGTCGTCTCGATGGGGCCGCTGGACGAGCAGAAGCTCGGGCCGCAGGTGGTCTCGGCAGCCGCCCGGATCGCCCGCGCCCTGCGCTGAGCGGTGACCACGGCGGCGACGAGCCGCGATCAGTGGGGCTGCGCCGAACCGCCCTCCTGCGCTGGATCCGTGCCGTCCCCTGGACACGTCTGCGCCGGTGCGGCCAGCTGGACCAGGGGGAGGGTGCGGTAGGGGATCTGGGTGGCGAGAGCGATGACCGTCGCGGCGCGCTCCACCTGGTCGACGGCGACGACGCGGTCGATGACGTGCTGCAGGTGGGCGTTGTCCTGCGCCACGACGCGGATCATCAGGTCGCCCTGGCCGGTGATGGTGTGCGCCTCGAGGACCTCCGGGATCCGCCGCAGGTGCGCGACGACGGGGTCGTGGCCGCGGCTCTGCCGGATCTCCAGAGTGCAGAAGGCCGTCACGGGATAGCCCATCGCCGACGGCTCGACCTGGGGTGCGAAGGAGGTGAGGACCCCGCGCCGCTCGAGCCGGTCGAGCCGGGCCTGCACGGTGCCGCGCGCCACCCCCAGGGCTCGAGATGCCCCGAGCACCCCGATGCCCGGCTGGTCGGTGAACACGGTGATGATCCGGGTGTCGAGGGGGTCCAGTCCGTCGTTGTCAAGCATGGACAGATTGTCCAGCAGGAAGGAGTCTCGTGCCAACAGGTTGCGCATCGTGACCAGAGCAGAGTGGCACAGTTGTGCAGCGACGGCACGGTGGCACACAGTGCGGTCATGACCGACACCATCCCCCTCACCGACCAGGAGCGGCAGGCCGACCTCGACCTGAACCAGCTCAAGCAGCTCGTGGGCCTCGTGGAGTACGACGAGACCAAGGACGTGTTCCCCGTCACCGGCTGGGACGCCATCGTCTTCGTCGTGGGCAATGCCACGCAGGCCGCGCACTACTACCAGTCCGCCTTCGGCATGGAGCTCGTCGGCTACAGCGGCCCCGAGACCGGCAACCGCGACCACAAGTCCTTCGTGCTGAAGAGCGGCTCGATCAAGTTCGTCATCAAGGGCGGCGTCGACCCGGACAGCCAGTTGCACGACCACGTCCGCGCGCACGGTGACGGTGTCGTCGACATCGCGCTCGAGGTGCCCGACGTCGACAAGTGCATCGCGCACGCCCGCTCGGTCGGCGCGACCGTCGTGCAGGAGCCCGAGGACATCACCGACGAGCACGGGACCGTCCGCATCGGTGCCATCGCCGCCTACGGCGACACCCGTCATACCCTCGTCGACCGCAGCCGGTATGACGGGGTCTACCTGCCCGGCTACGTCGAGCGGTCGTCCGGTTACGTCAAGCGCGACGGGCAGCCGAAGCGCTACTTCCAGGCGCTCGACCACGTCGTCGGCAACGTCGAGCTCGGCCACATGGACGAGTGGGTCGCCTTCTACAACAAGGTGATGGGCTTCGTGAACATGGCGGAGTTCATCGGCGACGACATCGCCACCGACTACTCGGCGCTGATGTCCAAGGTGGTCGCGAACGGCAACCACCGGGTGAAGTTCCCGCTCAACGAGCCGGCGCCGGCCAAGAAGAAGAGCCAGATCGACGAATACCTCGAGTTCTACCGCGGCGCCGGTGCCCAGCACCTCGCGCTCGCGACGAACGACATCCTGCGGACCGTGGACCTGATGCGCGCGGAGGGCGTCGAGTTCCTCAACACGCCGGACTCCTACTACGAGGACCCCGAGCTGCGCGCGCGCATCGGCGAGGTCCGTGTGCCGATCGAGGAGCTGCAGAAGCGCGGCATCCTGGTCGACCGTGACGAGGACGGCTACCTGCTGCAGATCTTCACCCGCCCCGTGCAGGACCGGCCGACGGTGTTCTTCGAGCTGATCGAGCGGCACGGCTCGCTCGGGTTCGGCAAGGGCAACTTCAAGGCGCTCTTCGAGGCGATCGAGCGTGAGCAGGACAGCCGCGGCAACCTCTGAGCCAGAAGGCTTTTCGCGGGAGTATGACGGGTGGTCCCGGCGCCGACGCGGCGCCGGGACCGCTCACGTCGGCGGAGATGATGCCTGCTCGTCGGTCAGGTGCGGGAGAACGCCTGCGGCCAGGCGTTCCAGCTGGTCGCGGTTCTCGGCCACGGTGCCGCCCACCGGGTTGAGCAGGATCAGCTCGGCTCCGGCGGCGCGCACCTCATCGAGCCCGCGCACCACGTCCTCCGGCGTGCCGAAGACCGGCACCTCCTCGATGCCCTTCATGCGCCCATAGATGCGGCGCAGCCCGGTCATGACCAGGTCACGGGCACGGCCCGGGTCCTCGTGCACGGCGAGGTAGACCCGCTTGCCGATCGTGAATCCGTCGGCGGGCTTGCCCTGCTCCGCCAGCTCGCGGCGCAGGACGGTGACCTGCTCGGCGAAGGCGGCCGTGCTCGTGGATCCGGCTCCCAGGAACGCGTCGCCGAGCCTGACGGCCCGGGCCAGTGCCCGAGGAGCGCTGCCACCGAACCAGATCGGCGGATGCGGCCGCTGCACCGGCTTCGGCTGGATGGGCAGGTCGTCCACCTGACGGAAGCGTCCGGCAAGTGTGACTCGGGGCTCGTCCGACCACGCCGCCTTCATCAGCTCGAGTCCCTCGCTGAACCAGGAGATGAAGGACGTCCCGTCGACGCCGAAGGCCTCGAACCTGCGGAACCCGCCGCCGGGCGAAACCCCGACGTCGAGTCGTCCGTGGCTCATCCGGTCCACGGTGGTGATGGCCGCGGCCAGCTGGAGCGGGTCGTGCTGGGTGGTGACCAGCACCGCGACGCCCAGCCTGAGACGCTCGGTGCACGCGGCGGCATACGCGAGCAGCTCCAGGGGCGCGAGCATCGGGGTCGGCCCGATCGCCTGCTCCATCACCCAGCCGCTCTCGAAGCCGAGCTCCTCGCAGCGAGCGAGGTAGGACTTCAGCCCATCGGCGTCGAAGCGGTCCTGGTCGACCTGCGGGATGGAGATCGCGAGGCGCATAGTGCGACGCTACTCCGAGGAGCTGTCGCCGGAGGCCCGCGTGGTCGGTCAGGGCCCGGGCGCTGGGTCGCGTCGCCGACCAGTCATTCGACCCCGTTTGAGAGGATCAACCCATGACGCAACCCTCCGGGTGGTACGACGACCCGAACGACCCCACACAGGTCCGCTACTGGGACGGGGTCGTCTGGACCGACCGGACGTCACCGAAGCTCAACCCCAACGTCGAGCGCTCGTCGATCGGCTCCCCGTCGCCGACAGAGACCGGGACAGGGGACGCTTCCCAGGAGAGCAGGGGAACGGGCCGGCCGTCTCCGTGGTCGGCTCCCGGCCAACAGGCAGGTGGATCTCACCCGCAGGGGGGCGGACCCTTCCGGCAGGGCGGTGACGCCTATCGGCCGGCTCCGCAGTACGGGCGGCAGGGCTTCTACGCCGCACGTCCCACGACGCCGGACGGACAACCGCTCTCGGGCTGGTGGCGCCGGGCCGTGGCGAGGATCGTCGACGGCATCATCGTCGCCCTCATCACCATCCCCTTCACGTTCTGGGCCTACGGACCGGTCGAGGACTCGGCGCAGAGATGGGTCGACGACGTGCTGCAGGCCGCGCGCGCCGGCTCCACGCAGACGCCCCCGATTCCTGGCGATGTGCTTCGCTACGTCGCCATCATCTCGGCGATCTCCTTCGTGCTCTACGGAATCTACGAGGTCTTGCTCCTGTCGCGGACGGGCTCGACGCCCGGCCGCCGGCTGGTGGGCATCAGCGTGCGGCTGCGGGACCAGCCGGGACCGCCACCGGTCCGCGCGATGATCGAGCGTTACCTGGTCAAGGAGGGGCCGGTGATCGTGGGCATGCTGCCGACCATCGGGATCTTCGCGTCACTGTTCATGCTGGTGAACTACCTGTGGCCACTGTGGGACCCGCACAAGCAGGCGCTGCACGGGAAGCTGGTCAAGACGAATGTCGTGCTGGGCCCCCAGCCGAGGCGCGGATCGCGGCCAGACGGCTCAGCCGCTGGTCACCACTAGCGCGACCCGGGCTGAAGGCTGCGGGGGGGGTGACCCGAGAACGCCGACTGGTCAGCGGCCCATCCCTTGAGCGCCGAGGCGTCGGACGAGGTGCCAAGAGCCAGGAAAGACGCCGGAGCAGGCCAGGACCTTGATCAGGTCGCCGACCAGGAAGGGCACCACGCCGAGGGTCAGTGCGGTCGCCAGACCGAGGTGCGCGGTGGCCATCAGCCACGGCACGCCCACTGCGTAGATCGCCAGGTTGCCCAGGACCATCACGCCCGCGGTGTGGACCGGGCTCTGAGTCGCACCGCGCTCGGCCAGCCGCCCGACCACCGCAGCCGCGAGGATGAAGCCGAGGACGTAGCCGAACGACGCGCCGCCGAACCCGGACCCGCCCTCGGCGAACCACGGCACACCGGCGATGCCCATCACGGCATACAGCATCATCGAGATCAGACCGCGCGCTGAGCCGAGGCTGGCACACACGAGCAGCACGCCGAAGGTCTGCATGGTGAGCGGCACCGGCGTGAAGGGGAGTGGGATGGCGATCTGCGCCAGGACTCCGACCAGGCCGGCGCCGGCGGTCACGAGGGCGGCGTCGCGGACGGCTCCTCCGGGGACGACGTCTGCCAGCACTCTCGAGCTGGCGGTGTTCATCGACATGGTTCGCCTTTCTGGGCTGCGTGTGCTGACCGTACCGAGGCACGATGGCGCTGTCTGCAGGCGTCCAACCGCTGGTCGCCCGAAACCGTCGAGCGAGGCGTCCCCGGCGGGCCTAGGTTAGCGGGGTGCACTCGAGACACGAACAGGTGTGGACCGAGCGGCTGCTCATGCGCCGATGGCACGTCCTCAACTCTCCCTCGCAAGTGGTGATGCGACGGCGGCGGGACGTCCTGCGAAGTGGTCGGCCCGGCAGCCACGACGCAGGACGTTGTGGCGAGGCTCCCGCTTCGGGCGTCAGCGGGCCGGCTTGATGGTGCCGGTGACCTCGCCGAGCCCGATGCGGGTGCCGTCAGGTCCGGGGGCCCAGCCGGTGATGGTGACCGTGTCACCGTCCTCGAGGAACCCACGGGTCGAGCCGTCCGACAGCGTGATCGGCTCGGTCGCGTTCACCGTCATCTCGATCAGCGAGCCGCGCTCGTCGGCGTTCTCGCCGCTGATCGTGCCGGAGGCGAACAGGTCGCCGTCGCGCAGGCTGGCGCCGTTCACGGTCATGTGGGCGACCATCTGCTCGGGCGACCAGTAGATGAGGTTGTAGGGCGGCCGCGAGATCACCGTCTCGTTGAGGCGCACCTCCAGCCGCAGGTCGATGCCCCGCCCGGGCCCGTCGGCGCCACGCAGGTAGGGAAGTGGCTCCGGGTCCTGCACCGGCAGGGCCACGCGGGCGGCCTCCAGCGCCGCCATCGGCACCACCCACGCGCCGGCGGACGAACCGAAGGACTTGCCGAGGTTGGGACCAAGCGGCACCTGCTCCCACCCCTGGATGTCCCGTGCGCTCCAGTCGTTGAACAGCGTGACGCCGAACAGGTGGTCGGGTGCGTCGTCCACGGTGACCCGCGTGCCCATCGGAGTCGCGCCACCCACGACGAAACCCAGCTCGGTCTCGATGTCGAGCCGCGAGCTCGGGCCGAAGGTCGGCGCCTCGTCGGCGGGAGCCTTCCGTTGTCCGGTCGGCCGGACGATGTCGGTGCCGCTGACGACCACCGTGCCGGCCCGACCGTGGTAGCCGACCGGCAGGTGCTTCCAGTTGGGCTTGAGTGGGGCCTCGCCCGGCCGCATCACCTTGCCCAGGTTGGTGGCGTGCTGCTCGCTGGCGTAGAAGTCGACGTAGTCGGCGACCTGGATCGGCAGGTGCAGCGTGACCTCCGCGAGGTCGTGCAGGTGCGGCTCGACCGCCTCCCGGTGCACCTCGTCGGTCAGGATCTCGGTCAGCCAGGCCCGAGCCGTCCTCCAGGCCTCGTGCCCGAGGGAGAGGAAGGCGTTGAGGCTCGGCGTCTGCCAGACCGCAGCAAGGTCCGGCCCCTCACCGACGCCCACCTTCTCCCGCCCGATCGCCGCGACTGCCCCGGCGTCCAGCACCCGATCACCGATGCGGACGCCGACGCGCCGCTCGCCCCCCGTGGGCGAGAACACGCCATACGGCAGGGTGTTGATGCCGAAGGGATGGTCGGCGGGCAGGTCGAGCCAGCTGGTCATCATACCGGGTTCCTTGTCGTTGTCGTCGGGTCAGCGGGTCGCGGTGAGCAGACCGAGCTCGTCGAGCTCACCGATGGGGTCGAGGACACCACAGCATCCGTATGCCGTGAAGAACCCTCGCACGACGCTCGCCTCGGCATCGCTCATGCCGGTGATGATGTCCAGCAGACCAGCCGGATCCCTCGAGGAGACCAACGAGGCCAGCTCGTCGACATCGCCGCCGTCGATCGCGAACCGGGTGGCGGCCAGCACGCCGAGCAGGCCGTGCTGTTCCTCGCCGTCCTCGGTGGTGTGGGCGAGGACGTGGTGCAGTCCGCCGGTGAGCTTGAAGCTCAGGTCGAGGTCGAGGCAGTCGCGGATGAAGCTCGCGAGCTCCTCGGCCGTCGGCACCGGCTGGTGCGGTGTGGAGCCGGTGCGGAACTTGGCCTGCAGCCGGACGCTCTCGCCCTGGGCCGCACGCAGCTGCGCCAGCGCGCGGGTGCGAGCAGTCGTCTCGCGCGGCACCTCCACGGACAGGGGCAGGTCCCAGGCCAGGGCCTCCTCCCAGTCCGGGGACCAGCCGATCTCGACGCCGGTGACTTCCAGGTCCCGCACGTCCTGCAACGTGGCCAGGGCGTCGACGACCACTTGGTGCGGCGTGCCGGGACGGGCGATGAGGCCCACACGCAGTGGGCCAGGGCGCTCCAGCTCGACAAGGTCACCGGCGGCGGACGCGGGCACCAGCAGCGGGCCGACGAGGTCGGCATGCGGGTGGTCCTGCCGCGCGAGGTGCTCGGCGACGGCGCGGTCGAGGGGCGCGAGACCCGGTGGGAAGACGGCCGCATCGTCGACGAGCCGGGCAAACAGGTCTCGCTCGGCGGGCCTCTCCGCGCGGACGGCAAAGCGCGTTGACATGTGGCGCAGGCTACTGGATGGTGAAGGTAGAGAGACACTTTCGTCCGCTCAGCGGACACTTCGTTGATGGGTTCCAGGAGGATCGAGCATGGCCTACTACCAGCGCCTCGGCAGCGTGCCGGGCAAGCGGCACACCCAGCACCGCAACCCCGACGGCGGCCTCTACTACGAGGAGCTGATGGGGGAGGAGGGGTTCTCGTCCGACTCATCGCTGCTCTACCACCGCGGCATCCCGTCGCAGATCAGCGACGCCCGCGCCTGGGACCTCGGTGACCTCGACACGACCCCCAACCACCCGCTGGTGCCGCGGCACCTCAAGCTGCACGACCTGTTCGAGGCGTCCAGCGCCGGTGTGGACGTGGTGACCGGCCGCCGCCTCGTGCTCGGCAACGGTGACGTGCGGATCTCGTATGCCGTCGCCGACGCCCCGAGCCCGTGGTACCGCAACGGGATCGGCGACGAGTGCGTCTACGTCGAGCGCGGCGCGGCACGAGTCGAGACGGTGTTCGGCGCGTTCGACGTCGCCGAGGGTGACTACCTGGTCATCCCACGCGCCACCACGCACCGCTGGCTCCCGGTCACCCAGGGCGACCAGGGGTATGCCGAGCCGTTGCGCGCCTACTGCATCGAGGGCAACTCGCACATCGCCCCGCCGAAGCGCTACCTGTCGCGCTACGGGCAGCTGCTGGAGCACGCGCCATACTGCGAGCGTGACCTGCGTCCGCCGCAGGGTCCGCTGCTGGCAGAGGACATCGGCGCGAAGCCGGAGGAGCCGACCGAGGTCTTCATCAAGCACCGGGGGAGCGGACCCGACTCCACCGGCGGCCTGGTCGGCACGGTCTACACCTACCCGTTCCACCCGCTCGACGTCGTGGGCTGGGACGGGTGCCTCTACCCCTACGCGTTCAACGTGGCCGACTACATGCCGATCACCGGCAAGGTGCACCAGCCCCCGCCGGTGCACCAGGTCTTCGAGGGCTCGGGCTTCGTCATCTGCAACTTCGTGCCGCGCAAGGTGGACTACCACGAGCTGTCGATCCCGGTGCCCTACTACCACTCCAACGTGGACAGCGACGAGATCATGTTCTACGTCGACGGCGACTACGAGGCGCGCAAGGGCTCCGGCATCGGCAAGGGCTCGATCTCGGTCCACCCGGGCGGTCACGCCCACGGCCCGCAGCCCGGGGCCTACGAGAACTCGATCGGCGTGCACTACTTCGACGAGCTCGCCGTCATGATCGACACCTTCCGGCCGCTCGAACTCGGTGAGGCCGGCCGTGCGGTGGACGACGGCAAGTACGCCTGGTCGTGGGTCGGGGGCAAGCGGGGCGGTGGTGGCACGGACGGCGGCAAGGGCGAGGTCTTCACCACCAGCTGACTGCCGCGTAACCCCTTCCCGTGCGGGCGGCGGACTGCGATACTGCCGAACCCCGCCTTCCTCCACACCCCAGGAGTTCCTCGATGGTCGACGCCCGATGGCACACCCGTCTCCTCGACACCCAGACGTCTCGCCGGAAGCTGCTGGCGATGGCCGTCGTCGGCGCCGCCGGTATGACGGTCGGCGCCGCAACGCGCAGCGACGCCGCTCCACCGGCGGGCGGGCACACCTATCGGCTGACCGTGCTGGGAACGACGGACAGCCATGGCAACGTCTACAACTGGGACTACTTCAAGGACGCCGAATACGACGACAGCACCCACAACGACGTGGGCCTAGCCAAGATCAGCACGCTCGTCTCGGCGATGCGCAAGGAGCGCGGCGAGCGCAACTGCCTGATGCTCGACGCCGGTGACACCATCCAGGGCACTCCGCTCGCGTACTACTACGCCAAGATCGACCCGATCACCGGTGGCGCGAAGCACCCGATGGCCTTGGCCATGAACCAGATCGGTTACGACGCCGCGGCCCTGGGCAACCATGAGTTCAACTACGGCATGGACACGCTGCGCACCTTCGAGGGCCAGCTCGACTTCCCGCTGCTCGGCGCCAACGCCGTCGACTGGAACACCGGCGAACCGGTCTTCGAGCCCTACATCATCCGGACCGTCAGGCCCGGGAACGACAAACCGATCCGGGTCGGCATCCTCGGCCTGGTCACCCCTGGAGTCGCGATCTGGGACAAACACAACGTCGAGGGCAAGGTCCGCTTCGAGGGGATCGTCGAGCAGGCGGCCCGCTTCGTGCCGCAGATGAAGGCGGCCGGCGCCGACATCGTGATCGTCTCCTGCCACTCCGGCGCCGACACGTCGAGCTCCTACGGCGACGCGCTGCCCTACCCCGAGAACGCCAGCACGCTTCTGGCGAAAGGGGTCCCGGACATCGACGCGATCCTCGTCGGCCACGCGCACGTCGAGATCGCCGAGCGGTTCGTCACCAACGAGCAGACGGGCAAGCAGGTGCTGTTGTCCGAGCCGCTCAAGTGGGGGATGCGCCTGACCGTGATGGACCTCGACCTGAAGAAGGTCCGCGGGCAGTGGCAGGTCGCCTCCGCCCACTCGCACCTGCTCAACGCCAACACCGTGCCCGAGGACCCGGCGATCGCCGACATGCTGCGCGGTGACCAGAAGGACGTGCGGGGATACGTCAACTCGGTGATCGGCACCTGCCTGGCGGCGATGTCGGCGGGGACCTCGCGCTACGAGGACACCGCCGCGATGGACTTCATCAACCACGTGCAGGCGCAGGCGGTGGCCCAGGCCATCGCGGGCCAGCCCGAGGCGGGCTACCCGATGCTGTCCATCGCCGCACCCTTCAACCGAGATGCGAGCATCCCTGCCGGTGACGTCACGGTCCGCGACGTGGCCGGGCTCTACATCTACGACAACACCCTGCTCGGCATCGTGCTCACCGGCGCCGAGGTCAAGGCCTACCTCGAGTTCTCCGCGCGGTACTTCAAGCAGGTCCCCGGCCCGGGCACGTACGCGGCCGACAGCATCACCAACGCCGTCACCCCCGAGGCGCCAACCGGCACCCCAGACTACAACTACGACATCATGGGCGGCGTCGCCGCAGCGACCTCGCTGTCCTACGACATCGACATCGCCCAGGCCGTCGGTTCTCGGATCAAGAACCTGGCGTATGCCGGCACACCGGTCGCAGCAGACCAGAAGTTCGTCGTGGCGATCAACAACTACCGGCAGTCCGGCGGTGGTGGGTTCCCGGGCGTCACGACCGCACCGGTGGTCTACAACGCCCAGGTGGAGATCCGCCAGCTGCTCATCGACTGGGTCGCCGCCAACCAGGTCATCGACCCGAGCGACTTCTTCGTGCAGGACTGGAAGCTGGTCGCTGACGGCGGCGAGGTCGTCGTGCAGGACGACGGTGACGGCGGCCGCCACTGACGCCGTGACCTGATCGCAAACTCCCCCCGAGGTCCACCGACCCAACGCACCGTCCCCACCCGACGTCTGACCAGACGCAGGGAGGAAGGAGGCGGGTCGGTGGACCACTCGGGGCGGTCGTGCGATCCCGCGCTCGCGGGGCCGGGCAGGCAGACCTACTTCCCCGGCCTCGACGGCCTGCGGGCCGTTGCTGTCCTCGGGGTGATGCTCTACCACTTCGGAGTGCTGCAGGTCCCGGGCGGCTTCCTCGGTGTCGACGTCTTCTTCGTCCTGTCTGGCTACCTCATCACCGGCCAGCTGTGGGCGCGCTGGTCCGGTGGCTGCGTCGAACCGGGAAGGTTCTGGGCGGCAAGGATCCGGCGGCTCTTCCCCGCAGTGCTGTTCCTGCTCGCCGTCACCACGGCGGCCATGGTCACGGCCGGGCGCGACCAGCTGCGTGCCTACCTCGGAGATCTGGCGGCGGCGGGGACCTACACCTCGAACTGGTGGTACATCGTCCACCAGCGCTCCTACTTCGAGGCAACCGGCCGGCCGCCGGTCCTGCAGCACCTGTGGTCGCTGGCGGTCGAGGAGCAGTTCTACCTCGTCTGGCCGCTGGTCATCGTCACGGTGCTGCTCGTATGCCGGTCGGTCGCGGTCCGCCGTCGGGCGCTGCTGGTGGTCGCGGCCCTTCTGGCGGCGGGCTCGGCATACGCGATGTGGCGCGGTAGCGCGATGGACCACGTGCCCGGGGCAGGCGACCCGTCGCGCTGGTACTTCGGCACCGACTCGCACTCGATGGGCCTGCTCGTCGGAGCGGTGCTCGCGCTGTGGCGGTCCGGCGCCGGATTCGGGCCGGCGCTACCCGACCTGCCGCCTGCGCGTCTGCGCACCACATTGGTGGGGGCCGGCGGGCTGGCCGCGATTGGCTGGACCTTCGCGTCTGTGGACGAGTTCTCCACGCCGCTCTACCGATTCGGGTTCGCTGCAGTCGCGCTGGTCACTGCGGTCGTGGTGGCGGTGGCCACGCGGCCAGGGCTGGCGGCGACCGTGCTCGGCTGGGCGCCACTCCGGGTGGTCGGGCAGCGGTCCTACGGCCTCTACCTGTGGCACTGGCCGGTCGTCTGCTTCACCCGCCCCGGGCTGGACGTGGACCTGGACGGCTGGCGTCTCCTGCTGCTGCGGTTTGCCCTCACGGTGGTGCTGACCGAGACCAGCTACCGCTTCGTCGAGCAACCGGTGCGCCGGCTCGGTTGGCGGGAGGGGTGGCGGCGCCTGGTCTCGGCGCGCCTCAGCCCGGTGCTCGCGTCGGTCACCGCCGTCGTCGTCGGGCTGGTCGCCTTCGAGGCGGTGACCCCGCCGCCGATCGATCCGACGATCACCGCCGCCGCGATGGTCCGGCCCGGTGACACCGTCGTGCACCACCGGGCCACGCCCCCGACCACCGCGGGCACGTCCTCCGAGTCGTCCGGCCCGGCAACCACGGCGCCGGTCAGCCAACCGCGACGGACGATGCGCCGCCTGCCGACGACCCCCACGGCGGTGACCTCCACGTCGGTCACCATCTCGCCGGCGGGCGCCGCCCCATCGGCCGGGTCCACTGCCCATCTGACCGTTGCCGTCTATGCGGACTCGGTCGCCCTTGGCGCCGAAGGCCGGATGGCGCAGGACTTCGGCGCCGTGATCAACCACGCGACGGTCGGCGAGCAGGCTTGGGACCTCCTGCCGGCCCTGACATCCGCGGCCCGGGTCGGGCAGGTGCCCGGCGACGTCGTGCTGCTGCACACCGGGGACAACGGCGTGGTGTCACCCGACCAGTTGCAGGACGCCCTCGCGGCCCTGGCGGGCAAGCGGACGGTGGTGCTTGTCGTGCCGCGCGTGCCTCGTCCCTGGGAGCAGCACAACCTCGGCGTCATCCGGGCCGCGGCGGCCGGCTTCCGCAACGTGCGGCTCGCGGACTGGTACGACGTGTCGACCGACCACCCGGAATATTTCGTGGGCGACGGCATCCACCTGAGCTCCACGGGTGTGACTGCCTACACGCGGATGGTCCGAGCAGCAGTCCTCGACTCCTAGGTGGGGGGCCCAGCGGGTGCGAGCACCGGGGAGCCGACCAGCTCGGCACCGGCATCACGCAACTGGGCCAGCGCCTTCTCGGTCGTCGCCGCCGCCACACCGGCGGTCAGGTCGAGTAGCACCCGGGTCTGGAAACCCTCGTCGATCGCGTCGAGCGCCGTGGCCCTCACGCAGTGGTCGGTGGCGATGCCGACCACGTCGACCGCCTCGATCGCGCGGTCACGTAGCCAGTCGGCGAGCGCCACCTGTTTGTCGGACTCCGGTGTGCTGCCCTCGAACCCGCTGTAGGCCGCTTCGTGGACGCCCTTGCGGAAGATCGCCTCGACGTGCTCGAGGGCGGTCTCGGCATGAGGATGGAACAAGGCGCCGTCGGTGCCGATCCTGCAGTGCACCGGCCACGAGTCGACGAAGTCGGGTGAGTCCGACCAGTGGGCACCCGGGTCCTCGTGCCAGTCGGCCGTGGCGACGACGGCGGCGTAGTCGGGGCCGTGCGCCACGACATACTTGCTGATCGCGGTGGCGACCGAGGCGCCCCCGGTGACGCCCATCGACCCGCCCTCGCAGAAGTCGTTCTGGACGTCGACGAGGATCAGGGCCCGGGGCGCACCCTTGGCCATGCCGTCGTCTGCCGCCCCATGGTCGCCGCGTTCGTCGCCACTCATGTCCTCACCGTAGCCCGGCGGTGTGGCCACTCAGCGCCCGTGGTCCTCGTAGACCGTGGGGATCGCCGGCTCGCCGCGGGAGAGCTGCAGCGCCCGTGGTGGCAGCTCGGCGAGTGAGGCGTCGTGGCGCGCCCGGGCGGCCGCGAGGTCGGCGGCGGCGACGACCTCGCCGTCCCGCACCAGTGGCACCAGCAGCGACCGGTCGTCGCCGTCGTCGACCGCGGCGTCCCCGATCCCGATCACCTCGGCCTCGGCGACCCCGCGACGGTTCAACCGGCGCAGGGCATACTTGCGGCCGCCGATCGACAGCTTGTCCTTGCTCTTCTTGGCGACCCCGATCAGCGAGCCGTCGGCGCCCTCGCGCGCGACCAGCTTGTAGACCAGGCCCGCCGTCGGCGCACCAGACCCGGTCACCAGCGAGGTGCCCACGCCGTAGGAGTCGACCGGCGCGGCCGCCAGTGCGGCGATGGCGTATTCGTCCAGGTCGGAGGTCACGACGATCCTGGTGTTCGTGGCCCCGAGCGAGTCGAGCTGCTCGCGCACCTCGCGCGCCTGGACGAGCAGGTCGCCGGAGTCGATCCGCACCGCGCCGAGCTGCGGTCCCGCGATCTCGACGGCCAGGCGCACGGCGCGCGGCACGTCATACGTGTCCACCAGCAGGGTGGTCCCCGGCCCGAGGCTGGCGACCTGCGCCTCGAAGGCCTGTCGCTCGTCGTCGTGCACGAGGGTGAAGGCGTGCGCGCTCGTGCCCGCGGTCGGCACGCCATACGTGCGCCCGGCCTCCAGGTTGCTGGTTGTGGAGAAGCCCGCGACGTATGCCGCGCGGGCGGCGGCCACGGCCGCCCACTCGTGGGTGCGGCGCGACCCCATCTCGATGCAGGGTCGGCCGGCCGCGGCGCCGACCATCCGCGAGGCCGCAGAGGCAACTGCGGCGTCGTGGTTGAGGATCGACAGCACGAGCGTCTCGAGCAGGACGCCCTCGGCGAAGGGCGCCTCGACGATGAGCATGGGTGAGCCGGGGAAGAAGCACTCGCCCTCGGCGTAGCCCCACACGTCGCCGGAGAACCGGTAGTCCGACAGGTAGTCGAGGGTCTGCCGGTTGACCACCCCCGCGGTGCGCAGCCGATCCAGCTCGGCCTCGCCGAACCGGAAGTCGCGCAGCGCCTCGACCAGCCGTCCCGTTCCCGCCACTACTCCGTAGCGGCGCCCCTCGGGCAGTCGGCGCGCGAAGACCTCGAAGACACTGCGCCGCTCGGCGGCACCGCTGGCCAGGGCTGCCTCGAGCATGGTCAGCTCGTAGTGGTCGGTGAGCAGCGCCGTGCTGGCTGTCGGGTTCACGCCGGGAGCCTACCGGCACGTTCGTGCCCTCCACTGTTGCTGGGAGGTGGCGTCATCGATGACGCCACCTCGCAGCAACTACGCTGGGGCCTGTGTCCATCGCGCCCGCCGAGCAGCAGGAGGCCGACGTCGCTCCCGACGTCCGGCCGGACACCCCGTGGATCACGTTGGTGTGGAACGACCCGGTCAACCTGATGTCCTATGTCACCTGGGTCTTCGAGACCTACTTCGGCTACTCCCGGGCCAAGGCGGAACGATTGATGCTCGACGTGCACCAGTTGGGCAAGGCGGTCGTCTCCAACGGCACCCGCGAGAAGATGGAGCGCGACACCGAGGCGCTGCAGGGCTACGGGCTGTGGGCCACCTTCAGCAAGGACGAGTGAGTGGCCAGAGCCTTCCAGCGCAAGGGTGATCACTTCGTCGCCAAGCTCGACGAGGCCGAGTTGCAGGTGGTCTGCGCCCTGCTGACCCAGACCCGCGACCTGATCGCGCCGCCCGAGCAGGCGAGCACCGGCGATCCCTTCGACGACCTCGTCGCGAGCCTCGGTCCCGTCACGCCCGACGACGCCTCGAGCCTGGACACACCTCGCGACCCGGCGCTGGAGCGGCTGGTTCCCCGCGCCAACCGCGAGGACGACGAGATCGCCGACGAGTTCCGCAGGCTGACCGAGCGGGGGCTGCGCAGCCGCAAGGCGGGCAACCTGCAGGAGGCGATCGACGCTCTCCTGGCGGCGGACCCGCCCAAGGTCTCCCTGGACCAGGGCCAGGCCCAGGCGGTTGCCATGGCGCTCACCGACGTCCGGCTGGTCCTCGGGGAGCGGCTCGGCCTGCGCACCGACGAGGACGCCGAGGCCCTGCAGGAGAAGCTCGCGTTGGCCGAGCAGGAGGACGAGGACGACCCCGTGCTGCTGCTGTCGGCCTACTACGACTTCCTCACCTGGCTGCAGGAGTCGGTCACTCTCGCGCTGATGTCCTGAGCCCGCTGGGGAGACCGACAGCGCTTCACTAGGCTGAGGGCCACCATGACTGCATCGACCCCTGCCTCGACCCTGACCGGCCCCCGCCTGCGCGTTGCCCCCTCACCGACCGGTGACCCGCACGTCGGCACGGCCTACATGTCCATGTTCGACCTGGCCTACGCGCGCCAGCAGGGTGGCCAGTTCGTCCTGCGGATCGAGGACACCGACCGCAAGCGGCTCGTCGAGGGCGCCGAGGAGCAGGTCTACGACACTCTCCACTGGCTCGGGCTCGACTGGGACGAGGGACCGGACAAGGGCGGCCCCTTCGCGCCCTACCGCCAGTCCGAGCGCTTGGAGACCTACCAGCCGTATGTCGACCGGTTGCTCGCCGAGGGCAAGGCCTACCACTGCTGGTGCTCGGCCGAGCGGCTCACGCAGATGCGCGAACGACAGCAGAAGCTCAAGCAGGCGACCGGCTACGATCGGCTCTGCCTCGGGAAGACCCGCGAGGAGCGGGCCGAGCTGCCCGGTTTCACGCAGACGCCCGTGGTGCGGATGCTCGTGCCCGAGGACGTCGACCTGACCTGGGACGACCTGGTCATGGGCCGGTCCAGCGCGCCGCGCCCGGACGACCAGGTCATCCTCAAGGCCGACGGCTTCCCGACCTATCACCTTGCCGTCGTCGTCGACGACCACGAGATGGGCATCACCCACGTCGTGCGCGGCCAGGACTGGATGTCGAGCACTCCCAAGCACACGCTGCTCTACCAGATGCTCGGCCTGGAGCCGCCGAAGTTCGCCCACATGCCGCAGCTGCTCGAGTCGGGCAAGAAGAAGATCAGCAAGCGGCGCAACCCGTGGGCCCGGCTCACCTGGTTCCGTGAGCAGGGCTACCTGCCCGAGGCGCTGGTGAACTTCCTTGCCCTGCAGTGCTACCCGCCGATCGTCGAGGCCGACGGGTCTGAGCGCGAGATCTTCACGTTCGCCGATTTCACCGAGCGTTTCCAGTGGGACAAGGTCAAGCGCGCGGGCGCGATCTTCAACCTCGACAAGCTCGAGTGGCTCAACGGCCAGTACATCAGAGCCCTGGACGTCGACGACCTCGCAGACCGGATCGTGGCCCACCTGCGGCGGGTGGGCGTGATCGAGGGCGAGCCGACCGACGAGCAGCTCGCGCTGCTGCGGGCCGCCACCCCGTTGGTGCAGGAGCGCATGCAGCTGCTCTCGGAGGCGGAGGGGATGCTCGCGTTCCTCCTCGTCGCCGACGAGGACGTCCTGGTCGAGGACGATGCCGTCGCCTCGCTCAAGGGCGACCCGGCACAGGTCCTCGACGCAGCGCTGCCGGCTCTCGAGTCGCTGGACTCGTGGGCGGCCGACGACATCCAGGCCGCCCTGCGGGCCGCGATCGTGGACGGCCTGGGCATCAAGCCGAGGCTTGCCTTCGGACCGCTGCGGGTCGGCATCACCGGCCGGCGTGTCTCGCCGCCGCTGTTCGAGTCCATGGAGATCCTCGGCCGGGAGTCGACCCTGGCCCGGCTGCGCTCCTTCCGGGCCACCCTCTGAGCCGATGACCGCCAGCGCCGGCTCCCTGCTGCTCGACGTGGACGACACCCTCGTCGACACCCGGGCCGCGATGGTGGCGGCCGGCACCGCCGCGGTGGCCGCGCTCTGGCCGGAGGCGGGAGCCGAGGTGCACACCCGGGGCGGACTGATCTTCCACGGTGACCCGCGCGGCTACTTCGACCGCTTCGTCACAGGCGAGCTGACCTTCGCGCGGATGCGTGAGGCCAGGATCGCCGCCATGATCGACACCCTCGGGCTCCGCCCGGTCGAGGACATGGCCGGCCGGTTCGAGCGGGCCTACTCGCCGGCCTTCGCCCGGTGCCTACGGGCCTTCCCCGACGTCCGGCCGGCCCTCGACGAGCTGGCCGGCGCGGGGGTCCGGATCGGGGCCCTGACCAACTCCGACGGCCAGGCCACGGCCCGCAAGCTGCAGCTGACGGGGCTGGCCGAGGACTTCACGATGGTCGTCACCACCGACAGCCTGGGCTTCGGCAAGCCCGACCCTCGGGTCTTCGAACACGCCTGCGAGCTCTTGGGATCCGTGCCGAGCCAGACCGTCTACGTCGGAGACCACATCGAGGTCGACGCCCTCGGGGCGGTGAAGGCCGGGCTCGTCGGCGTGTGGCTGCGCCGGGAGGGGCCGCACGGTCCACGACAGGACCAGCACCGCACGGAGGATGACGCGCTCGCGGAAGCACACGGCATACCGGTCATCACCTCCCTCGCAGAAGTCATCGGGCTCGTGGCGGCGGCCGGGGAGGGCGAGGAGCGATCCGGGTGACGCAGTCGGTGCAGCGCTCCAGACTGGCTCGTGCACGGCTGCGCGCCAGGCGGCGGGTCGAGCGCCGACGCACCCTCGCGACCGTCGGTGTGGTCGCGATCGGCGGCGCCGTGGGGGCGGTGTGCCGCTACCTTGCCGGTGTGGCTTGGCCGACCGGGCACGGCACCTTCCCCGTGACCACGTTCGGCGTCAACGTCGTGGGGTGCGCTCTGATCGGCGTCTTCCTCGTCCTCGTCACCGATGTGTGGACGCCGCGGCCGCTGCTGCGGCCCTTCCTCGCCACCGGTCTGCTCGGCGGCTTCACGACCTTCTCGACGTATGCCGTGGACGGCCACGGCCTGCTCACGTCCGGCACGCCCGTGCTCGGACTCGTCTATCTCGTGGCCACGCCGGTGGCCGCCCTGGTCGCGGTGTGGGTCGCCGCGGCCGGCACGCGGTGGCTCGTCACCAGGAGGCTGACATGACCACACCCCACGACGTTCTCCACTTCCCTGCCACCGCACGAAGTTCTCCGCTCCGCACCGATACTTCGCCGGGGCCCCGGCCTCCGATACTTCGCGAGGACAACACATGACGCTCGACGGACCCGCGACCCGGCTCACCGTGATGGTGGGCGAGTCCGACACCTGGCACCACAAGCCGGTCTTCACCGAGATCGTCCACCGGGCCCACGCATTCGGGCTCGCGGGCGCCACGGTGGTGCGCGGGATCGAGGGATTCGGGCCCTCCCGGCACATCCACACCACGCGGATCCTGTCGCTGTCCGAGGACCTGCCGGTCATCGTGGTAGTGGTCGACAGCAGGGAGCGGATCGAGGCATTCCTGCCCGAGCTCGCGGAGCTGGAGCTCGAGGGGCTGGTGACCCTGGAGCCGTGCGAGGTCGTGCGGTATGCCGGCCGGCCGGGTGAGGAGGACGGGTGACCCTGCTGCTGGTCGCGGCCGGCGCGGCGGTCGGGGCACCGCTGCGCTACCTCACCGACCGTGCTGTGCAGTCCCGCCACGACACGGTCTTTCCCTGGGGGACCTTCGCGGTCAACGTGGTGGGGTCCTTCGTGCTCGGGGTCGTCGTCGGGGCGACGGTGGGCGGTGGTGTGGGTGCCTTCCGGGTGGAGCTGCTGCTCGGCACGGGCTTCTGCGGCGCTTTCACGACCTACTCGACCTTCTCCTACGAGACGCTGCGGCTGGTCGAGGAGGGCGCGACCCTGCACGGCGTCCTCAACGTGACGGGCAGCGTGCTGTGCGGACTCGGTGCGGCCTTCGGCGGCTACTTGCTCGCTGGCGCGGTCTGGGGCTGAGCCGCGGGACGACGCTGAGGCGAGGACTCGGCATACAGTCTCGGGGTGTTCCTCACCACACCCTTCACCGACCTGCGCCTGACCACTGCTGACCTCGTTCTGCGTCCGGTCGACGAGGCCGGTCTCAGCACGCTGGTCGTGGTGCTGCCGGACGACGTCGAGCTCGACCCGCGGGCCACCACGTATGACGGGGTGGGCCCCCACGAGCGCCGCGCTGCCGCGCTGCGACAGACCACCTGGGCTTCGGCGGGGACGTGGAGCCCGGCGGACTGGGCGCTGCCCTTCGTGGTGGCTGCCGGAGGCGAAGTGGTCGGCAGCCAGGTGCTGGAGGGGACGGACTTCCGGCACACCCGCACGGTCGACTCGGCGTCGTGGTTGGTGCCGGGCGCACGGGGCCGCGGGTGGGGTGTGCAGGCGAGGGCCGCGGTGCTGGCGCTGGCCTTCGGGTGGCTGGAGGCGGAGTATGCGGTCTCCTCGGCGTGGCACGACAACCACGCTTCGCTGGCCGTCTCGAGGAGGTTGGGCTACGAGCCGAACGGGGAGACGATCCACCACGGCGGGGACCGCGTGGACACGATGGTGCACCTGCGGCTGCGTCGCGCCCGCTGGGTCGAGGACGGGGCGGGGGACACCGTGCGCGTCGAGGGGTTCGCGGCGTGCCGCCCCTACTTCGGGCTGCAGGGGCGAGGACCGGAGGACAGAGCCGCGGGCGAGTCGACGGAAGAGGAGCAGGCGGATTTGGGTCGGGTGCGTCCGGGCCGGTAAGGTTTGCCCTCGGGTCACCGTCCGAAGGCCGCGAGGCGCGCGGACCGGTGATACCCCCTTGGGGTATGGTGTAATTGGCAGCACGACTGATTCTGGTTCAGTTAGTCTAGGTTCGAGTCCTGGTACCCCAGCGCTGTTCGTTCCCGGCCGCGAGGCTCGGGCGATTCGGAGAAACCCCACCGCACCCGGTATGGTTCTTCCGCTGCCTGGCGGACGTCACGTCAGGACAGCACCAGCTAGGGCCCCGTTGTGTAGCGGCCTAGCACGCCGCCCTCTCAAGGCGGTAGCGCGGGTTCGAATCCCGTCGGGGCTACCACTGCGATGTCTCGCGACACCGTTGACAGGTGTCGCGAGACATCGTTGCATTCAGGGTCTTGTTTTGCGAGGGCCTGGT
>NZ_SWMA01000002.1:0-303977 GCF_005222685.1 Segeticoccus rhizosphaerae
CGGGCTACCTGGACATGGTCGCCGCCGAGCTCAACGACCGGCCCCGCAAACGCCTCGGCTGGCGCACCCCCGCCGAAGCCCTCGACCAACTACTGTCGGAACAGTCAGATCCACACGGTGTTGCACCCACCGCTTGAATCCGCCGCACCAAACCTCGCGAAGATTCCACACGGGACGGACGGTTGTCCCCAAGGGGTCGGCCCGTCATCGCCCCATCCACGGGGACCGCTGCGGGAGCACCACCACCGGTCGCCGGGACCAGAGTGAGCGGTATGACGACCAGGCCGCCTGCCAGCGACGCAGCACCGACCGCCGACCAGGGGCGGCAACCTCACGAGCGCGAGTTCCCCCGGGTGCCGGGCCAGGTCGGACTCGCGACGCGCCGCCAACTGCGTGACAGGGGTTGGCGCCCCAAGGCGGTGCGACATCGACTCGCTCACACCTGGCAGCTGGTCTACCCGCGACTGGCCCAAGCGACACGAGGAGACGCACGTCCGGCGCTCTGACCGCGCCTTCGCCACCTATCGCGTGTGTGCTGCCATCCCCGTCACGACGCCCTCGCGGTGCCTCCTTGACGCGGCGTCCTGGGAGATCCCCGACACCGAGGACCAGATGGCCCTGACCCTCGCGGTCCTCCAGCAGGGGCTCACCCGCCCGAGGGACGTCCACCGCGAGCCGCGTTACGCCCGCCGCAACCACACCCTGGGCGTATCCCAGGGCGTGGCCGCCTTCGAGCGCGGCGCATGGTCGAGGCCCGAGGCGGTGCTCGGCGAGCTCTTCGACGGCAGCAACGTCCTGCCGCATGTCTGCCTCAACACGAGGCTGGTGCTGCCGGGCGGTTCCGTGCGCGTCCCGGACGGCTACGTGCGGGAGGTGGCGCTCGCCATACAGGTGCATTCGCGCACTTACCACGCGCGCGAGGAGTACTGGCAGCGCACGGTCGAGGCCGACACCGACCTGACGAGGGCGGGTGTCGTGGTCCTTGGCGTCACCCCGCAGACGCTCTACGACACCGGCGAGTCGTTCCTACGCGACGTCGAACAGACCGCGGCGAAGCTCCACGGCCGACCGTTGCCCGACATCGCGATCCGCTCCCGCTGCTGCTGACCCGCTTCCGGCCGCCCTGGCTCGGGAGGGACTGGGGTGGCCGGGGGCGGGGCCGGGCGGGTCAGGTCAGGTCGGTGCGGCCGGACCGGTGCAGTATGTCGACCACGGACTTCACGTCCTGCGCCCGTTCGCGGGTGGTCACCAGCAGGGCGTCCGGGGTGTCGACGACGACCACGTCGTCCAGGCCGAGGGTGACCACGGTCCGGCCCGAGCGTGGTGCCACGACCCCCGTCGAGTCCTGGGCGATCACCAGGTCGCGATCGCCGAGGACCTTCAGGCCCGGCACGTCGTCGGTGTCGGCGAGCAGCGCGGCGAGAGAAGCGAAGTCGCCCACGTCGTCCCAACTGAACGTGCCCGGGACCACGGCCACCCGGCCCTGCGCAGCAGCAGGCTCGGCCACCGCGTGGTCGATCGCGATCTTGGTGAGCGAGGGCCAGAGCTCGTCGAGCCGCGCCGGGTCGCTGGCGATGTCGCGCAGCCCCTGGGCGAGGTCCGGCTGGTAGCGCGCGAGCAGCTCGAGCAAGACGCTCGCCTTGACCACGAACATTCCTGCGTTCCAGCGGTATTCACCGGTCTCGAGGTATTCACGAGCCGTTTCGGCATCGGGTTTCTCCACGAAGGACGACACCTGGCGCGCGTGCGGCGCTCCACGCACGGTCAGGCCGTCGCCGACGTGGATGTATCCGAAGCCGGTCGCCGGGTAGGCCGGCTCGATCCCGATCGTCACGAGGTAGCCGGTGCGGGCCACCGCGACCGCCTCCCGCACACACCCACGGAACGCCTCCGGCTCGCCGATCACGTGGTCGGCCGCGAACGACCCGATGACCGCCTCGGGATCGCGTCGTTCGAGCAGCGCCGCGGCCAGACCGATGGCCGGCATGCTGTCGCGGGGGGACGGTTCGGCGACGAGGTCCTCGGGCGCCAGGCCGGGCAGCTGCGACCGCACCGCGTCGGCGTGCCGCGCCCCGGTCACGACGAACAGGTTGCCGCCCACCAACGGCGCCAGCCGGTCGCACGTGTCCTGCAGCAGCGAGCGTCCGGTGCCCGTCAGGTCGTGCAGGAACTTCGGTGAGGAGGCCCGGGACAACGGCCACAGCCGCGTGCCGGCACCCCCCGCCGGGATGACCGCCCAGAACCCCTCGAGGTCTCGGACCGACGTCGTCTCAGGCATGCCGGAAACGGTAGCGCACGGCATACGACGCAGTGAGTCGTTGCTCACAACTGACGGACGCGAGACCACCCCGGGGCCGGTGGCGGCCGACCCATCACTAGCATTGTGCCGATCCGGACGACACCGTCCCCGCGAGAGGACCGTGGTCGTCCTTCGTCTCGCAGGAAAGGGACGCACCGTGGCAGTGCAGCCAAAGGCCGCCTCCGGCTCGTTGTACCGGGGCCGAGAGGGCATGTGGTCGTGGGTCGCCCACCGCATCGCCGGCGTACTCATCTTCTTCTTCCTCTTCGCCCACGTGCTGGACACCGCCCTCGTGCGCGTCTCCCCCGAGGCCTACAACACGGTCATCGGTACCTACCAGAACCCGGTCGTCGCGTTCGGCGAGATCGGTCTGGTCGCGGCGGTCGTCTTCCACGCCTACAACGGCATCCGCATCATCCTGGTCGACACCAACACCTGGGCGACCCGCAACCAGCGCAGGCTGTTCTGGGTCGTCGTGGGCCTCTGGGTCGTCACGATGGGCCCCTTCATCTGGCGCCACCTCTCCCACGTCTTCGGCTGAAAGGACTGGTCCCCATGAGCACCACCACCTCGGCCGACTCCAACCGTGGCCCGGTCGTCACCGACCTGACGACGAAGTCCCCCTACGAGCGCCGCACCCACAGCCGCGGCAACTTCGAGCTGTGGTCCTGGCTGTTCATGCGCGCTTCGGGCGTGCTGCTGCTCGTCCTGGTCTTCGGCCACCTCTTCGTCAACCTGATGACCGGCGACGGCATCAAGGGGGTCGACTTCGCTTTCGTGGCCGGCAAGTGGAGCAGCCCGTTCTGGCAGTTCTGGGACCTGCTGATGCTGTGGCTCGCCGAGCTGCACGGCGTCAACGGCGTGCGGACCATCATCAACGACTACACCGAGCGGGACTCGACGCGGCTGGTCCTCAAGACGCTGCTGTTCCTGTCCGCACTCCTCGTGATGGTGCTGGGGACCCTGGTGATCTTCACCTTCGACCCGTGCATCGACCCGAACTCCACGTTGCAGCAGTGCACCGGCCGTTGAGCCACCCGAGCGACCTGAGCCAAGTGAGGCATTGAGAGCATGCAGACACACCAGTATGACGTCGTGATCGTCGGTGCCGGAGGCGCCGGCATGCGGGCCGCCCTCGAGTCGTCCGGGCGGGCCCGGACCGCGGTCCTCACCAAGCTCTACCCCACCCGCTCGCACACCGGTGCGGCCCAGGGCGGCATGTGCGCCGCGCTGTCCAACGTCGAGGAGGACAACTGGGAGTGGCACACCTTCGACACGGTCAAGGGCGGCGACTACATCGTCGACCAGGACGCCGCAGAGATCATGTGCCGCGAGGCCATCAAGGCCGTCATCGACCTGGAGAAGATGGGGCTGCCGTTCAACCGCACCCCTGAGGGCCGGATCGACCAGCGCCGGTTCGGCGGGCACACCCGCAACCACGGTGAGGCCGCCGTGCGCCGCTCCTGCTATGCGGCGGACCGCACCGGTCACATGATCCTGCAGACGCTCTACCAGAACTGCGTCAAACAGGGCGTCGAGTTCTACAACGAGTTCTACGTCCTCGACCTGGTCCTCGCCGAGAGCGAGGCCCACGGCGGCGAACCGGCCGTCGCGGGGGTCATCGCCTACGAGCTGGCCACTGGGGAGATCCACTCCTTCCGGGCCAAGGCGGTCGTGCTCGCCACCGGGGGTGCGGGCAAGGTCTTCAAGACCACGTCCAACGCACACACGCTGACCGGTGACGGCATGGGCATCGCCTTCCGGCGCGGGCTCCCCCTCGAGGACCTCGAGTTCTTCCAGTTCCACCCGACCGGCCTGGCCGGGCTCGGCATCCTGCTGTCGGAGGCGGCGCGCGGCGAGGGCGGCATCCTGCGCAACTCCGAGGGCGAGCGCTTCATGGAGCGTTACGCACCCACCATCAAGGACCTCGCGCCCCGCGACATCGTCGCGCGCTCGATGGCCAACGAGGTCCGGGAGGGCCGCGGTTGCGGTCCGAACCGGGACTACGTGCTGCTCGACCTCACCCACCTCGAGCCGGCCCACATCGACGCGAAGCTGCCGGACATCACCGAGTTCGCCCGCACCTACCTCGGCGTCGAGCCCTACACCGAGCCCATCCCCGTCTACCCGACGGCGCACTACGCGATGGGCGGCGTGCCGACCAACACCGACGCCGAGGTGCTGCGCAACAACACCGAGACGGTTCCCGGCCTGTATGCCGCGGGAGAGGTCGCGTGCGTCAGCGTCCACGGCGCGAACCGCCTCGGCACCAACAGCCTGCTCGACATCAACGTCTTCGGGCGCCGGGCCGGCATCGCGGCGGCGAAGTTCGCCCAGGACGCCCCCTGGGTCGAGATGCCGGACAGCCCCGAGCAACACACCCTCAACCTGCTCGAGGACATCCGCGGCCGGGCGCAGGGCGAGCGGGTGGCCGACCTGCGCCGGACGCTGCAGGAGACCATGGACCGCGACGTGCAGGTCTTCCGCACCGAGGAGTCGATGACCGAGGCCCTCGAGGTGGTGCAGCAGCTCAAGGAGCGCTACCAGCACGTCGTCGTGCAGGACAAGGGCAAGCGCTACAACCTCGACCTGCTCGAGGCGGTGGAGCTCGGCTTCCTGATCGAGCTCGCCGAGGTCGTCGTCCTGGGCGCCCTGGCCCGCAAGGAGTCGCGCGGCGGACACTTCCGTGAGGACTTCACCAAGCGGGACGACGAGAACTTCATGGTCCACACGATGGCCTACCGCACGCCGCTCGGCGCGAACGAGCAGCGCGGGGTGTCCATCTTCACCGACAAGGTCCGGCTCGACTACAAGCCGGTCAAGGTGACCCGCTACCAGCCGATGGAGCGCAAGTACTGATGAGCGTCGACGCACCCAGCAAGAAGCCGATCGCCGAGGCGGTCGAGGTCCCCACGTTCCAGATCACGCTGCGGATCGAGCGCTACAACCCTGAGTTCGACACCGAGTCGCACTACGAGGACTACGAGGTCACGGTGCACGGCACCGACCGCGTCCTGGACGCCCTGCACACGATCAAGTGGGACATGGACGGCTCCTTGTCCTTCCGCCGCTCCTGCGCCCACGGGGTGTGCGGTTCGGACGCGATGCGCATCAACGGCAAGAACCGGCTGGCCTGCAAGACCCTCGTCAAGGACGTCAACCCGGACAAGCCGATCACGATCGAGCCGATCAAGGGCCTGCCGGTCGAGAAGGACCTGATCGTCGACATGGAGCCGTTCTTCGACTCCTACCGCGAGATCATGCCGTTCCTGGTGACCACCGGCCACGAGCCGACCCACGAGCGCATCCAGAGCCAGGCCGACAAGGACCGCTTCGACGACACCACCAAGTGCATCCTGTGCGCCGCGTGCACGAGCAGCTGCCCGGTCTTCTGGAACGACGGTCAGTACTTCGGGCCCGCCGCGATCGTCAACGCGCACCGGTTCATCTTCGACAGCCGGGACGAGGCGGGCGACCAGAGGCTGCAGATCCTCAACGACAAGGAGGGCGTGTGGCGCTGCCGCACGGTCTTCAACTGCACCGAGGCCTGCCCCCGCGGCATCGAGGTCACCAAGGCCATCGCCGAGGTCAAGCGCGCCATCATCACCCGCCGCGTCTGACGCGAGGAGTCATCCCGGCGTGGAGTCGGGGGGCGGCGCGCGGCGGGTCAGCGGCGGCGCACGACGTCCACCACGGTCCGGGCCAACCGGCCGACCGAGCCGACCGCGAGGGCACCGGTGGCTCCGAGGACCGCACCGGCCGCCAGGCTGGCCCGGTCGCTCTCCCGCTTCGCGAAAGTGGGCGAGACCGGCACCGAGCGCGGCCCGACCTTGGGCCGCAGGGGGATGCCGGCCGCGGTGTGCCGCGCAGGTCCCACCGGTACGCCGGCCCGGACCGTGGACCCGTCCCCCGTGGCACCGGGGTTTGCGCCGTGGACAGCGGCACCCTCGGGTGCCGCGTCGTCCGCCTCCGCGGTCGCGGAATCGCGGGCCGTGGCGACCTCGAGGTCGTTGGCTGCCCAGGCCGCCGACAGCAACGTGAGCCGTGACATCAGGTTGAGCCAGAACAACAGCCCGACGACGATGCCGAGGCTGGCCGTCAGCGGGTTGCTCGTGGCGTGGCTGATCAGCTGACCGGCGAAGGCCTTCATCACGGTCAGGCCCACTCCCCCGATCAGCGCACCCTGGAACAGCCCCCGCGTGCCCACCGGCACGCCGGACAGGGCCCGCAGCAACAGGATCATCAGACCGGTGTCCGCGAGCGCACTGAGGACGAGCACACCGGCCTGCAGCAGCCACGAGGCCCCTGCGAACCCGACCAGCCCGGCGACCCACCTGATGAGCGAGCTGGCCACGCTGGTGAAGATGCCGGACAGCGCGATCCCCAGGCCGAGCGAGAGCATCACCCCGAGGTCGCGCAGCTTGTCGGTGATGAAGTTGCCCGGGGTGTCGTCGGCTCCGAACACCGCGCGGATGCCGGTGCGCATCGCACCCAGCCAGCCCATCCCGGAGATCAACAGGGTGACCAGCGCGATGATGCCGGTGATGGTCAGGGCGTCGGCCCCGGGTGCCTTGGCGGGGATGATGCCTCCGGCGCCGGGGTTGTTCGGGTCCTTGATCATCCCCGGCAACTGCTCCCGCAGCGCGTCGAAGACGGTGTTCAACAGGTCGGGGTGCCCGCGCAGGACGAAACCGAAGACGGCGAAGGCCAGCGCGACGGCCGGGAAGACCGAGAAGAAGGCGAAGTAGCCGACCCCACCGGCCAGCACGTTGCCGTGCGCGTCGCCGTAGCGCTTCCACGCCCGCCAAGGACGTGTCCGCTGCAGTCGGGCGACCAGCGCTTTCAGGCGGTTCATCCTCGTCCCCTCCTAGTGCTCCGCTGCGGCGACTCCGAAGTCGTACGTCGCCACCGACCTCCATACCAGGTCCACTCCGTGCTCATAGAGATCGAACCCGTGCACGTCGAACGAGCAACTGTATGTCGCGAGCTCATCGAAGGCGCGGTCGAGGGCCTCGTCGGGCACACCGTGCGCGACGGTGACGTGGGGGTGGTAGGGAAAGCTCAGCTCCCGGTCGAGCGGGCCCCTTCGGACTGCGTGCTCGAGCCGCTCGCACGCGGGTATCCCGCGAGCCACCTGGACGAAGACCACCGGTGACACGGGACGGAAGGTCCCGGTCCCCCGCAGGATCATGTCGAACGGACGGGCCGCGGCTGCGGCCGAGGCGAGGTGGGCGTGGACGGAGGGCATCGCCTCGGTGGCGACCTCCGTCGGCGGCAGAAGGGTCACGTGGGTCGGGATCGCGTCGGCCAGCGGGTCGCCGAAGGATCGCCGGCACTCCTGCAGCTCCTTGGCGTAGGGCTGCGGAATGGGCAGCGAGACGCCGATCGTGGGCATCGTGGGCCGTTCAGCGCTTGCCGGGCAGGAACCCGACCTTGTCGTAGACCCGCGCCAGGGTCTGGCTGGCGACGGCACGGGCCCGGTCGGCGCCCTCGGCGAGGAGTCGGTCGAGCTCGGCGGGATCGCTGAGCAGCTCGTTGGTGCGGTCACGGAAGGGGGTGAGCACCTCCAGCACGACGTCGGCCACGTCCTTCTTGAGGTCGCCGTAGCCCTTGCCCTCGAAGGCCGCCTCCAGCTCGGCGACCGATCGGCCGGACAGGGCCGAGTGGATGCGCAACAGGTTGGACACCCCCGGCTTGGTCTCCTCGTCGAACCGGACCTCGCGGCCGGTGTCGGTGACCGCGGAGCGGATCCGCTTGGCCACGACCTTCGGGTCCTCGAGCAGGTCGATCACCCCGGCCTGGCTGGCCGCGGACTTGCTCATCTTGGCCGCCGGGTCCTGCAGGTCCTGGATCTTGGCCGTGGCCCTGACGATGTGCGGCTCGGGCACGACGAGCGTCTCGCCGTAGCGGCCGTTGAACCGCTGGGCGAGGTCGCGCGTCAGCTCCAGGTGTTGGCGTTGGTCCTCGCCGACCGGCACCTGCGCGGCGTCGTAGAGAAGGATGTCGGCGGCCATCAGCACCGGGTAGGTGAACAGCCCGACGGTCGTGCCCTCGGTGCCGTGCCGGCTCGACTTGTCCTTGAACTGGGTCATCCGGCTCGCCTCACCGAAGCCGGTGATGCACGACAGCACCCAGGTCAGCTCGGCGTGCTCGGGGACGTGGCTCTGCACGAAGACGGTGGCTCGCTCGGGGTCGATGCCGGCCGCGAGGTACTGCGCGGCCGTGACCCGGGTGCGCTGGCGCAGCCTCGCCGGCTCCACCGCGACGGTGATGGCGTGCAGGTCGACGACGCAGTAGAACGCGTCGTGGGTCTCCTGCATCTTGACCCAGTTCTGCAGGGCCCCCAGATAGTTGCCGAGGTGGAGCGAGTCCTGCGTGGGCTGCATCCCGGACAGCAGCCGGGGTCGGCCGCTGCTGGACGCGGCGATGTCGTGCTCAGGCATGCGCGCCATTCTGTCAGGTCGCCCACAGCCGGGACAGGCGGAGGTCTCTGCGGGGGCCTCACGGGCGCATCGCGCGTTCTGGTGGCGCGGCCGCTCCACACCGGGGCTCGCTAGCTGCGCCCTCGTGAGCGATCGTGTCGGTTCTTGCGTCCCCTGCTTCGGCAACTCGGGACGCGGGTAGCGCGGACGTGCGCGGAGGTGTTTGATTATGTCGCGGGATCGACCGGTCCCGGTGAGAGGACGGTCCTCGAGGAGGCGTCGTGCTGGCACGGCAACGTCAGGAACGCATCCTCCGGGAGGTCGATCGTCACGGGGGTGCCCGGGTCTCGGAGCTGGTCGAGATCCTCGGGGTCTCCGACATGACCGTGCGGCGCGACATCGAGGCCCTCGCCGAGCGCGGCCTGGTCGTCAAGGTCCACGGGGGCGCCACCGCCGTCACCGATCGCAGCGCCGACGAACCGGGCTTCCAGGTGAAGTCGGAGATGAACCCCGTCGAGAAGTCCGCCATCGCACGCGCCGCCGCCGCTTTGATCAAGCCCGGGGCCTCGGTCGCGATATCGGCCGGCACGACGACGTATGCCGTGGCCCACGAGCTGCGCACGTTGCCCGGCCTCACCGTGGTCACCAACTCCCCCCACGTGGCGGAGCTGCTGCACGACCCCGCCCGCGACGACTACCAGGTCGTCCTCACCGGTGGCGTGCGCACACCCAGCGACGCGCTCGTCGGACCCGTCGCCGACGCCGCCCTCGCCACCCTTCACGTCGACACCCTCATCCTGGGGGTCCATGGCATCGACGAGCACGCCGGGCTGACCACGCCGAATCTCGTCGAGGGAGCGACCAACCGCGCGCTGATGTCCGCCGCGCGCCGCGTCGTCGTGGTGGCCGACCACAGCAAGTGGGGCGTCATCGGGCTGTGCACCATCGCCACGCTCGACGAGGTGGACGTGCTCGTCACCGACGCCGACCTGAGCCCCGAGGCACGCCGCACCGTGAGCCAGCAGGTCGGCCAGCTGGTCGTGGCGCCGCAGTCGGACCACGCAAGCGCATGAGTGGCATGGCTGGCACCTCGCGATCCACGCTGCTGTCGCCGACGGTGCGCCGCACCCCGTCCGTGCTGGCCGACGGTCGCGAGCTGATCTACTTCGACGACACCGAGCCCTGGCTGTCCGGAGCCGCCGAGCGCTCTCAGCCGGACGAGCGCGCCCTGGGCCCGCGGGCTGCCGCAGGCACGATGCGCCGCGACGCGCTCACCGGCGACTGGGTGGCCATCGCCGGGCACCGGCAGGGGCGGACCTTCCTGCCGCCCAAGGACGAGTGCCCGCTGTGCCCGACGGGGCGAGGGACGGTGCCCAGCGAGATCCCTGCGCACGACTACGACGTCGTGGTCTTCGAGAACCGTTTCCCCTCCTTCTCCACCGTGGCGGGTGACCCGTCGGGCGCCGAGCATCCCCCGGAGGGTGAGTCACCGGCATACGGCCGATGTGAGGTGGTCTGCTTCACCTCCGAGCATGACGCGAGCTTTTCGTCCCTCACCCCCTCTCGCGCGCGCACCCTCGTCGAGGCCTGGGTCGACCGCACCCGCGAGCTCTCCGCGATGCGCGGGGTCGCGCACGTCTTCTGCTTCGAGAACCGCGGACCCGAGATCGGCGTGACGCTGCACCACCCGCACGGACAGATCTACGCCTACCCCTTCGTGCCGACGCGCAGCCGGCTGCTGCTCGAGCGCGCCACCGACCACCACCGCAGGACCGGTCGCCTCCTCGGTGCCGACGTGCTGGCCGCCGAGCGGGCCGCCGGTTCGCGCGTCGTGCTGTCCGGCGAGCACTGGACCGCCTATGTCCCGTATGCCGCCCGGTGGCCGGTCGAGGTCCACCTCGTCCCCCACCGTGACGTGCCCGACCTGGTCGCGCTGGACGACGAGGAGCGCGGGGAGCTGGCCGCGGTCTACCTCGACCTGCTGCGCCGACTCGACCGCTACTTCGTCGCCCGGGACGGCGCGCCGATCCCGCTGCCCTACATCGCGGGCTGGCACCAGGCGCCGGTCCACGAGGGGCGGGACGTGTCGCGCCTGCACCTGCAGGTGATGTCGGTGATGCGCGCCCCCGGCAAGCTGAAGTACCTCGCCGGCTCGGAGTCGGGGGTGGGCGCCTGGATCAACGACGTGGCGCCCGAGGCCGTGGCCGCCCGGCTGCGCGAGGTCGGCGGTGAATGAGTCACCGACCGGGGCCGACGCGGCGGTTGACCCCGAAACCGCGGCCGCGGCCCAGGCGGCGGCGCTGGTGGCGGCGCGGTTCCGGGAACTGCACGGCGCCGATCCAGAGGGGGTCTGGTCGGCGCCCGGCCGGGTCAACCTCATCGGCGAGCACACGGACTACAACGCTGGCCTGTGCCTGCCGATCGCGATCCCGCAGCGGACCCTCGTCGCTGCGCGGCGCCGCACCGACCGCCGGCTCACGCTTGCCTCGCTGCAGGAGCCGAGGGGCTACGACCTGGGGCTGGACGACGTCGCAGCGGGAGCCCCTCAGGGCTGGGGGGCCTACGCCGCCGGCGTGCCGTGGGCGCTGGCTCGCCGCCGCCACGACGTCGGCGGACTGGACCTGGTCGTCGATGGACGCGTGCCGCTCGGCGCGGGGCTGTCGAGTTCGGCGGCCCTCGAATGTGCCGTGGCAGTGGCCTGCTCCGATCTGTTCACTCTCGGCCTCGTCGAGCACGACACCGGCCGCGCCGAGCTGGCGTCGGCCTGCCGGGACGCCGAGAACGTCGTCGCGCAGGCGCCGACCGGCGGCATGGACCAGTCCGCGGCGCTGCGCTGCACGCCGGCCCACGCGCTGCTGCTCGACTGCCGCGACGGCTCGACGCAGCAGGTTCCCTTCGACCTTCCGGCCCACGGGTTGGTGCTGCTCGTGATGGACACCCGTGCCCGGCACGCCCTCGTCGACGGGCAGTACGCCGCGAGGCGGCAGTCCTGCGAGCGGGCCGCCCACGACCTGGGCGTGAGAAGCCTGCGCGAGGTGCCGGCCGACTCGCTCGACCGTGCGCTCCCCCGGTTGGACGATGACGTGACCCGTCGGCGTGCCCGCCACGTCGTCACCGAGATCCAGCGTGTGCGTGACACGGTCACGGCCCTGCGCGCCGACGACTTCGCCGCTGTCGGTGTGCTGTTCGACGAGTCGCACGCATCGATGCGCGACGACTTCGAGATCTCCTGCGCAGAGCTGGATCTCGCCGTCGAGACCGCTCGGAGACACGGCGCGCTCGGCTCGCGCATGACGGGCGGTGGTTTCGGCGGCTCGGCGATCGCCGTCGTGCCCGCGGATCGGCTCGCGGTGGTGACCGAAGCGGTGACGGAGGCGTTCGCCCACGCGGATTTCCGTGCACCCCAGTGCTTCCCGGTGCAGGCTGCAGGGCCGGCCCGGCGCGACGGCTGACCCGGTCGACACCGGTCAACGCGCCGGATCGCACGTTCGTGGGACGGTCGGCTCGTCGGTCAGGCCGGTTCGGCGACCCAGCGCATCGGGTCTCCCCAGCCCAGGTCGGTGACGCCGGCCCGGTCGAGCGCGAGCGCCACCAGGGTGCGGCGATGGGCGGCGAAGGTCAGCACGTGGGCGATCATCCCGCCATACGTGAACACCTCCGCCGGTTCGCACAGGGCGTCGACGAAGGTGTCGTCGAGGCGGTTGCCGTCGACGACCTCGCGCACGTGCGCCAGGTAGGTCGGCCCGTCCTGCGCCAGCCTGCGCCGCATCGAGGTGACGCTCTCGTGCTCCTCGAGCGACCAGTCGTAGTCGCGGCTCGCCAGCGCGGCGTTCCACATCGCCATCTGGCCGACCAGCCGGGACAGCAAGGACCGCAACGTCTGCCGGTCTTCGTCCACCGAGACCTCGATCGGCGCGTCCAGCTGCTCATCGCTCAATGTCGCCGCGCGAGAGACCATCTCGCCGACGAGCCAGACGTGGTGCTCGACCATCTTGGTCAACAGGTCCATGGAGCTCACCTTCGTTCGTGCAGGCAGCCGCAGGCTGCCGGGTGGATGGAAGTGCACGTCGCTGGGCGCCTCGAGCTGGGTGCGGGTCGGGTGCAGCCGCCAGGCGGCCGGCCCGATCCCGTACGCCCGGGTGAACGCGCGGGTGAACGCCTCGTGTGAGGTGTAGCCCGCCTCGACGGCGACGTCGAGGATGGTCCGCCGGGTCGTGATGAGCCGGTATGCCGCCCGCTCCAGCAGGATGCGTCGGCGAAACCTCGCCGGCGGCTCACCGCAGACGCCCGAGACGACCCGGTCGAGGTGGAACCGCGACAGGTGCAGACGGGCCGCGAGATCCGCACCGTCGGCGTCGTGGTCGTCCAGCGCCGCGGCGAGGACGTCCACGAAGGCGGTGAAGGTGTCGCTGCCTGGTGTCATGGCACGATCATCGGGCGGGCGCGCGCGCCGGGCTTGATCGATCTTGCGCACCAGGGCCGTCGGTAGGGGCCGGCTCTCCGGCCGGCGGGGACAACTCGTCGATCAGGGGGATGAGGTCGGCGACCGAGTCGACCACCCGCGTCGGCCGGAAGGGGAATCGCTCGACCTGCTCCGCGCGCGTGGACCCGGTGAGCACGAGGACGGTGCGCAGTCCGGCCTCGAGGCCGCTGATGACATCCGTGTCCATGCGGTCGCCGACCATGACCGTCGTCTCGGAGTGGGCCGAGATCTGGTTGAGCGCGCTGCGCATCATCAACGGGTTGGGCTTGCCCACGAAGTAGGGGTCCACCTGGGTCGCGCGGCTGATCAGCGCGGCGACGGCGCCGGTGGCCGGCAGCGAGCCCGCCGGCGAGGGGCCTGACGGATCCGGGTTGGTGGCGATGAACCGCGCACCGCCCTCGACCAGCCGGATCGCGCGGGTGATCGCCTCGAACGAGTAGGTCCGGGTCTCTCCGAGCACGACGTAGTCGGGGTTGCGGTCGGTCATCGTGTAGCCGATGTCGTGCAGCGCCGTGATGAGGCCAGCCTCCCCGACCACGAACGCGCTGCCTCCGGGGCGCTGCTCCTCGAGGAACTGCGCAGTCGCCAGTGCCGAGGTCCAGATGGCCTCCTCCGGGATGTCGATCCCGCTGGCGGACAACCGGGCGCGCAGGTCGCGCGGTGTGTAGATCGAGTTGTTGGTGAGCACCAGGAAGCGTCGGCCTATCTCCATGAGCCGCCCGATGAACTCGGGCGCGCCGTCGATCGCCCGGTCCTCGCGCACGAGCACGCCGTCCATGTCGGTCAGCCAGCACTCCACCGGCCTGCGGTTCGTCATGGCCCCATCCTGCACCGTCCGGCCCCGGAACGGCCCGCTCAGTGCAGCTCGTAGTCGACCAGCACGGCGGCGTGGTCGCTCCACCGCTGCGCGTAGCTGTCGGCCCGACCCACCGACGTGGCCGTCACCAGCTGGGCGAGCGGCTCGGTCGCGAGCTGGTAGTCGATGCGCCACCCCGTGTCGTTGTCGAAGGCCTTGCCCCGCCAGGACCACCACGTGTAGGGGCCCTCGACGTCGCCGGCCGACCGACGGGTGACGTCGACCCAGCCCGCGCCGAGCCACCCATCGAGGTAGGCCTGCTCCTGCGGCAGGAACCCGGACCTGCCCAGGTTGCCCTTCCAGTTCTTCAGGTCGACCTGCCGGTGGGCCACGTTGAGGTCACCGGTCACCACCGTGAGCCGCCCGTCCGACCCGAGCTGCTTCATCCGCGAGCTCATCGCCTCGAGGAAGGCGTACTTCTCGTCCTGGCGCCCGGTCCCGGCCTCCCCGGTGTGGACGTAGACGGACACGAGGGTGACGACGACCCCGCCGAGACTGACGTCGGCCTCGACCCAGCGCCCGCAGTCGGAGAAGCCGAGGTCGTCGAGCTCGCGTTGGACGCGGGTCGGTGACCGTGGGGTCAGCACCGCGACCCCGGCCCGGCCGGCCGACGAGCACGCCGCGTGCGTCACCTGCCAGTCCTGGAACGCACTGCCATGCAACGCCTTCGCGAGCTGCTCGTCGCTCGCGCGCACCTCCTGCAGACAGAGGGCGTCGGGTCGCGCCTCGGCCAGCCAGTCGAGCCCACCGCGACGCACGGCGGCCCGGATCCCGTTGACGTTCGCACTGATGAGCCGCATGGCGCCATTGTCCCGATCCCACTGCCACCGAGGGCCGCCGGGGTGCGGCTATCGTCGCGGGATGGCCGAACCGACAACTCCCCAGCGCACCGAAGCCGACTCGAAGGTGGAGGAGACCACGACGAAGGAGCCTGCGCCGCCGGCTCCGGCCGACGATCTGGTGACCACCCGGCATACCCTCAAGGTCGGTCGCCGGACGTTCCGCTACAGCGCCACCGCCGGCCGCCTCGTGCTGCGCGACGAGGTCTACGAGGACGGCGTCTTCCGCGGCCACAGGCCCAAGGCAGAGGTCTTCGTCACCTCCTACGTCCTCGAGGGCGAGGGCGCCAAGGACGCGACGAAGCGGCCCGTGACCTTCGCCTTCAACGGTGGTCCGGGGTCGGCATCGGTCTGGCTGCACCTCGGCCTGCTCGGCCCGCGTCGAGTGGTGATGGGTGATGTCGGTGAATTGGCTGCTCCCCCATACGGGCTCGTCGACAACGCCGAGTCACTGCTGGCCGTGAGTGACCTCGTCTTCATCGATCCGGTGTCAACCGGGTACTCACGTGCGGTCGAGGGCGGCAAGCCCGCCGACTACCACGGCTACCAGCCCGACATCGAGTCCGTGGCCGAGGTGATCCGGCTGTGGACCACGCGCAACGGACGGTGGATGTCGCCCAAGCTGCTGGCCGGCGAGTCCTACGGCACGCTGCGCGCCGCGGCCCTGGCCGAGCGACTGCAGAGCCGCTACGGCCTCTACCTCAACGGGCTCATGCTGATCTCGAGCGTCCTCGACATCGGCACCATCGACTTCTGGGACAACAACGACCAGGCGTGCGTCAACTACCTGCCCACCTATGCCGCCATCGCGCACTACCACGGCAAGCACGGGCGCAAGGCGCTACGCACGGTCCTCGCCGAGGCCGAGGCGTATGCCGACCGCGACTACCCGTGGGTGCTGTCGCGCGGCAACCGGCTCACCGCCGAGGAGCGCGCGGAGGCGATCTCGACGCTGGCCCGCCTGACCGGGCTCTCCGAGGACTACGTCGACCGGGCGGACCTGCGGATCGAGCACTGGCGCTACTTCACCGAGCTGTTGCGCGCCGAGGGCCGCGTGGTCGGACGCCTGGACGGGCGGTTCAGCGGGCCCGCTGCCAGCCGGATCGCCGAGAACATGGAGGCCGACTGCTCGATGGACGCACTGGTGGGGCCGTTTGCCGCGGCCTGGGGGCACTACGTCCACGACGAGCTCGGCTACGCCAGCAACCTGCCCTACGAGCTGTCGAGCGAGAGGGTGCACCCCTGGTCCTTCAAGGAGTTCGAGGGGAAGTCGGTCGACGTGCGGGCCAAGCTCGAGCGGGCGATGCGCGCCAACCCGCACCTGCTCGTGCACGTCGCCTACGGCTACTACGACGGGGCAACGCCGCATCGAGGAGCGGAGGAGGTGCTGGCGCACCTGAAGATCCCCCCGCAGTTGCAGTCGAACATCGAGCACGCCTACTACGAGGCCGGCCACATGATGTACGTGCACCAGCCGTCACGCGTGCGTCAGTCCGCCGATCTGGCCGAGTTCGTCCGTCGGGCCTGCCACCAGGTGTGACTCGCCAGTGCCCCGGTCACCCCGCCGTGCTCAGCGTGCACCGCGGTTGACCCGCCCCCGAGCGGCGTGGCGCGAGCAAGGGCAGGGAGCTCAGCCGAGGGCGGCGATGGCGGCGTCGTAGTCGGGCTCCTGGCCGATCTCGGGGACCGCCTCGGTGTAGGTCACCGTGCCGTCCACGTCGAGCACGATGACGACCCGGGCGAGGAGGCCGCGCATCGCCCCGTCGGCCATCGTCACGCCATACTTCTCGCCGAAGTCCGAGCGGAAGTCGGACCCGACCACGACGTCGTCGATGCCCTCCGCGCCGCAGAAGCGGGCCTGGGCGAAGGGCAGGTCCTTGGACACGCAGACGACCGTGGTGTTGTCGAGGCTGGCGGCGAGCTCGTTGAAGCGGCGCACGCTCGCCGCGCAGACCCCGGTGTCGATGCTGGGGAAGATGTTGAGGACGGTGCGACCCGTGACGTCCGCGGACGAGACCTCGCCGAGGTCCGTGCCGGTGAGGGTGTAGTCCGGCGCCTTGGTCCCGATGGCAGGCGGCTCGCCAACGGTGCGGACGGGGGATCCCTTGAGTGCGGTAGTAGCCATGGGTCATTTCTACACGGTGCGCTCAGGGCTGCGTTAGCGTGGCCCGGTCGCGGTAACATCAAGGGAACTTGAGGTCGAGGTGTGGACAAGAGCAACCTGTTGTCGATCGGCGAGGTGGCCAGGCGCGCCGGCGTGGCCCCGTCGGCCCTGCGCTACTACGAGACGTTGGGCCTGATCAGCAGCACGCGCACGGCTGCCGACCGCCGCCGTTACGAACGCGCGGTGGTGCGGCGCATCGCGGTCATCCGGGCGGCACAGCGGGTCGGGCTGAGCCTGCACGAGATCACCGAGGCCTTCCGCGACCTCGACCCGCACCGGGCACCGAACAAGGCCGAGTGGAGCCGCATCTCGCGCAGGTGGCGTCCGCTCCTCGAGCAGCGGATCGCCGACCTGGAGAAGCTCCGCGACGACCTGACGGGGTGCATCGGCTGCGGTTGCCTGTCCCTGAAGAGCTGCAGGCTCTACAACCCCGACGACGTCCTCGGCACCGAGGGCTCGGGCTCACGCCGCCTCTTTCCCGACGACGGCTTCACGACGGACCCCGCATGACTCTCGCCTCTGCGATCAGAGCCCGAGCCGGTCCACCGCAGCCGTTCGATAGCCTGAGCGCCACCAGCAATCACCCCGCTCGACCACTCGACGCACAGGAGTAAGCCGCTCATGGCCAAGATCATCTACACGCTCACCGACGAAGCGCCGATGCTGGCGACCTACTCCTTCCTGCCCGTCGTCCAGTCCTTCGCGGCCACGGCCGGCGTCGACGTGGAGACCCGCGACATCTCCCTCGCCGCTCGCATCATCGCCGCGTTCGGCGACCGCCTGCCGGAGGACCAGCGGGTGGGCGACTCGCTCGCCGAGCTGGGGCAGCTGGCCACCACGCCGGAGGCCAACATCATCAAGCTGCCCAACATCTCCGCATCGCTCCCCCAGCTCAAGGCCGCGATCGCCGAGCTCCAGGGCCAGGGCGTCGAGCTTCCGGACTACCCGGACGAGCCGACGACCGACGAGGAGCGCGACACCCACGCCCGCTACGACAGCGTCAAGGGCAGTGCGGTCAACCCGGTGCTGCGCGAAGGCAACTCGGACCGTCGCGCCCCCGCCGCCGTGAAGAACTACGCGCGCAAGCACCCCCACTCGATGGGTGCGTGGAGCAAGGACTCGCGCACCGACGTCGCCACCATGGACGCCGACGACTTCCGGCACAACGAGCAGTCCGTCGTCCTTCCCCAGGACGACACCCTGACCGTCCAGCTCGTCGCCGACTCGGGCACCACCGTGCTCAAGGAGATCCCCGTCCTGCAGGGCGAGGTCGTCGACGCCACCGTGATGCGCGCCGCCGCCCTCGAGGCGTTCCTCAAGGACCAGGTCGCGCGCGCCAAGGCCGACGACGTGCTCTTCTCGGTGCACCTGAAGGCGACGATGATGAAGGTCTCCGACCCGCTCATCTTCGGCCACGTCGTGCGTGCCTTCCTGCCTGAGGTCTTCACGCAGTATGGCGAGCAGCTGGCCGCCGCCGGGCTGTCCCCCAGCAACGGGCTGGGCTCGATCATCGCGGGCCTGGACTCGCTGCCGGCAGACGTGCGCGACGGCGTCCGGTCGGCGATCGACAAGGGGTTGGCCGACGGCCCGAAGCTGGCGATGGTCAACTCCGACAAGGGAATCACCAACCTCCACGTGCCGAGCGACGTCATCATCGACGCCTCGATGCCGGCGATGATCCGGACCTCCGGTCACATGTGGGGCCCGGACGGCGAGGAACACGACACGCTCGCCGTCATTCCCGACAGCTGCTACGCGGGCGTCTACCAGGCCGTCATCGACGACTGCAGGGAGCACGGCGCCTTCGACCCCACGACGATGGGTTCGGTGCCCAACGTCGGCCTGATGGCGCAGCAGGCGGAGGAGTACGGGAGCCACGACAAGACCTTCGAGATCCACGAGTCGGGCCGCGTCCAGGTGGTCGACAGCGCGGGCGAGGTGCTGATGGAGCACGAGGTCGCGCCCGGTGACATCTGGCGTGCGTGCCAGACCAAGGACGCCCCGGTGCGCGACTGGGTCAAGCTGGCCGTGACCCGGGCGCGGGAGTCACAGACCCCGGCGATCTTCTGGCTCGACCCGGAGCGGGCACACGACGCCAACCTCACTGACAAGGTCAAGACCTACCTCGCCGACCACGACACCGAGGGCCTCGACATCAGCATCATGTCGCCGGTCGAGGCCACCAAGCTGTCGGTCGAGCGCATCCGCCGCGGCGAGGACACCATCTCGGTGACCGGCAACGTGCTGCGCGACTACAACACCGACCTGTTCCCGATCCTCGAGCTGGGCACCAGCGCCAAGATGCTGTCGGTCGTCCCGCTGATGGCAGGCGGCGGACTGTTCGAGACGGGTGCCGGCGGGTCCGCGCCCAAGCACGTCCAGCAGCTGCTGGCGGAGGACTACCTGCGCTGGGACAGCCTGGGCGAGTTCCTCGCGCTGGCCGAGAGCTTCCGTCACGAGGCGAGCGCCGGCAACGCGCACGCGCGCGTCCTCGGAGACGCCCTCGACCGCGCCACCGAGACGCTGCTCAGCGAGAACAAGTCACCGGCGCGCAAGGTGGGCCAGATCGACAACCGCGGCAGCCACTTCTACCTGGCGCTCTACTGGGCCCAGGAGCTCGCCGCACAGACCGCCGACCCCCAGCTCGCCGAGGCGTTCACCCCGCTGGCTGCGGCGCTGGCCCGGGACGAGGACCGGATCAACGAAGAGCTGATCAGCGTCCAGGGCCATCCGGCCGACATCGGCGGCTACTACCGCCCCGACCCCGACAAGGCCGCCGAGGTCATGCGCCCCTCGGCGACCCTGAACGCAGCGCTGGCCACGATCTCCTCCTGACCCCGCTCGGGGTGCCGAGGGCGGTCAGGACGGCACCGCGTCAGGATCGGTGTGCCGTGTCCGGCGCCACCCGGTCGTCGAGGCCCTCGAACCAGGTCGTGCCGGTGAACTCGAGCGCCCGGTCGAGCTTGAACCGAGAGCTGGTCGACAGCTCCGGCAGGCCGGACAGGTCGAACCACGCGACCTCGAGCGACTCGTCGTCGGCCACGTGCGCCAACCCGCTCACGTAGCGGCACCGGAAGGTCAGGTCGAGGTACTGCGCCCGGTCGCCGCCCGGGTAGACCACCGGCGGCTGCACGTGGGTGCTGGTCAGCGCCTCGACGGCTGCCACGACACCGGTCTCCTCGAGGATCTCGCGCAGGACGCCGGTGGCGGGCTGCTCGCCGGGCTCGAGAATGCCGCTCGGCAGCGACCAACCCCCGGTGTCCGCGCGACGGCCGAGCAGCAACCGGTCGCCGTCGAGCACGACGCCGGTTGCGCCCGACATCGGCAGCAGGTCGTGCCCGATCTTCGAGCGCAACCGCAGGACAAAGTCTGGGACGGGCATGGCCCCGACGCTATCGGCCGACGGCGCACGCCCCTCCCGGACACCCATCGTCGGGTGGCGGGAGGGGCGTGCCGGAGGCGGTCATGCGGCGAGGTCGAGCGACTCCCGGGGGTGCTGCCGCACCAGGACGACGATCATCACCAGGGTGAGCGCCAGCAGGCCCGCCGAGGCCAGGAAGGCCTGGTCGGCCCCGACCGCGAACGCGTGGTGAGCCTGGGCCACCGCACCGGCACCGGGTAGGGCCTGGGCCCCGCGGCTCGCGCTGCCGAAGACGGTCACGAGCACGGCCAGACCGAGCGAACCGCCGACTTGCTGCATGGCGTTCATCAGGCCGGACGCGGCGCCGGACTGCTGTGCAGGCACCCCGGAGAGCCCCACACTGGTGAGCGGCACGAAGGCCGCACCGTTGCCAGCACCGAACAGGATGAGCGGACCGAGCACGTCGAGGTAGGAGTCACCGGCCCCGAGGCGGGAGAGCCACAGCATGCTGAGCGTGGAGAGCGCGAGACCGGCCAGGATCACCCGTCGCGGGCCGAACCGCTCCACCCACACGCGCGCGCTGAACTGTGCGGAGGTGAACAGCGCCACCGTGACCGGCAGGAACGCCATACCGGTCGTCAACGGCCCGTAGCCGAGCACGTCCTGCAGGAACAGGGTGAGGAAGAAGAACATCCCTGTCATCCCGGCCACGAGCAGGAGCCGGCCGATGTAGGCCCCGGCGCGCCCGCGGTCGGCGAACAGGCCGAGCGGCACGACCGGCATCGCGGCACGCCGCTCGATCAGCACGAACGCCGCCATGAGCACGGCGCCCAAGGCGAACGAGGCGAGTGTTGTCGTGCTCTGCCAGCCGTCCGAGGCCGCGTGGACGAAGCCGTAGACGAGGGCCGTCATCCCGACGGTCGAGCTGATCGCGCCACCGAGGTCGAAGCGACCGGCGGCCCGCGCGCTGTTGCGCACCACGACGAGGGCGGCGACGAGCAGGCCGAGGCCGACGGGCACGTTGACGAACATCACCCAGCGCCAGGACGTCCACTGGACGAGCATGCCGCCCGCGACCAGGCCGATGGCGGCGCCGCCGACCGAGGCCGCGCTGTAGAGCCCGAGGGCCCGGGTGCGCTCACGCCCCTCCGGGAACTCCGAGGCCAGCAGCGCGAGGACGGCCGGAGCGGCGAGGGCCGCGCCGAAGCCCTGCACACCGCGCGCCGCGAGCAGCCACCACCCCGCCGTGGCGAGGCCGCCGGCGAGCGAGGCGAGGCTGAAGACGGCGACCCCGGCGAGGAACACGCGGCGACGTCCGAAGATGTCACCCGCCCGCGCTCCGAGCAGCAGCAGGCCGCCGAAGGCGAGCGTATAGGCGTTGAGCACCCAGGACAGGCCGCTCGAGGTGAAACCGAGGGCCTGCTGGATGGAGGGCAGCGCCACGTTGACGATGCTCATGTCGAGCACCACCATCAGCTGCGCGACGAGGATGACGGCGAGCAGCACGGTCTTGCTGTGACGAGGCTGCGCGGGCGCAGGTGCGCCGCGCAGCAGGAGGTTAGTCTGAGAGGACATTGAGGTGGTTCCTTCGAGGTATCATCGGTAAGTGGAGGCGCCCTCCATTACGATACGGAGGCGTCCTCCACTTCGCAAGAGGTTTCGGACGACGAATTTCCGAGCACGTTCTCGGACCGAGATGACGGAGGTGCCCCAGGTGGTGACGCCCAAGGCGTCGGACGCGGCGACGACGGAGCGCCCCCTGCGCGCCGACGCGCAACGCAACCAGGCCAAGCTGATCGAGGCGGCCCGCGCGGAGTTCGTCGAGCACGGCGCCGACGCCCCGCTGGAGGACGTCGCCCGCCGCGCGGGCGTCGGCATCGGCACCCTCTACCGCCGCTTTCCCACCCGGCTCGACCTGCTCGAGGCCATCTACAGGAACGATGTCGACGCGATCGCCGGCCGGGCCGTGGAACTGGCCGACGAAGCCGACGTCTGGTCCGCGTTCCGCACCTGGATCACGGAGTTCAGCGCGTATGCCGTGTCCAAGCGCGCGTTGTTCCAACAGCTCTTCGACGCCATCGGCAAGGGTTCCGCCACCATGACGCACTCTCGTGAGACCGTCTCCGCGGCGATGACCACGATGCTCGAGCGGGCGCAGCAGGCAGGTGTCGTGCGGGCCGATGTGTCTGCCTCCGACGTCACCCGCCTGGTGGGCGGCTGCACGATGATGGGCGCGCTCGAACCCGACCAGGCCGCGCGGATGGTCGAGGTCGTGCTGGACGGCCTGCGCGCCTGAGTCCCACTGCTTCCTGTTGCGGGGCGAGCGGCCCCTCGAGGGAGCGCTCCCCTCTCACGACTGCCCCGGTCCCGATGACTCGCCCCGATCTGCTGGCGCACACGCTGCTAACGTCGCTTTCGTACCCAAACTCATTCGCCTGAAGGGGTCGTCACCGTGAGCACCACACCCATCAAGGTCGCCGTGACCGGCGCCGCCGGCAACATCGGCTACAGCCTGCTCTTCCGCATCGCAAGCGGCGCCCTGTTCGGCCCGGACACCCCGGTCGAGCTGCGTCTGCTCGAGATCACGCCCGCCCTCAAGGCGCTCGAGGGCGTCGTCATGGAGCTGGACGACTGCGCGTTCCCGACCCTGGCCGGTGTCCAGACCGGCGACGACCCCAAGAAGGTCTTCGAGGGCGTCAACCACGCGCTCCTGGTCGGCGCCCGCCCCCGCGGCCCGGGCATGGAGCGCAGCGACCTGCTCGAGGCCAACGGCGGGATCTTCGCACCGCAGGGCAAGGCGCTCAGTGAAGTCGCCGCGGACGACGTCAAGGTCACCGTCACCGGCAACCCGGCCAACACCAACGCCCTGATCGCGATGAGCAACGCGCCCGACATCCCGCGCGAGCGGTTCACCGCGCTCACCCGGCTCGACCACAACCGTGCGACCGCCCAGTTGGCCAAGAAGCTGGGCGTGCCGGTCACCGAGATCAGCAAGCTGTCGATCTGGGGCAACCACTCCTCGACCATGTACCCCGACCTCTTCCACGCCGAGGTCGGCGGCCGGGGCGCCGTCGAGGCGGTCGGCGACCAGACCTGGATCGAGGAGACCTACATCCCGACCGTCGCCAAGCGCGGCGCGGCGATCATCGACGCGCGCGGCGCCTCCTCGGCCGCCTCCGCCGCGTCGGCGACCATCGACCACGCTCGTGACTGGCAGCTGGGCACCGACGGGCGCTGGGTCTCCATGTCGGTGCCGTCCGACGGCTCGTACGACGTGCCGGAGGGGCTGATCTGTTCCTTCCCGGTGACCGTGGAGGACGGGAAGTGGCAGATCGTGCAGGGGCTCGAGATCGATGACTTCTCGCGCGCCCGCATCGACGCGTCGGTCAAGGAGCTCACCGAGGAGCGCGACGCCGTGAGCAAGCTCGGCCTGCTCTCCTGACGGCCGCGACACGACGGCCCCGGCAGCACCAGCTGCCGGGGCCGTTTCGCGTCTGTCGCCTCGGCGGGACTCAGCCTTCCAGCGAGATGGGCGGCCGGGCCCGCGTTGCCGACTGCGCTGCGGTGGTCGGCAATGCTGCGCCGGGTGCGATCCCAGACGTCGATGACGATGCCGCGGGGGCCGCGGCTGTTGCCGCGCCGTTGACCGAACCCGGACCGCGGGGGCGCATGTCCAGGACCGAGAGCACTCCCGCCAGGACCGCGGCCAGCGCGAGCATGACCACGACGTCGGTCGCCCGCGAGCGCACCGCCAGGCTGCCGGCGGCGGCAGGCGGAAGCACCAGCCGCAAGAACGCCGACAGGGCAAGGGAGCCCGCGATGACGTAGCCACCCCGCAGCAGGTGGCCGTCAGCGATGAGGAGCAGGCCCACCACGAGTCCGGCAGCGAGCACCCACCAGACCCCGAGCGGGCGGTCGCTCATGCTCGCTGGCGTTCGGCGGCCTCGACCACGTTGGTCAACAACATCGCTCGCGTCATGGGCCCCACCCCACCGGGGTTCGGCGAGACCCACCCAGCCACCTCGTCGACGCCGTCGGCCAGATCACCGGCCACCTTGCCGTCGACCCGGGACACGCCGACGTCGATGACGGCGGCACCGGGCTTGACCATGTCGGGGGTGATGAGGCCCGGCTGCCCGGCTGCGGCAACCACGATGTCGGCCTGCCGCACGAGCCCCGGCAGGTCGCGGGTCCCTGTGTGGCACAGCGTGACGGTGGCGTTCTCGCTCTTGCGGCTGAGGAGCAGGCCGAGGGGGCGACCGACGGTGAGTCCGCGACCGACGACGACGGCGTGCGCGCCGGCGAGCGGCACGTCATACCGGCGGAGCAGCTCGATGATGCCGATCGGGGTGCACGGCAGCGGCCCCGTCTCGCCGAGCACCAGACAGCCGAGGTTGAACGGGTGCAGGCCGTCGACGTCCTTGGCCGGGTCGACGCGGGAGAGGAGGGCGAATTCGTCGAGTCCCGTGGGTTGCTGGACGAGGAACCCGGTGCACGCGGGCTCGGCGTTGAGCTCGTCGACGACCGCCTCGACCTCCGCCTGGGTGGACGTGGCGGGTAGGTCGCGGCGGAGGCTCGCGATGCCGACCTCCTCGCAATCACGGTGCTTGGCACCGACGTACCACCGGCTGCCCGGGTCATCCCCCACGAGCACGGTCCCAAGACCCGGGACGATTCCGTGCTCCCGCAGTTCGGCGACGCGCGACTTGAGCTCTGCCTTGATCGTCGCGAGGGTGGCCTTGCCGTCCAGGAGAGTTGCCGTCACGGGACCTCATCCTGCCATGGCCGATCCCGACGGACGATGACTGTCGGCGCCGCCTGCCCGGCGGTGGTCCATTACTGGCCCGATCACCTCGGCCTCCAACCCGACCACCCTTGGCGCCGACGGCTGCGCGAGCATCGACATGTGCTTCGACCGCTCGGACCGCGAGGCCTCGTGGGAATGATTCTCAGTTGAGCGGCGTTGTCGCGAGTGGCGGGCGTTGTGCCTGTCACTGTCCCGGCTGGCCGCTCGGGGCAGCGTTCGTAGGCCTTTTGTCGACTCACGAGCCAGTCAGGACACCACGATGAGCACGCCCACCCTCGACCGCCCCGACCTGCGTGATCCGAGCACCGGAAGGGTGCTGCCGCTGGCGGCCACCCGACCGTTGACCAAGAACGACCGGTGCGACGCACTCGGGTCGGTCCCGGACGCCAAGGGACGGCGGATGCGTCCGGGAACCTGCGGTGTCGAAGCACTGGTGCGTGCCTGGATCCCCCGGGTCGACCGGCCGTTGTACTTCCGCGGGCACCACTATCGCGCCCACGAGCCCCGACTGCTCGAGGCCGGCGCCTTCGTGCACGACGAGCGTGATCGCGTGGCTCCCGCTGCCGTGACGCAGGGCTGAATCTCTCGTTGTTCGCGGGCGATTCCGGACGTCGTCGACGCGGCGCTCACCCCAGCAGCTGAGTCCGGATTCAGGCGCTGGCTCGGCGCGCGGCCTGTGAGCGCCTCCGGCCGGCAGCGACGCTCGCCATCGCCGCAGCGGCCAGCGTGATCGCGAGACCCAGCACGACCTGGGTGCCGATCTGGCCCCTCGTGCGGGGCGAGGCGAGGTCCAGCGCGAGTGCGGTAAGCAGCTGTCCCGACAACGTGACCAGCCCGAAGAGCAACACGCCCGTGTGACGGACCGCCCAGGCCGCCAGGGCGATGAACCCGATCCCGCACAGCCCGCCGAGCCAAGACCACCACGGAGGCGTGCCGGCGCCCGAGCCTCCGCCGTCGGACCGGGCCAGGGCCACGATCCCGGTGAGGACCAAGAGCAGCACGGTGCCGGTCGCGAAGTTGAGCCAGGTCGTCGACAGCGGCTGCCGGGACACCCCGTTGACCTTGCCGTTCACCGCCTGCTGCGCGGCGGACGAGACACCGACGAGGAAGGCCAGCACGGCCGGGAGCAGCGCGACCGTCGAGGTGCCGTGCTCGCCGAAGACGGCGACGGCGACCCCCACGATGGCCAGCAGGGCGGCGAGCATCCTGGCCCGGGTGACGTCGGTGCGGCCGGCCGGGCCGAGCCCGAGCCGGTCCACGCCCAGCCCGCTGAGGGTCTGGCCCCCGACCACCGCGACGGTGAACAGGGCCACGCCGACGAGCGGCACGGCGTACGTCTGCACCGCCACCAGACAGGCGCCGGACAGTCCGCCGATGCACTCCCACCAGCACAGCTCACCCGACCGGACCGCCGCAGGGACGCGGGCCATCCCCCGGCGCAGGGCCGGGACGAGCAGCAGGGCGGTGAGCAGGGCCAGCCCCGAGCCGAAGCTCCACAGCGCTGCCTCCATCGACTGCCCGAGCCGGTGGCTGAGCTCACCGTTGATCCGCGACTGCACCGCGATCAGCGCGCCGCCCGCCGCGGCTCCCGCCAGCGCCAGGCCGAAGAGCCGGTCCCCCGCCCCGCCTGTGCTCACCTCAGACCGCTTTGCTCGATCCGGGCCGCGTCTGACGCCCGCAAGAGCGGTCCGAGTCGAGCAAAGCGGTCCGAATCGAGCACGGGCACGGTCAGTGGAAGAAGTGTCGGGTGCCGGTGAAGTACATCGTCACGCCGGCCGCCTGCGCCGCCTCGATGACCTCCGGGTCGCGCTTCGAGCCGCCCGGTGCCACGACCGCACGCACCCCGGCGTCCAGCAGCACCTGCAGCCCGTCGGCGAACGGGAAGAACGCGTCGGAGGCCGCGACCGAGCCGCGCGCCCTCTCCTCCCCGGCGCGCCGGACGGCCAGGTGGCAGGAGTCCACCCGGTTGACCTGGCCCATGCCCACGCCGACCGACGCCCCGTCGTGAGCCAGCAGGATCGCGTTGGACTTGACCGCCCGGATCGCGCGCCAGGCGAACTGCAGGTCCGCGAGCGTGGCCCCGTCGGCCGCCTCACCCGACACGAGCGTCCAACGCGACGGGTCGTCGCCGGTCGGCTGCCCGTCTGCGCCCGTGCCCTCGGCGTCGATCTGGTCGACGGCCTGCATCAGCATGCCGCCGCTGATCGGGCGCGTCTCGACGTCGTCCGCGGTGCGCGCCCGGCCGGCGGGCAGCTGGAGGATGCGAACGTTCTTCTTGCGGGTCAGCACCTCCAGCGAGCCCTCCTCGTAGGAAGGCGCCACCACGACCTCGGTGAAGATCTCCGCGACCTGCTGCGCCAGCTCGACGCTCACCGGACGGTTGGTGGCGACGATGCCGCCGTAGGCCGACTGCGGGTCGCAGGCGTGCGCCTTGCGGTGGGCCTCGGCGATGTCCGCGCCGACCGCGATGCCGCAGGGGTTGGCGTGCTTGATGACCGCGACCGTCGGCTGGTCGCCCTGGTCGTGCGCCGCCCGCACCGCGGCGTCCGCGTCGACGTAGTTGTTGTAGGACATCTCCTTGCCGTGCAGCTGCTCCGCCGACGCGATGCCGCTGCCCCAGCTGCGGTAGAGCGCCGCGCGCTGGTGCGGGTTCTCCCCGTAGCGCAGCACCGTGGACCTGTCCCAGGTCGCCCCCACCCAGGCCGGGAAGCCGGTGCCACCCGAGGTGTCGGTGAGGACGTTGCCCATCCAGGAGGCGACGGCCACGTCATACGTCGCGGTGTGCACGAAGGCCTCCGCCGCGAGCTGCTGCCGCTGCTCCAGGGTGAAGCCACCGCCGCGGGCCGCCTCCAGGACGAGCGCGTATGCCGTGGGGCTGGTCACGATCGCGACGCTGGCGTGGTTCTTGGCGGCCGCCCGCACCATCGACGGCCCGCCGATGTCGATCTGCTCGATGCACTCCTCGGGCGACGCCCCCGACATCACCGTGTCGACGAAGGGGTAGAGGTTCGAGACGACGAGGTCGAAGGGCTCGACGCCGAGTTCGCCCAGCTGCGAGACGTGTTCGGGGTTTCGCGTGTCGGCGAGGAGGCCCGCGTGGATCTTCGGGTGCAGCGTCTTGACCCGGCCGTCCAGGCACTCCGGGAAACCGGTCACCTCCTCCACTCGCGAGACCGGGACCCCGGCGTCCGCGATGCGGGCCGCGGTCGAACCGGTCGAGACCAGCGCCACCCCGGCCTCGTGCAGGCCGCGGGCCAGCTCCTCCAGGCCGGTCTTGTCGTAGACGGAGATGAGGGCACGCTTCAAGGGACGCTGGGTGCTCACGCGAGGGTGACCTTCCGTTGGGTGATGGTGAATCCGTGACGGCACATGCGGCCCACGCAGTCGACGAGCAGGCTGCGCTCCGCCGTCTTGATCCGCTCGTGCAGCGACTCCTCGGTGTCGCCGTCCACGACCGGCACGGGCACCTGGGCGACGATCGGGCCGGTGTCGATGCCGGCGTCGACGACGAACAACGTGCATCCGGTGACCTTCACGCCGTACGCGAGGGCGTCCCGGGCACCGTGCATGCCGGGGAAGGACGGGCAGAGGGCGGGGTGGGTGTTGACGTAGCGCCCGCCGAAGCGATCGAGGAAGGCCTCACCGGCGAGCTTCATGAAGCCGGCCGAGACGACCAGCGCCGGGTCGTAGGACGAGACGCGGTCGGCGAGCGCCTGGTCCCACTCCTCGCGGGTCGGGAAGTCCGTGACCCGCAGCACGAAGGTGGGGATGCCGGCCCGCTCGGCCCGGGCCAGTCCCTCGATGCCGTCGCGATCGGCTCCCACGGCGGCGATCCGCACTCCGTAGGCGGGATCGGCGCTGGCGTCGATCAGCGCCTGGAGGTTGGTGCCGGTTCCGGAGACGAGCACGACGATCGGGTGGGGCGTGCCCGAGGTTCCGGCCCGGGCCGACCCGGTGTCAGAGGCACTCGTCACGATGAGAGACGATATCCGAAGGTCCGGTGCGCTCCGGACCCGAGTCGAACGCCGAGCACGGGGGTGAGGAATGTCCACCGGCGAGAGCCGCAAGGCGCCTCGCGGACTCGTGCACTCCCGTCGCGCCGCCGTGCTCATGCTGCTCGGCTTCCTCGCCACCGAGATGCCGATGCCCTACCAGGCGGTGGCGCTGGTCGCCCTCGTGCCGGCCGCGTTCGAGTCGGTGCGGGCCATCCGGCTGCTGAACCACGACGGCGCACCGCGGGCGACCACCCTCTGGTCGGGAGTGGGCCTGGTGCTGGTGGTGGGGTTGTCGGCCGTGGTGGCCCTGTCGGCGGGCGCCTACGCGTTCAACCGCGACTTCCGCGAGTGCATGCAGGGCGCCAACACCCACGCCGCCGTCGCGGACTGCCGGCAGCAGGGCGGCACCGGGCCGCTCAGCGACTTCCTGCTCAGCGGCTGACCAGTGCTCGCCGGGCCCACTCGGGGGCAAGGACGCGTAGGTCGTCCAGCTCCAGAGCGAGTGCGAGCGCCACGGCCGCGGCGCTCGAGGACACGGCCCGCTCGTCCAGGCCCGCGACGGGTTCGAACGGGATGACCTCCACCCGTGAGCCATGGCCATGACCGCCGTTCACCATGCGCCAGGTCCCGACGACCCGGCCGTCGTGCAGCAAGCCCGGTGAGAACATCCCGTTCTCCCGGCGCCAGATCCGGGGCAGGTGCCGCGGGTCGAGGAACCGCCCACGGCCAGGTCCTTCGTAGCCCAGCAGCAACCCGTCGTACTCCGGCAGCAGCACCGTCCCCGGGTCGGAGCCGCCACGCGGGGGTTCGGCGAGGTCGAGGTAGGTCGCGGCCCCGGGCCCGGTGAGTCGCACCACCGCGTCCCCCAGCCGGTCCAACGCCCGGTCCACGTCACGCAGCCGGACGCCCATCCACCACGCGACGTCCCGCCTGGTCGCCGGCCCGTAGGCGCCCAGGTGCAGCCTGACGAGTTCGTCGTGCGCGTGGTCGAGGTCCCGGCCGCCGTCCCCGCCGTCGAGGAGGGTGCTCCCCCGGCCCGGCTCGCCCGGTCGCAGGTGCCGGTGCCAGGTGTCGGTGCGGGTCTCCCAGCGCTGGTCCGGAGGTCGCCGCACCAGCGCCGAGTGCCCCCAGACCAGGTTGGCCGCCGCCGTCGTCAGCGCGGGCCGCGGCGACCCTGCCCGCGCGGCGAGCCAGTCGCGCACCTGGGCGACCAGTTCATCCCGCTCGATCCAGTCGGTGGCGATCCTTTCGATCTCGGCGGTCAGCGTCTCGGGCTCGACCGCGTCCAGCCCCAGCAGGTTGCGCAGCATCAGCGCCCGCGGACGACGCGAGACCGCGTCCAGCAAGGGGTGCAGCTCTCGCTTCGAGGAGTGCACGGTCCCACGCAGGTTGCTCCCCTTCACCAGATCCTCGGACTCGAACGCCGCCACGATCTCGGCGTAGGGCACTCCCGGCAGGCGGGACGCGGCGAAGAGGAAGGCGGCCCTCGGCACCTGCGTCTGCACCGGCCCGAGCCGCTGGTACAGCTCGACCACCGCGGCCCGGCGCCGCCCCCGCACCCTCGGGAACTGCCGTCGCAGCGTCATCGTGGCCAGGCGCTCGCGGGTCAACCTGCGCGTCATACGGACACCTTCCCAGCCCGCGCCGGCACCCGGACCTCCCGCACACCTTAGAAGTTGCTGGGACTTGGCGTCACCGGTGACGCCAGGTCCCAGCAACTTCGAGAGGGGTGGGACGAAGAGGGCGCGTCAGAGGCGGGACTGGCGCCAGTGCGCGACCGACACCACCAGCAGGGCACCGGCCACCAGCTCGAGCAGCAGCACCCCGGCCACGCTCACGGCGTGCACCCCCACACTGGCGAGGTGGTCGGTGCCGAGGGACCCGCTCGCCAGCGCCGCGAGGGCACCGAGCAGCGCTGCGGCGAGCACACAGGCCGTCGCCGCGGCACGCGCCTTGGCCCGCCAGGTGGCCAGACGAGTGGTCGCCCGCAGACTCCGCCAGCCGACCACGCCGCCGATCGCGACCGGCACGAGGACCGACAACCACAACCCCGGCGGTAGGGTGCCCGGCTGCGGCAGGGCCCCGAACACGGGCACCAGCGGCAGCACCCCGGGATCCACATGGGTCCAGGTCACCACCACGTCACCGACCGCAAAACCGGGCCCGGCCACCCAGCCGAGCGCCCACAGCACCAGGTTGGGCAGGGCGAGCGCTTGACCGACCGACAGCACGGTGGCACCCACGACGCCGGCGCCGAGCTCGTCATACAGCCGACCGATCCGGGACAGGTGGGTGACCAGCACCAGGACGACCACGAGCAACCCCGCGAGCAGGAGCAGGCCCGCGCCGACCAGTGCCGGGCGCACCGCCTTGCGCAACCAGGCCGGCGTGCGACGGCCCAACCAGAGCGCGACCTCCTCGCTCAGGCCGCCGACCCCGCTCCGGTGCTCGCGCCACAGTCCGAGCAGCAGCGCGACGACCGGCACGAGCAGCACCCCCGGGACGAGGCCGGGCAGCGAGACCCGGGCGGCTCCCGACGCGACCACCGGCACGAGGAGTCCGGTCACGGCATACGCGAGCACGAACAGCGTCAGCTGGGCCATCGCGGGGCAGCGCCACCCCGGGCCGGCCGTGGCACCCGGCCAACCGGCGAGACGGGCCAGGAGCTGCCGCGCCGCAGCCAACGCGACCAGCAGTGGCACGGCGGTCAGCAGCAGCGGCATCATCCGCAACGACACCGCGCCCACCTGCAGCGACGCGCCGTGCGCGAGGACCCAACCGTCGACGCCGACGCCGAGGGCGGAGCTCCACGAGGTGGTGGTCCGCGGATCGGTCATCCACGCCACCAGCACCGGGAGACAGAGCAGGATCATCGACGCCAGTGCGGCGAGGACGCCCGCGCCAGCGGCGAGGCCACGCAGGTGCCACGGTCCGGCCTCCGCGTCGGAGCTGGATCCGGTGAGGTGGCGCGTTCGTTCGAGCAGAGTCATGACGCCTCCATGGTCGCGGTTGGATCACGATCCGCGGCGAGGCGCGCCGAGTGGGGCACTATTTGGGACACGCGCCACAGCCGCGGCAGATCGCACGCAACCGGGCGGCGTCCCCGGGCGTCTGCTCAGGTGACGGGCCATCCGACCGCCCGCGGACAGCCGAGGGAGGTGGGCAGGTGGCAGCCAACGGCCGGCCGGAGCAGGACTTCGAGGAGTTCTACCGCGCGACCGCGACCTCGGTGATCCACCTCGTCTACGCCGCCACCGGCGACCTGACGTTGGCGCAGGACAGCACGCAGGAGGCGTTCAGCCGAGCGTGGCAGCGCTGGTCGGCCGTGAGCACGTATGACGACCCGCGGGCCTGGGTGCGCACGGTCGCCAGGCGCCTGGCCATCTCGTCGTGGCGCAAGACGACCAACCAGCGCAGCGCCCACCTGCGACACGGTCCCGGCGCCGAGGTGCCGCCACCCGACGAGAACCGGGTGGCCGTCATCGAGGCGCTGCGGACGCTGTCCGCGCCGGTCCGCGAGTCCGTCGCGCTGCACTACATCGCCGACCTGTCGATCGACCAGATCGCCGCCGAGACCGGCACACCCGCGGGGACCATCAAGGCCCGCCTCCACCGGGGCAGGGCCCAGTTGGCCTCCGCCCTCACCAGCGAGGAGTCCCGTCATGGCTGAGCAGGAAAGGTGGACGCAGGAGCAGGACCAGCAGCTGCGTGCCGCGCTCGGGACGCTGCGCCACGACGTCGAGGCCCAGCCGTTGCCGGACGTGCGCTTCGTGATGGCCCGGGGCAACGCGCGCCGCCGGCGCCGCATCTCGATCGGCGCCGCTGCCGCCGCCGCCGTGCTGGTCCTCGGTTACACCGGGGTCCAGCAGCTCGACCCGGACGCCAGCCTGGCTCCCGCGGCGACCGTGTCGCCCGTGGCGCCCGACGGGGCACAAGCCGATCCGAGCAGGCCCCTGGCCATCGCCGGGCCGCTCCCCCTCAGCGCCGAGTGGGGCCGCGCACTGGGAAGCACCGGCGTGGTGCGTCTCGTGCCGGCCCCCTCGGACCAGCCCGTCCCCGGCCCCTGTCCTGCCACGGCCCCCGGCGAACGCGTGCGGGCGGAGGACGTGCGCGCCGAGCCGGCTGGTTGGAACGGTGAGCAGTCGCTCTACCGCGCGTCGTCGGCGAGCGCCGGAGACCGCGCAGTCGAGACGATGCTGACCCGGGTGATGGCCTGCAACGGCACCGCGGTCACCACGCAGGGGTCCGGATCGGAGTGGCCGAGGATCCTGCTGATCCGCGGTGGTGCGGGCGTCCAGTCGTGGGTCGCTGTCGCGCACAGCGGCGCCGACACCAGCGTCCTCGCGGTCAGCGGCACGATCGGGGACCAGCAGGTCGCCCGCAAGCAGGTGGGCGACCTGGCATCCGTCGCGCAACAGCGACTGGAGCAGACCAGCGGCGCTGACCTGTCCAGGTCGCCCGGTGGTCCGGCACCCACCGCCACGCCGCCTGCGGCAGGTCCCACCACCGGCTCCACGGGTGGGTCCACCGACGACGAGCCGATGCACGTCGTCGGCCCCCGTCCGTTGCTGGACGGCGCACTCTTCGTGCCCGCCAGCGCCTGGTCCGCTCCGGGCCTTACCCACGGCGCGGCGACCCGCTCGGTGACCGGCGACTGGGAAGGACAGGCCGCGATCAGCAACTGCGACGCCGACACCGCGCAGGACGGGGCGCCGGGCGCGGGCCGCTTCGGGATCGTCTCCGTGGCGACCGCGACCGACGGGACGTTTGTCGGCAGGCAGCGGGTGCGACTGACCAGCGACGACGCGGCGGCGACGGCGGAGCGTGACCGGCTCGTGCAGGCGTTGCGCACCTGCGCGGCGCGGGTCGAGGGCATGACCGTCACCCCGGACCCCGACCACGCCGGGGCGTTCCGGCTCGACTTCGACAACCCCCATGGCGGACCGGTGATCACCACCTGGGTGGCGGTCACGACCCAGCGCACCACCGGTGCCGTGTCGACCTTCGCGCTGACCGGCGGCGTCCCCGGCGACGAGGGCTTCAGCCAGCTGCAGCGTCTGGTGGGTCTGGCCGGGCAGCGGTGAGCACCCGGCATACCGGCCTCGCGCACGAGGCCATCCAACCCACGGTGACCGGAGCCGGTGCCGCGCCGGGGCCGAGTGCTACTTGGCCAGGCCCTGCATGATCTCCTTCATCAGGCCGGCGGTCTCGGACGGCGTCTTGCCGACCTTGACGCCGGCGGCCTCGAGGGCCTCCTTCTTGGCGGCCGCGGTGCCGGACGACCCGGAGACGATCGCGCCGGCGTGGCCCATCGTCTTGCCCTCGGGGGCCGTGAAGCCCGCGACGTAGCCGACCACCGGCTTGGTGACGTGGTCCTTGATGTAGTCGGCCGCGCGCTCCTCGGCGTCGCCGCCAATCTCACCGATCATCACGATCGCGTCGGTCTCGTGGTCGGCTTGGAAGGCCTCGAGCGCGTCGATGTGGGTCGTGCCGATGATCGGGTCCCCGCCGATGCCGATGGCGGTCGAGAAGCCGAACTCCCGCAGCTCGTACATCATCTGGTAGGTCAGCGTGCCGGACTTGGAGACGAGCCCCACCCGGCCGGCCTCGGCGATGTTGGCCGGGATGATGCCGGCGTTGGACTTCCCGGGGCTGATCAGACCGGGGCAGTTCGGGCCGATGATGCGGGTGGTGCCGGCCTGCTGGGCGTAGGTGAAGAACTCCGCGGTGTCCTTGACCGCGATCCCCTCGGTGATGACGACCGCGAGCGGGATCTTGGCGTCGACGGCCTCGACCACGGCCGCCTTGGCGAACTTCGCCGGCACGAAGATCACCGACACGTCGGCGCTGGTCGCCTCGACCGCCTCGGCGACGGAGCCGAAGACGGGAACGGAGACGCCGCCCTCGAACTCGACCTTCTGACCGCCCTTGCCGGGCGTGACGCCACCGACGATGGTGGTGCCGGAGGCCAGCATGCGCTGGGTGTGCTTCTTGCCCTCCGAGCCGGTCATGCCCTGGACGATGACCTTGGAGTCAGCGTTGAGAAAAATGGCCATGAGTGGGAGCCCTTTCAGTTCGCGGCCGAAGCCAGCTCGGCAGCCTTGCGGGCCGCACCGTCCATGGTCTGCTCGATCGAGACGAGCGGGTGCGCCGCCTCGGCGAGGATGCGGCGACCCTCCTCGACGTTGTTGCCGTCCAGGCGCACGACCAACGGCTTGGTCGCCTGGTCGCCGAGGGCGTTCAACGCACCGACGATGCCGTTGGCCACCGCGTCGCACGCCGTGATGCCACCGAAGACGTTGACGAAGACGCTCTTGACCTGCTCGTCACCCAGGATGATGTGCAACCCGTTGGCCATCACCTCGGCCGAGGCGCCACCGCCGATGTCCAGGAAGTTGGCCGGCTTCGGCTGGCCGGCGACGTCCTCACCGGCGTAGGCGACGACGTCCAACGTGGACATGACCAGCCCGGCACCGTTGCCGATGATGCCGACCGAGCCGTCCAGCTTGACGTAGTTGAGGCCCTTCTCCTTGGCCGCGGCCTCGAGCGGGTCGGCCGACGCCTGGTCCTCCAGCGCCGCGTGGTCGGGGTGGCGGAAGCCCGCGTTGTCGTCGAGGGTCACCTTGCCGTCGAGGGCGATGATCGTGCCGTCCTGGGTCTTGACCAGCGGGTTGACCTCGACCAGCGTCGCGTCCTCCTCGCGGTAGACGTCCCACAGCTTGCCGAAGGTGTCGACCAGCTGCGGCAGCAGGTCATCGCCGAAGCCGGCTGCCTGCGCGATCTCGGTCGCCTTGGCCTCGTCGATGCCGACGAGCGGGTCGACCTCGATGCGGGCCAGCGCCTCGGGCCGCTCGACCGCGAGCTGCTCGATCTCGACGCCGCCCTCCTTGCTGCACATCGCCAGGTAGGAGCGGTTGGCACGGTCCAGCAGCACGGAGAAGTAGTACTCCTCGGCGATCTGGGCGCCCTGCGCGATCATCACCTGGTGGACGGTGTGGCCCTTGATGTCCATCCCCAGAATCGCCTCGGCGTGGGTGCGGACCTCATCCGGCGTCTTGGCCACCTTGACGCCACCGGCCTTGCCGCGGCCGCCGGTCTTGACCTGGGCCTTGACGACGACCACGCCGCCGCTGTCTGCGCCGATCGTCTCGGCCGCAGCCACGGCCTCGTCCACGGTCTTGGCGACGGCACCGGCCAGGACCGGGACGCCGTGCGCCTCGAACACGTCACGTGCTTGGTACTCGAATAGGTCCACGAGCGAATCCGTCCTCGTCGTCGAAGGGATGGTCCGACGGCAGACTAGTCCTGCCACGGCCCATGCGGTCGGCGCGGGTGCCGTGACCACCGGAATGCGAGCGATCTCACCGCGCTCCCGATCGGAGGCAACCCGAGCCGCCGCCGGCGCGTCCAAGTCGGCATGATGACGTCCATGACACGCGCGATCCGGACCCTCGGCATCCCGGCCACGGTGCTCGTCCTCGCCGCGTGCGGCTCGAGCGAGGTCGGTGGGGGCACCGGACCGGCTTCGTCCACGCCCGTCAGCAGCGAGAGCACGCAGAGCGGCCCGGCGACCGGCCTGCCAAGGCCGACCGCCCCGGCGACGTCGCCCACCTACGGCCAGGGCCCCCATGGGCCGGATGCCTCCCGAGTTCCCTTCCCGATGACGGTGTCACGCACCGGTGGCATCGCCGGTTTCCGCGACCGGGTGGTGCTGCAGGCGGACGGCACCGCGACGGTGACGCGCAGGGCGAGCTCCCCCCAGCGCTGCCGGGTCGACACCGCCCTGATGGAGCAGATCCGGGCCTCGGTGGACGGCGTCGACTGGCCGGTCCCCGGCTCCTCCCGCGCCACGCCGCCGGGCAAGATCGCCGACCAGATGTTCGTCACGGTCACGAGTGGTCGCCACAGCGCTTCCCTGGACGACCCGGGGCTGGGCAAGCTCGCCGCGCCGCTGAGCAGGCTCCTGGGTGATATCACCCAGCCGCCGGCCGAACGCACCCTCTGCCAGCCCCTGTGACACGGGCACACCAGCGGGACCGGCCGTCATACCTGCTGGTATGACGGCCGGTCCGGTGTGCGCGGGTGGCTCAGCCCGTCGTGAGTGACGTGTCGTCGACGACGAAGCTGGTCTGCAGCATCGAGTCCTCCTGCATCACGAAACGCAGGGTCACCGTCCTGCCGGTGTAGGCGGACAGGTCCAGTGTCTGCTTGCGGTAGTCGCCGGTGGCGTCGAGGTTGCTCCAGGTCCTGAGGGCCCTGGTGGTGCCGCCGGAGGTGACCTGCACCTGCATGCGGTCGTAGGCGGAAGAGCTGGTCGACTCGGAGGTGTCGGTGCGCAGCCAGAACGACAGGGCCGCCGACGACGCCGACGGGATGGTCACCTGCTGCGACTCCGACTCGGTCGCGCTCGTGCCGTTGCCGCCGAGCCACATCTTCCAGCTGCCACTGTGCGCCGGGCGCCCGGTGTTGGTGGTGATGGGGCCGCTGGTGCCGGTCCAGACCGTCGCACCGGACTCGAATCCCGGGTTCTGCAGCAGGTTGTCACCGGAGGGCGGGTCGCCGGGGTCGGTCGCGCCGGAGCAGCTCTGTGCCCCGGCCGGGACGGCGATCGCGTCGAAGGCGTTCTGGATCCCGGTGCACTCGGTCCCGTCGCCGTAGAGGTCCTTGGCGGACCGGATGGCGGCGTTGCGGGCGTCCTTGTAGGTGCTGCCGGACGTCAGGTAGGTCGACAGAGCGCGGTACCAGACCTTCTCGACCTTCGCACGGCCGATCCCGGACATGCTCTGGCCGTCGCAGGTCGGGCTGTCGTAGCTGACGCCGTTGATCGTCTTGGCTCCGGATCCCTCGGAGGCGAGGTAGAACCAGTGGTTGAGCGGGCCGGACGAGTAGTGCGGATCGAGGCCCGACACCGAGCTGGACCAGCAGTTGGGGCTGCTGCCGTCGCGGGACGGCTTGTCCTGGTAGCGCAACGGCGTGCCGTTGCCGTTGATGTCGATCTCCTCGCCGATGAGGTAGTCGCCCACGTCGTTCGGGTTGTCCGCGTAGAACTCCACGGCGGTCCCGAAGATGTCGCTGGTCGCCTCGTTGAGCCCGCCGGCGTCACCGTAGTAGTTGAGCCCGGCGGTGTTCTCGGTGACGCCGTGGCTCATCTCGTGTGCCGCGACGTCCAGCTCGACCAGCGGACGGGTGTTGCCCGAGCCGTCGCCGTAGGTCATCTGGGTGCCGTCCCAGAACGCGTTGACGTAGTTGTTTCCGTAGTGGACACGCGAGCGGGCTCCCCGGCCGTCGTCCCAGATGCCATCCCGGCCCATGACGTTCTGGTAGAAGTCGAAGGTCTTCTCGGCGCCGTACTGCGCGTCGACGGCAGCCGACGCCCGGTCACTCACGCTCCCGTTGCCCCAGACGTCATCGGCGTCGGTGAAGGTCGTGCCCGTCCCGGAGGTGGCGCCGCGCAGGTCGGTCGTGTAGTTGCCGTGTCCGTCTTTCAGCTGGTAGCCGCCGGACACGGGCCCGCTGCCGATGGTGACCGTGCCCACGAAGATCCCGTGACCGGTGCCGTTCTGGATGTCGTCCCACGTGGCCAGCGTCTTGCCGTTGCGGGCGTCGACGATCGTGTGCAGCCGGCTCGGGGTCTGGTCGGGACGGAACCCCTTGACCACCACGTCGTAGGCCAGCCTCGGGGCCCCCTGCCCGGCGAAGACGACCAGGGTGTCGGAGCTCCTCTCGCCTGCCAGGTGCGCCTGCTGCAGCGAGGTGTGCCGGGCCACCGCGGCAGCGACCGTCGGTGTCGTCGAGGCGACCGAGACCTTGCCGGAGGCGTTGTCGTTCACGCCCTCGATGGCACCGCCCGCGCCCCGGTGGACGACCAGGTCACCGCCGACGACCGGCAGACCGGCGAAGGTGCGGTCGTAGCGCACGTGGGTGGTCCCGTCGGGGTCCTTCGTGACGGCTTTGACCTCCAGCCTCTCCCGGGCGCCCAGCGACAGTCGCTTCGCCATGGTGTCGGCACGGGCCTGCTCAGCCTGTATGGCGCGGTGCGAGTCGCCCTGGACGGCACCAGGCGCCGCGGCGCCTTCGTGTCCGGTCGCAAGGGCACTCCCTGCTGGGGCCAGGGCCGCCGCGGCGACCAGTGCGCCACACGCCATACCGCATGTCAGTCGGTTCACGGACATCTCCTTCTCGGGGCCATCGGTTGATGGCGCGATCCACCCGGAGAGGTCTGGCGTCACGAGGTGACGCGAGCTGGCGAGGTGAGCCGACCGATCTCGTCCCGGGCCGGTGGCAGACGCTCGCGGACCGGCGGGGAGGAGGTCAATGGCCCTTGTGCAATCTTTGCCAAACACTGGCCACAACCCACCGTCACCGTGAAGGGCAAGGCGGGTTCACCGACTGGACGCGCGGAAGGGTAAAGAACCGTCCCTCAATGCCGTTCGACGTTGCCGCGAACCCACTCGACGATCTCGGTCGTCGTGGCGCCGGGGGTGAACACCTTCGCCACACCGAGCTCGTCGAGCTGGGGGATGTCGCCGTCGGGGATGATCCCGCCTCCGAAGACCACGATGTCGGAGGCATCCCTGGTCTTGAGCAGCTCGGCCACCTTCGCGAAGAGGGTCATGTGCGCCCCGGAGAGCACGGACAGGCCGACCGCGTCGACGTCCTCCTGGATGGCCGCCTCGACGATCTGCTCGGGGGTCTGGTGCAGCCCGGTGTAGACGACCTCCATACCCGCGTCCCGAAGCGCTCGCGCGACAACCTTGGCCCCGCGGTCGTGGCCGTCGAGTCCTGGCTTGGCCACCAGGATCCGGAGCGGGCTGGTGCCGGGGTCGGTCGTCTGCGTCATAGGTGCAGACTAACCGCAGCCGGTGCGCGACGCCGCGCCGTGTCGGGATGCTGTCGACGGGACCAAGGGCCCTCTCGGCTCCCTCGATCCCGAGGGATGATGAGCGTGAAGGCGTGGAGGAAGAGGTGAGGACGATGATGTACTGGAACAGCGGAGGCTGGATCTGGATGATCTTCATGTCCCTGCTGTGGATCGTGCTGATCGGCTTGATCGTCTGGGCGGTGGTTCGCCTCACCCAGCAGCCCTCCAGACACGACGATGCCCGCGGCGGGGGACCTGCGCCGAGGGAGACGCCGGAGGAGATTGCCGACCGCCGGTTCGCCTCTGGCGAGATCGACGCCGACACCTACACCGCGATACACGAACGCCTGGCCAGGCGTCGCGCGAGTCAGCACCGGTGACGTCGTCAAGCGGGCACGGCGGCAAGCGCGTCGACCTCAACTCGCGCATCTGGCAGCACGAGGCCGACAACTTGCAAGCGAGCTCCGGGAGCGCTCCAGCGGCCACCAGAGCAAGTTTCACGTTCACGAACACTTGCCGAGCCTGAGTGAGCGGGTCGCCTGCCGAAACCAGCCGGCCTGACGCATCCAGGGCAGCTGACCCGAGCGACACGATGGATCGGCTGTTCTCACGGGTGCGCAGGTCCGGCTCGTCGTGGAGCCAAGGTGCGTGCACGGGGGCCGCTTTCGCAGTACGGTCGGCCGGACCAGACCGGCGCCCCGGCCACCGAGCGCCGCCCAGACCCGAAGGAGCCAGCCACGTGACTGTGTCGCTCCCCTGGCCCTGGTCGGCGCCCCGCACGACCGACGGCACCGGCCGGACCCGAAGCGACGATGACGCAACGCTGCGGGACGGACTCCCCGGTGCGGTGGCACGGTCCCTGGTCCGTGCCGGCCGCAGGCTGGCCACACCGAGCGGACTCGCTGGAGCGGCGGTCGAGGCCGCGTGGGTGGGCACTCACCTCGCGCTCTACCCGTTCGGGGCGCTGGCCCGCGGCGACCGCCGCGGCGGCCACGGTTACGGCGTGGAGCACCTGCCACCGGTGCAGCGGGGGTTGCTCATCAGCGACGTGGAGGCCGCGGGGACGCCGATCCTGCTGGTCCACGGCATGGTCGACAACCGCTCCATCTTCACGCTGCTGTCCCGTGGGCTGCGGCGGCGCGGCTTCGGGCGCGTCCTCTCGATCAACTACTCGCCGCTCACCACCGACGTGCGGACCGCCGCCGCGCGCCTCGCGGAGCAGGTCGAGGAGCTGGTGGCCGAGACGGGCTACGAGCGCATCCATGTGGTGGGGCACAGTCTCGGTGGGCTGATCGCGCGCTACTACGTGACCCGGCTCGGCGGGGACGCACGCGTGCACACACTGGTCACCCTGGGCACGCCCCACGGTGGAACCTGCGATGCCTACGTCCTGCCGCTTCGGCTGGGCCGCCAGCTCCGCCCGGACAGCGCCCTGATGCGGGAGCTGGAGGAGCCGGCCCCGGGCTGCATGACCCGGTTCGTGGCCTACTGGTCCGACATCGATCCCCTGGTCGTGCCCCAGGAACACGGGCGGATCACCCATCCCGACCTCATCGCGCACAACATCCCGCTGCAGGGAGTCGGGCACATGAGCCTGCCGATCAACGGCTCAGTGGTCCACGGCATCTCCACCACGTTGGCCCACCTCGCGCAGGACGGCTCGACCCGCACCGCCGGCGTCACCCAGCTGGAGACCGGCCGGCGCTCCCCCAGCCACCGGCGCTGACGAGCCGCGGCAGCGGTTTTGCCGCGCGTCAGGTGGCTCGGTATCCTCGTGACCTTCTCGTGTCCTCCCGCGTTCCCGAAAGGCCCCGCTGTGCCGCGTCGGCAGTACCACGGCCGCCACCGTGCCCCCCGTGCCCGGCGTGCGGGCGCGGCGTCACGTCATACCAGCCTGCTGCTGGCGGCTGCCACCGGGACGATCCTGTTGACGAGCACTGGTGCCGCACCTGCCGCCCAGCGTCCCGTGCTCGACGGGGCGCGGTCCTCGATGCACGCCACGGCGCGGGACGCCGGCCAGGACGTCATGGACCGCGCGGAGCTCCAGCGCCAGGTGTCACGCTCGGCTGACCGGGTGGCGTCGGCCGTCAGGGAGGTCCGCGCGCAGCAGCAAGAGGCCGCGCAGCTCGTCAAGGAGCGCAGGGAGGCGGCCCGCCGCGAGGCCCGGGCCGGGGCCAGGGCCGAGGCGGCGGAGCAACGCGAAAGGGAGCGCCGCGAGGCGGCTCAGTCGTGGGTCCAGCCGGTGAGCGGGATGCACTACACGTCTGGGTTCGGCTATCGGTGGGGGCGTCTGCACGCCGGCAGCGACTTCAGCGTCCCGATGGGCACGCCCGTGCGCGCCATGTCCAGCGGCACCGTGACCGCGGTGAGCTACAACGCCACCTCGGGCAACCGGGTCGAGATCGAGTACTGGGACGGCACCGTGTCCTACTACTTCCATCTGTCGTCCCGCGCGGTCGTGCCCGGCGAGAGCGTCACGCCCGGTGAGGTCGTGGGCTACTCGGGCAACACCGGCCGCTCGACCGGGCCGCATCTGCACCTGGAGATCCACCCCGGTGGCGGGGCACCGATCAACCCGATGCCCTGGCTCGCCGCCCGCAACCTCGTCTGAGGTCACGCGACGAGTGGCACGGTTGCCGACGAGCGGCACACCTCTACCTGTGCGCTTCGCCGCGAATTGTGCCGTTCGCCGCAGCCACGCCGAATCCGACGTCAGAGCTTCTCGACCGGGGCGTAGCGCAGCAGCAGGCGTTTGACGCCGGCGTCGCCGCCGAAGTCGACGTGAGCCATCGCCTTCTCCCCCTCGCCCTCGACGCGCACCACCGAGCCGAGCCCGAAGGAGTCGTGCGTGACGCGGTCCCCGGCGTGCAACGAGATCACCGGGCGGTTGCCCGGTGAGCGGACACCGGGACGTCCTGCGAGCCGAGCCACGGCCGGGGTCGACGACGGTCGCATACCGGTGGATTCCGTGCGCTGCCAGTCGATCAGCTCCTCCGGGACCTCGGCGAGGAACCGGGAGGCTGGGTTGTATGACGGCGCTCCCCACGCCGAGCGCACCACCGCTCGCGACAGGTGCAGGCGCTCGCGTGCCCTCGTGATGCCGACGTAGGCGAGCCGCCGCTCCTCCTCCAGCTCCTGGGGGTCGCCCAGCGCGCGCAGGTGGGGGAAGGTGCCGTCCTCCATGCCGGTGAGGAAGACCACCGGGAACTCGAGTCCCTTCGCCGTGTGCAAGGTCATCAACGTGACGACTCCGCCGTCGTCCGCCTCACCGTCGGGGATCTCGTCGGCGTCTGCCACGAGTGACACCTGCTCGAGGAAGTCCTCGAGCGTCCCATCGGGATAGGTCTCGTCGAACTCCCTTGCCACCGCTATGAGCTCGGCGAGGTTCTCCACCCGTGTCTCGTCCTGGGGGTCCTGGCTCCGGCGCAGCTCGTCGAGGTAACCGCTCTGCTCGACAACCGCCTCGAGCAGCTCGCCGACCCCCGAGCCGCCCTCGTGAACTGTGCGCAGCGCCTCGAGCAGCGACGTGAAGGCCGCGATCGCGGTGACCGAGCGCGTCGCGATGCCCGGGGCGTCGGCCGCGCGGCCGAGGGCGGCGACGAAGGGAATTCGCTCGCGTTCGGCCAGCGCCGCCACGCAGGCCTGGGCCCGGTCACCGATTCCCCTCTTCGGGGTGTTGACGATCCGCCGCAGGTTGACCGTGTCGGCGGGGTTGGAGATGACGCGCAGGTAGGCCAGCGCGTCCTTGACCTCACGGCGCTCGTAGAACCGGGTGCCGCCGACGATCTTGTAGGGCAGGCCGACCCGCACGAGCACCTCCTCGAGGGCTCGGGACTGGGCGTTGGTGCGGTAGAAGACCGCGACGTCGCGGGGCTTGACGCCGTGTTCGTCCCCGAGCGTGTCGATCTGCTGCGCGACGAACGCCGCCTCGTCGTGCTCGGAGTCCGCCACGTAGCCGATGATCTTCGTGCCCGCCCCGGAGTCGGTCCACAGTCTCTTGGGCCGACGCTCGGAGTTCTTCGCGATGACCGCGTTGGCCGCTTGCAGGATGGTCTGGGTGGAACGGTAGTTCTGCTCGAGCAGGGTGGTCCGGGCGTGGGGGTAGTCCTGTTCGAACTCCACGATGTTGCGGATCGACGCGCCACGGAACGCGTAGATGGACTGGTCGGCGTCGCCCACCACGGCCAGCTCCGCCGGCGGCACGGCATGCTCCCCCTCTCCGCCTCCCTGTCCGACCAGTTCCCGGACCAGTTGGTACTGCGCGTGGTTGGTGTCCTGGTACTCATCCACCAGCACGTGCCGAAACCGTCGGTGGTAGTGCTCGGCGACGTCGGGGAAGGCCTGCAGCATGTGGACCGTCATCATGATCAGGTCATCGAAGTCCAGCGCGTTGGCCTGCCGCAGCCGCCGCTGGTACATCGTGTAGGCCTCGGACAGCATCCGCTCCTGGTGGGTGCCCTCCCCCACCTGCCCGGCGAACGTCTCCTCGTCGACCAGCTCGTTCTTGAGGTTGGACACCTGGTGGGAGAACGATCGTGGCGGATAGCGCTTCGGGTCGAGGTCGAGCTCGCGCATGACCATCGACATGAGCCGCTGGCTGTCGGCGGCGTCGTAGATCGAGAAGGTCGACTTCAGGCCGACGTGCCCCGCTTCACGGCGCAGGATCCGCACGCACGCGGAGTGGAAGGTCGACACCCACATCGCCTTGCTGCGCCCGCCGACCAGTGCCGCGACGCGCTCGCGCATCTCGGCGGCCGCCTTGTTGGTGAAGGTGATCGCGAGGATCTGCCCGGGCTGGACGCCGCGAGCCGCGAGCAGGTAGGCGATCCGGTGGGTCAGCACGCGGGTCTTGCCCGAGCCGGCGCCTGCCACGATGAGCAGCGGCGCCCCCTCGTGCACGACGGCCTCCCGCTGCTGGGGGTTCAGCCCGGCCAGCAGCGCCTCCGGGTCCTGGGCTCCGGGAGCGTCGGTATGCCGTGTGCCCGCCGACGCCGGCGGCTCACCGGCGGCTTCGGCCCAGGTGGGCACTCCGCGGTGGTCCACGTCGCCCCGCGCGGCGGCTGGCGGGAGTCCGGGCATGGGGAGGTCATCGAAGAGCGTGCTCATATCTCCTCCAGCCTACGGGTCGGCGACGACAGCGTGAGGATCGCAGCGGAGCGAGGACCGGAGCGCCGAGGAGCCGACCCAGTCCAGCGGGTCGGCGACGACAGCGTGAGGATCGCAGCGGAGCGAGGACCGGAGCGCCGAGGAGCCGACCCAGTCCAGCGGGTCGGCGACGACAGCGTGAGGATCGCAGCGGAGCGAGGACCGGAGCGCCGAGGAGCCGACCCAGTCCAGCGGGTCGGCGACGACAGGGGGGGACGGATCGAGGCCACGGGCGCGAGTTGCCGGGTTTCGCGGACGTGCGGTAGGACGTGACGGTGACCACGACCTCGAACTCGCCCGTCCGTCCGGCAGCACCGGGAGACGTCCCCGCGATCCTGCGCCTCGTGCGCGCGCTCGCCGTCTACGAGAAGGAGCCGGACGCGGTCGACGCGACGGAGGACGACTTCAGGGAGGCGCTGTTTCCCGCCGAGGGCGGCCCGACGGCATACGCGCACGTCGCGGAGGCGGACGGCGAGGTCGTCGGCATGGCTTTGTGGTACCTCACCTTCTCGACCTGGACCGGGCGGCCCGGGATGTGGCTCGAGGACCTCTTCGTGCTGCCCGAGCAGCGGGGCTCGGGTCTCGGCAAGCAGTTGCTGCGCACCCTCGCCCAGCTGTGCGTCGAGCGTGGCTACCCGCGCCTGGAGTGGTGGGTCCTGGACTGGAACGAGCCGTCGATCGGCTTCTACCGCAGTCTCGGCGCGGTGGCCCTGGACGAGTGGACGGTGTTCCGGATGGACGGCGAGCCGCTGGCCGCCCTCGGTGCACCGGCCGCCGCCCCGGCCACCGGTCGCGACGGGTGACGTCGGCCGTCCGGTGCGGTCAGGCGTCCCGCACCGGCGAAACGGAGGAACCAGTCGTCGAAGGCTGCGCCCTGCTCCTGCGGCCACGCCGTGGCCGGTGTCGTCGCCAGGAACTCGTTGAGCGCGCCGCGCGCGGCGGCCGGGCCCAGGGCGCTCATCAGGGCCGCCAGCGCAGCGCGGTGGGTCCCGACGAGCAGGGACAGTCGCGCCTGGTCGGTGAGATGGCGCAGCACCTCGGCGCCGGGGTCGTCGTCCGGGAGTTCGTCGCTGGCTCGGGTGGTGTAGCCGAGCAGCTCCGCCTCCCGGCGGGCGGTGTCCCCTCTCGAGTGGTGGACCGGGGGGATCGTCGACCGACCGGTAGGACCGGCGGCGGCTGGGTGCTGCTCCACGGCTAGGGACTGCCCGGCGGCGGACGGGGGCCGCCCGGCGGCAGCCACGACCGTGTGGATGTCGGTCAGGACGCGCCGCAGTCCGGTGACGCCCATCTGGGCGATGGAGTGCGGCACCGCCTCGAAGAGCACCGCCCGCACGTTCGGCAAGCGAGGTAGCGCCCGGCGTGCCAGCTCGAGCACCTCGGGCGCCACCGGACCCACGTGGGAGTCGAGGTAGCACTCACCGAGGTAGTCGCCGCCCGCGACGTGGACCTCACGAACTCGCTTCAAGGGAATCTGGTCGAGGAAGTCCTCGACGCTCTGGCGGCCGTTGAGCTCGTTGGCCCAGATGTTGTGCAGGTCGAGCAGAATGCCGCAGTCGGCACCCTCCGCGATGGCGGCGACGAACTCACCGTCGGTCAGGTCACCGGGCACGGCGCTGAGGTAGCTCGTGGGCGTCTCGACCAGGAACGGCTCGTCGCGCTGGTCCTGGTAGACGCCGATGTGGGCGATCGCGGCCGCCGCGGCCTCGGGGGTGGGGATGGGCGGGAGCAGGTAACCGGCATACCGGCGCCCGTCCGGTCCGGCTGCCTGGTTGAAGGACAGGTGCTCGCTCCAGTGCGACGCGCCGAGCTCGCTGGCCGAGCGGGCGGACGCACGGACGCCGTCGCGCTCCGGCGCGGTCGTGCCACCCACCGGGTAGCCCACGCCGTGGCTGAGCAGCGGGCGGTCCCGGGCAAGCACCCAGTCGAGCGCGGCCCGGTTGATCCGACGACTGCCCGCATCGCCCCACAACGTCTGGGGCTCCACCTCGACCACGTCGACCAGGTCGGCGATCTCGTCCCACAGGCGGTCGATGCCGCCGGTGGCGATGACGCCGACGCCCAGCTCGAGGTGGGGCGACGCGGACACCGTTCAGGCCCCGAACGACTGCTCGCGAGACGCGACGGGCGTGGCCTCGAGCTTCGGGTTGATGTAGTACTGCTCGAAGTTGCGCCACTCCAGCTGCAGGCCGGACGTGCAGCCGGCGTGGCCGGCGCGGTCCAGGACGCTGCGGAGCGCCTGACTGAACTTGTCGAAGTCCCAGAGGACGTCGGACGCCGCGAAGACGCTGATGGCCTTGGGCGGCAACGGTTGTGGGTTGAGCTCGGCATGCATGACGGTCTCCCTTGAGATGCGCGCCGCACCCGGCGTGCGGCACCTTCAAGGAGCGGCTTCGCCTGACCGTGATACCCCGCGCCAACCCACGTTCGGCGCCACAGATGCGTCCCGATCCTGAATACGACGTTCACCCGGTGGAACGTGAACCCGTCGTCCTCGTCGGTGCTGCACGGCAGGATGGGCGTATGGCGCGCTGGGTGCTGCACGTGGACCTCGACCAGTTCATCGCTGCGGTCGAGGTGCTGCGACGGCCCGAGCTGGCCGGGCTGCCCCTCATCGTCGGAGGTCGGGGCGACCCCGCCGAGCGCGCCGTGGTCTCGACCGCGTCCTATGCGGCTCGCGAGTTCGGCGTGCGGTCGGGGATGCCGCTGAAGGTCGCGGTGCGGCGCTGCCCGCAGGCGGTGCTGCTGCCCGTGGACACCCCCACCTACCTGGCCGCGTCAGCGCAGGTGATGCAGACGCTGCGAGAGCTGCCTGACGTCGTGGTTCAGGCGCTCGGTTGGGACGAGGCGTTCGTCGGCGTCCAGACCGAGGATCCCGAGGCCTTTGCTCGTCAGGCCCAGGCGGACGTGCTCACGGCGACCCGACTGCACTGCTCGGTCGGGATCGGCGACACGCTCGTGCGTGCCAAGATCGCGACCGAGTTCGGCAAGCCGCAGGGCGTGTTCCGGCTCACCGCGCACAACTGGTTCGAGGTGATGGGCGACCGGCCGACGGATGCTCTGTGGGGGGTGGGACGCCGCATCCAGCAGCGACTCGCCGACCGCGGCATCCAGACCGTGCGTCAGCTCGCTGACGCCGAGGAGGCAGTGCTGGTGGCCGAGTTCGGCCCCAGCATGGGACCGCACTACGGCCGGCTGGGCCGAGGCGTCGGCAGTGCCACGGTGGACGACACGCCGTGGGTGCCCAGGGCGCACGGCCGCGAGACGACCTACCAGCACGACCTCGTCGAGGAGTCGGAGATCGCCGACGCACTGCGGTCTCTCGCCGACCAGGTGGTCGAGGACATCCGCAGGGAGGGCCGGCCCTGCGCCCGCGTCCACCTCAAGGTGCGGTTCGCGCCGTTCTTCACCACGACGCGGATCCGCAAGCTGGCCGAACCCACCTACGACGCAGGCATCATCGCCTCGACCGCGTTGGGCCTGCTGCACCGCCTGGAGGACAACCGGCCGATCCGGCTCCTGGGTGTGCGGGCCGAGATGACGGAGCCACCCGGCGGCTACTGATCGCGCACCCGGCCCAGCTCGCCGGCCCGCGAGGTCGCGCCCCTCAGCAGAGCCAGTCCGGTCGGCTGAGCAGATCCTGCAGCTCGCGGGCAAGGCGCGCGACGTGGAACCCGTCGGCGACCGCGTGGTGGATCTGGACCGCGATAGGCATGTGGGTTCGGCCGTCCCGCTCGTCGAAACGGCCGAGCGTGACGATCGGCAGGTAGTGACGATGCCCTTCCACGATGTCGAGGTTGAAGCCGGTGAAGTGCATCCAGGGCAGGCTGGAGATGTCGAACACGTCCTCCGGGAGGTCCCCTTGGGGAAACATCGAGGTGGCGCTGCGGTGTTCTCGAAGCAGATCGACGACGCGTTCGTGAAAGGGCGAGAAGTCCGGGTCGTAGGGCGTCCAGACCGCCGCGAAGGTCTCTCGCTCGGGATTGAAGACGGTGAAGGCCGGGTGCACCGTCTCCCACACGGCCGGGCGACCGAGGTCGTCGACGGCCATACGGAACTCGTCGTGACGGTTGACCACCGTGGCGATCGCCCAGATCTGTGCCGGGTAGGTCTTCCGCCGCGCGTCGGACAGCGCCCGGCGGAACTCGGTCACGTCCAGCTGCAGGGTCACGCTGTAGGTGCAGGGAACGCGATCGGAGTAGTGCTCGAAGTGCGCCCGGCGGGGCCACGTGGCGAGATCAACGGGTCGGACGAGCGACCGCGGGCCAGCGGTTGCTCGTCGAGGCGGTCGGTCAGCCATGGCAGACACGCCGCGGACGTTACCGGGTCGCCTGCGGCGCCTCACCTCCTTTTCGAGGTGTGCACCGTCAGATGAGCCGCCGGCCCATCGCCCAGCTGGTCAGCTCGTGCCGTGAGGAGAGCTGGAGCTTGCGCAGCACCGAGGAGACGTGGGTCTCGACCGTCTTGATCGAGATGTAGAGCTCCTTGGCGACCTCCTTGTACTGGTAGCCGCGGGCGATCAGCCGCATCACCTCGCGCTCGCGCGCGCTCAACCGGTCGAGTTCCTCGTCCACCTCGGCGATCTCACCCGCCGCCGCGCCGAACGCGTCGAGCACGAAGCCCGCAAGCCGCGGGCTGAACACCGCGTCACCCTCGGCGACCCGGCGGATGGCCGTGGCGAGGTCGGTGCCGCTGATCGTCTTGGTGACGTAACCGCGAGCACCCGCCCGGATCACTGCGATCACGTCCTCCGCGGCATCGGACACCGACAGCGCGAGGAACCGCACCGGCGCTCCCGCCTCCGTCTGCACCCCGGCGCACCCGGTCAGCACGTCGACGCCGCCGTTGCCGTTGCCGCCCGGCAGGTGCACGTCGAGCAGCACGACGTCGGGGCGGGTGTCCCGCACCACGGCGATCGCCCGGTCCACGTCCGCGGCCTCGCCCACCACCTCGCTGGAGGTGTCGAGCTCGGCCTTGACTCCGGAACGGAACATGCGGTGGTCGTCGACGAGGACCAGCCTGATCGGCGCCATCATGTGGGGTGTGGTCATGTGAGGTCCTCGCGAAGTATCGGAGCGAAGCGGAGAGCGGGGTCCCCGCGAAGTACCGAGCGAGGCACGAGCGAGGACTTCGTGGGGTGCTCTTCGTGGGGCGTGGTCATGTGAGCTCTCCTCGGGTCGGGTGGGTCGCGGACACAGACGAGTCGGTATGCCGTGCAGCAGGTTCCGGGGACGAGGCGCCACCGTCCGGGGGCGCGCCGGGCTGGGCGACGGGAAGGGCGAGCGTCACCTCGGTGCCGGTCTCGAGCCGGCGCCACCGCGCCGTCCCCCCCTGGCGGGTCATCCGGCCCAGGATCGACTCCCGGACGCCGAGCCGGTCCTCCGGGACGGCCTCGAGGTCGAAGCCGGGGCCGTGGTCGCGCACGAACGCGTCGACCGAGGTGTTGCCGACCTCGACGTAGGCCGACACCGGCGGTGCGCCGTGCCGCACCGCGTTGAGCAACGCCTCCCGCAGCGCGCGCACCAATGCCGTCCCCGGCTCGTCCAGGGCCCGGTCACCCGTCACCACGAGCTCGATCGGGGTGCCGTGGAGGTCCTCCACCTCGTGACTCACCTCGGTGACTGCGGAGGCGAGCGACGCCTCCGAGCCGCGCGGCCCGGCATACAGCCATCCTCGCAGCTCGCGCTCCTGCGCCCGGGCGAGCCGCGCCACCTCGGCGGGGTCTTCGGCCTTGCGCTGGATGAGAGCGAGGGTCTGCAGGACCGAGTCGTGCAGGTGCGCTGCGATGTCGGCCCGTTCGGTCTCACGAATGCGCTCGGTCTGCTCCTCCCGCAGGCCGTTCCACAGCCGGATGACCCACGGGGCGGCGATGAAGGCGGCGCCGACGAGCACCGCGATCGCGGCGAGGCCCACGTCCCACAGACCCGCGAGGCCGCGGCCCTGGGTGGCCAGCGCCACGACCCCGACGCTGGCCAGCGCGATGCCGAAGACGAGCCGGGTCAGGCCTTCACGCTCACGTCCGCCGAAGATCCAGCGGTCTCGGTCGGCGTCGTCCAGCCGCGACCAGGCGAGCACCGCTCCCACCCCGATGGCCAGCAGCGGCACGAGGATGCCGAGCCGCAGGTTGACCCCGCGGCTCTGCGCGAAGACCCCGATCCCGATCAGGACGAGCACGGCGCCGATCAACAGGTTGCGGCCGGCTTCGGTGTCGAACCGTCCGGAGCCGCCAGCTGCCTCGGCCGACCTGCCCTGGCCACCGGGCACGAGGCCACTCGTCGGGCGGGAGACGCTGCCCGGGCGGCGGGTGCGCTCGGCCGGCGGTCCTCCGCGGGCGGCAGTCGACTCCCCCTCGGGGGTCAGAGCCCACAGGAACGCGTAGGCCAGGAGGCCCGCGCCGGCCACGAAGGAGGCGATGACGCAGCCGATCCGCACCTGCTTGACCGGCACGCCCAGGTGGTCGGCGAGGCCGATGCACACCCCCGCCACGACCCGCCCGCGCACCGGACGGCGCAGCTGCGGTCGCTCGGCGTCCGGTCCCCGAGTGGACCGTCCCAAAGGCTCGTAGGGAGTGGGCACGTTCCCATCATCGCCCACCGCCCGCCCCTGCAGGACCATCGGACCGCCTGTTCAGGGCAGGCTCAGGGGCCGCTCAGGGTCGACCCTCATGGCGAGCGCGCCGCGTGCTCGGCACCATCGAGGTATGAACGACGACACCCAGGGGCGCACGTCCCCCAGCGCCGGCCACACCTCGGCGGACCAGACCCCGGACGACCCGCAGGACCACTCGCGCGGCTCGGACTCCGCACACGCCGATGCCCGCAGCGGCCTGGACAAGGTTTTCGACAGCCTGCGCGGCCTCGGGGTCTTCCGCAGGTCCGACGACAAGTGGATCGGCGGCGTCTGCTCGGGGGTCGCCGACCGGTTCGGTGTGGACCCGATCATCGTGCGCGCCGGCTTCGTCCTGCTCGGTGTCCTCGGCGGCGTCGGGGTGACCCTCTACCTGCTGGCCTGGACGCTGCTGCCGGACGACGACGGTGACATCGCCGCCGAGCTCGCGCTGCGCGACGGCGACACCAGCTCGATCATCCTGTCCGTCGTCACCGCACTGGTGCTCTTCAGCGGCTTCCCGTGGTGGTGGGGACACGGGATCCTCGGCTGGAACTTCCCGTGGCTGCTGGTGGTGGTCGCGGGGCTGCTCTGGTGGTTCTGGTCGGCCGCGCGTGGCGGGGCGCCCGGATCGCTGGCTCCCGAGCAGCAGCGGGCCCGGCGGGAGCGGATGGCACAGCGGCGCCAGCAGGCGGCCTCCCGCAGTCAGGAGCGGAGCGAGAGGGCCGCGGCTCGCGGCCAGGAGTGGAGCGCGAAGGCGGCCGCCCGAGGTCAGGAATGGGGCGACAAGGCTGCGGCGAGCAGTCAGGAGTGGAGCGAGAAGGTGTCCGCAAAATCGGTCGAGCGCGGGCAGCGGCGCCGCGCCGCGAGGCGCCAGGCACGCGAGACTCGCCGTCCCTCGGGCGGGATCGTGCTGGGCCTGATCACGATCGGTCTGGCGCTGGTCACCTACGGCACGCTCGAGTGGATCGGCCCCTTTGCCGGAGTGACGGGCAATTGGGACGCCATCGCGTTGGCCGCCGGACTGGCCGTCTTCGGGGTGGTGCTGGTCCTCGCTGGTCTGTGGGGCCGGAGGGCGGGGCTCGTGGGCTTCCTGGCCATCTGCATGGCGTTTGTCACGCTCGGGAGCGCGGCCACACCCGACAACCTGCGTTTCGGCGGCACGGTCGGCACCGAGCGGTGGGCACCCTCAGTGGTCTCCGGCACCCCTGACTACCGGATCCTCGTCGGCGACGGGACGGTCGACCTCTCGCGGCTCCCATCGCAGGGGTTGCAGGACGCGCGGGTCAACGCCTCGGTCGGTGTCGGCGGCCTGACCGTGATCGTCCCCGACGACCTGACGGTCCGGGTGAAGGCGCACGTCGCGGCCGGGGAGATCAAGCTCCCGCGAGGCTTCGTGGACGATCACGGGCAGAGCGATACCAGCAATGGACTGAACGTCTCACGCGACGTGGTGCTCGGCGACGGACCGACCGAGATGGTGCTCGACGCCAGTGTCGGCACCGGACAGATCCGCGTGGACCAGGACGCCCGCTGAGCACCGACCCGTCGGACCGAGCGTCCGAGACACCGACAGACCCGATGAGAGGCACCCATGAACGACACCCGTGACCCGCAGGAGCCGAGCGACCCGACGCGGCCGATCGAGCAGGACCATCCGGTCCGGCCCACCGAGGAGTCCACCGAACAGATCCCGGCATCCCGGGAACCGAGCGAACCCGTCCCCACGCCGGACCAGCCCGGCGTCGAGGCGGTCGCGCCCCCGAGCCGCCCCAGCGGCCCGCACGCACCAACCGTCCTGCTCGGTCTCGCCTGCCTGGTCGTGGCCGCGCTGGTCATCGCCTACCAGACCGCCGGCCTCAGCGTCGACTGGTCGCTGCTCGGTCCCGGTGCCATCATCGGCGCCGGTGGCGTCCTCGTGCTGCTGGGCCTGGTCGGCCTCACCCGCCGGTCCTGAGGTGGCTGCCGCCGAGCAGGTCCTCGAGCACCGGCCGCCAACCGGACGTGATCTCCAGCGAGCCCAACCGCTCGGGGGCCACCCAGGCCGCCGAAGCGGTGGTCCCTCCGACGTCGTGCACCACCGGCTCGGTCGGGTCGTCGCAGGTGGCGCAGAAGAGAATGCGCACGGCGTGGTAGTCCTCGAGCCGGCCGTTCGGCGCCCGTCCGACCCAGTGCCGCGTCCGCAGCCCCACGAAGCGGCCCACCGTGACGTGCTGCCCGGACTCCTCCCAGACCTCACGCAACACGGCGTCCGTCGGCGCCTCACCCGGGTCGAGGCCGCCGCCGGGCAGGCCCCAGGCTCCCGGCGCACCGGTCCGGTCGGAGTACTCGGTCATGAGCACCCCACGGTGGCTGGTCACGACGGCATACGCCGCGACCCGCTGGTAGACCGTGGGTTCCTCGTCGTCCTCGACGACCAACCCCTCCTCCCGCAGCAGCGCCGGAGTGGACGCGCGGCGCCGCGACCCCGCGGCGGACACACGCAGGCGCGCGGTGAGGACGTGACCGGCGGAGGTGTCCGAGCCGATGCTGACGCCCTCCCCCACCAGCCAGCCGCTGTCCGCAAAGAGCAACTCGGGGTCGTCCCCGTGGCCGAGCACGGCGTGCACCACCTCGCGGCCGTCCGCGTCCTCGCCGATCACCTCGAGCCGCGGCGCCGGACGGATCTGCCGCGCTGCGGGCGGACCGGTCTGCCCGTCGTCGGCCGTCACCGCACCGGCCGTCGGGCTGCGCCCGCTCGCGCGTACTCGCCCTCGGCCACTTCGACGACGTGCTCCCACGACTGGGCCGGGGGCACGGTCTCGTTGTGCCGGGTCAGGCGCTCCCGGAGGTCGTCGTCGACCGCCAGCCTGGCGATGCAGCCGGCCATCGCCTCGTCACCGTCGGCGAGCAGCCCGCTGACGCCGTCCTGCACGAACTCCTCCACGCCGCTGCCGTGCCGCGCGACCACCGGCAGACCTGCCGTGCGCGCCTCCAGCGTCGCGATGCCGAACGACTCGAGGACTGTCGGGGCGAGATACAGGTGCGACCCGGCATACGTCGCCCTGAGCTCCTCGCGACTCACCCGGCCGGGCATCCGCACCCAGGCGGACATGTCGTGACCGGCGACGTAGCGCTCGAGGCGCGCGCGGTCCGGTCCCTCCCCCAGCAGGTCCAAGGACAGGGAGGTGCGCGCCGGCACGAGCTCACGCACACGGGTCATGATGCGCAACAGCGGCATCGGGCGCTTCCGGGTGGCCAGGCGCATCGCGGAGACCATCCGTATGCCGTCCGCCCGACCGCGCCGCGAAGCGTCACCGGCCGGTGCCCACTCGGCGACGTCGATGCCGTTGGGCAGCACGGCCACCTCGCCGGCGTCCCCGACCATGCGCTGCAGCGGCTCGGCGGCCATCGCCGAGACCGCGCTCATGGCCACGCCACGGGCCGCCCAGCGGCGGACGTATCCGGCGAGGCGGAAGAAGGTCTCGGTGCGCGCCAGCACACAGTGCCAGGTCATCGCGGTGGGGACGCCCGCGGCCAGCGCCACCCGGGCGCTGTCGAACGCAAACGGGCTGACCACCCCGGTGTGCACGTGCGCGACGTCGAATCCACCCTCCCGCAGGCGGCGCCGCAGCTCGGGCGGCGCGAGCGGGTTCACCGGCAGGTCGAAGGGCAGCCGCAGCGCCATCCGGTGCACCGCCACGCCGTCGACCTCGTCCACGAAGCCACCACGCTCACCCTGCGGCCCCGGCGTCGCGGTGAAGACCTCGACGTCGTGCCCACGTCCCTGCAGACGACGCGCCAGGTCGTGCACCTGCACCTCGATCCCGCCGAGACGGGGCAGGTAGCAGTCGGACAGCAGGGCGATCTTCACCCGCCCAGCCTCGCATGAGAGAGGATGAACGCCGATGGCCTACACCCTGCTCGCCTTCCACGCCCACCCCGACGACGAGGCGCTCCTGACCTCGGGGACGATGGCGCGCGCCGCCGCCGAGGGGCACCGGGTCATCTGCGTGGTGGCCACCGACGGCGACCTCGGGCTCGCGTCCGGGCAGTTCCGCGACGACGGCCGGCTCGGCGAGCGGCGGATGGCCGAGTTGCGCGAGAGCGGGCGTGCCCTCGGCGTGAGCCGGATCGAGCACCTCGGCTACGCCGACTCGGGGATGGGTCCGGAGACCGACCCCGACCCACCCGGCCGGGTGCGGTTCATCCGCGCGGATGTCGACGAGGCCGCGGGGCGCCTCGCGGACATCCTGCGCGAGGAGTCGGTCGACGTGCTGCTCACCTACGACGCCAACGGCGGCTACGGCCACCGCGACCACGTGAAGGTGCACGAGGTCGGCGGGCGGGCGGCCGAGCTGGCGGGGACGCCCCGGGTGCTGCAGGCCACCGTGCCGCGCGACACGATCTGCCGGGGCATCGCGCTGGCGAGCAAGATCTACCGGTTCCCGCCGGAGTTCGACCCGACCTCCTTCGAGCGCGCCTTCAGCCCGCGCTCGGCGATCACCCACCGGATCAGTGTGTGGCGCCAGGCGGGTGCCAAGCGGGCGTCCATGCGCGCGCACGCCTCGCAGGCGACCGTCGACGGCGAGGCGGACCGCACCCTGGCCGCCTTCCTGCGCATCCCCCGGCCGCTCTACGACATGGTGTTCGGGCGCGAGTGGTACGTCGATCCCGCAGCCGACCCCGGCGCCCAGGTCGCCCGCGACGTCTTCGCGGGGCTGCCGTGAGCCCTGCCACGGAAGTCCCACCACGGCACGGCCACCGTGTCCGTGGCCGCCAGGTGCTGCAGGGCCTCGTCGGGCTGGCCCTGGCTGTCACCCTGCTGGGGTGGGGGCTGCCCTACTTCTCGGGGACCTCCTGGGGCGACATCGTGCACACGATGGAGCAGGTCGGCTGGGGCACTGCCGGCTGGCTCTTCGCCCTGATGGTGCTGGGTCTCTGGCTCTACACGTTCACCCTCACCGGCTCCCTGCCGGGATTGACGCACGCCAAGGCGCTCACCGTGAACGTGGCCGGCTCAGCGGTCGGCAACCTGCTGCCCGGAGGCGGCGCGGCGGGGGTGGCGGTGACCTACGCCATGTGCCGGTCGTGGGGATTCAGCCGGCGAGACATCTCCACCTCGATCATCGTCAGCGGTGTCTGGAACGTCATGGCACGGGTCGCGCTGCCGGTTCTCGGCGTCCTGGTCCTGGTGCTCGGCAGCAGCCCCATGCCGCGCGCCGTCTCGCAGGGCGGGGTCGTCGGGGCCATCGGCGCGCTGCTGCTGCTCGGCGTCTTCATCGCGATCATCGCCTCCGAGCGGGCGGCCACCAGGATCGGTCACTTCCTCAGCCGGCTGCTGCGCCCGATCTCCAGCCGGATCCGCCGCGGCCCCACGCTGACCATCGACGAACTCATCCACGACCTGCGCGCCCGCATCACTGCGGTGGTCGGGTCCGGCTGGCTGCCCATGACGACGGGGGTCGTGGGCTTCTTCGGCGTCTACTGCGTGCTCTTTTGGGGCTGCCTGTCGTCGGTCGGGGTGCACATGCCCTTCGCGGAGCTGTTCGCGGCGTATGCCGTGGGCCGGCTGCTCACCGCCGTCGGCGTCACGCCGGGTGGCGTCGGCGTGACCGAGACGGGCACTGTCGCCGTCGTCATCGCCTGGGGCGCAGATCCGACGGCGGCAGCAGCGGGAGTGGTGCTCTTCTCGATCTACACCCACCTGCTCGAGATCCCGCTCGGCGCCCTGGGCGGCCTGGCCTGGTCGCTCGCCCGTCGCCCCGCCCCGAGACTCGCCGACACGAGGCTCACCGACTCGAGACTCCCCGGAGTCGCTGGCTCCCCGGCAACCTCGGAGAGGGAGCAGGCGGCGCGGTCAGCGGAGTAGCCGGCGGATCTGCCGGGTGCGCGCCTGATCGGCCACGTTGTCGTCGATCTCGCCTGGCTCGAAAGACGCGCCGGTCTGCTCCACGGCCATCCTGATCAGCGCGTCCGCGAGCGCCGGGTTCGCCGGCAGGATCGGCCCGTGCAGGTAGGAACCGATGACGTTGGCGGTGGCCGCGCCCTCGGTGCGGTCGGTGCCGTTGTTGCCCGAACCGTGCTTGACGTTGCCGAAGGGATCCTGCCCGGCCGCCAGCACGGTCGAACCGGAGTGGTTCTCGTAGCCCACGACGTCGCCGTATGCCGTGTCGAGGACCACCGGACCGATCATCCGCTTGGCGTTCCCCTGCGTGGTCACGTCGAGGATGCCCAGACCGGGCAGGCGCCGGCCGTCCACCGTGATGAAGGCCCTGCCGAACAGCTGGTACATGCCGCAGATCATCAGCATCGGCACGCCACGGTCGACCAGCACGCGCAGCCGGTCGGCGTTGCGTGACAGGTCGTCCTCGACCCGTGCCTGTCCCGAGTCCTGCCCACCGCCCCCGACGAGCAGGTGCGCGTCGTCCGGCAGCTCCGAGCCCGGGTGGTGAGGGTGGACGACCGGCTCGTAGCCGTGCCACCTCAGCCGCGAGGCCAGGCACCGGGTGTTGCCCAGGTCGCCGTAGATGCTCATCTCGCGCGGGTAGAGGTGGACCAGGTTGATGCGCCCCTTGGCTCCGCTCATGCCATCGTCTCCGCTCGCATCCACGGTCGCGCTCCTCGGCGCTCCGGGCCTCGCTCGTACCTCGCTCGTGTCCTCACGCCGTCGTCTCCGCTCGCATCCACGGTCGCGCTCCTCGGCGCTCCGGGCCTCGCTCGTACCTCGCTCGTGTCCTCACGCCGTCGTCTCCGCTCGCATCCACGGTCGCGCTCCTCGGCGCTCCGGGCCTCGCTCGTACCTCGCTCGTGTCCTCACGCCGTCGTCTCCGCTCCGAACTCAGGGAGGTCGTACCGCTCTGCCAGGTCGCGGCGCAATCGCATCATCGCGGTGTAGGTGCAGAAGATCCGCTTGGGCTCGTCGCGGTAGACCGTGAGGAACCGGGAGAGCGCCTCCCCCAGGTCGGGCTCGATCTCGTCGACCACGACGTCGTCGTAGCGCAGCCGCAGGGCCATGTCGTAGGCGCGCACGCCGCTCGCCATCGCCACGCCGCGCTCGCGCAGCGAGTCGAAGCCCACGTCATACAGCCAGGAGACGTCGCGGCCGTCCGCGTAGTTGTCGTTGATCGCGATCATCGAGGCGACCGGTGTCGAGCCGTAGGTGCCGAGCGCGACGGTGAAGCCGGCGGGATTCTTCACGAGCACCAGCTCGAGCGGTCGGCCGTCGGCATCGATGACCTCACCGCGCCCGAAGGGCGGACGAACCTGCCGCAACGCCTCGACGACCGACGCCTCGTCGAAGCCCTCACCCAGCAGCATCCGGGCCATGGAGGTCGCCGCCGTCGCGTTGATCATCGCCGCGAGCCCGCGCTGCTGCAGCGCCAGCGGCCCGACGGAGCGGTCCCCGAAGACGACCTCGAAGGACCGTTCGTCCGACGGTTTGAGCAGTCCGTCATCCGAGGTCGGCTCGGGGGCGGTCGCGGCGTCCTCGAACCGCACGTCCGCCTCCTGCAGCTCGGGCAGCCGGCCGGCGACCGAGGGGTCCACACCGAAGTAGCACACGTCCACCCCGTCCGCCAGCTGTTGGCGGATCCGGGAGATGAACGAGTCGTCCAGGTTGAGCACCACCCCACGTGTGGTCTGCTCCGCGAGCCGGGCCAGCAGCTCGGCCGTCTGGTCGATCTCGGCGAAACGGTCGAGCTGGTCGCGGGCGACGTTGAGCAGCAGCGAGTGGGTCGGCGCCACCGTCGCGGCGAACTTCAGCGCGTGCGCCTCGTCGAGCTCGAGGACCGCGATGTCGGCGTCAACCTGTCCCCCCAGCCGGATCTGCCCGAGCATGGAGGAGATGACGCCGCGGGTGAAGTTGCTGCCCGTCGGGTTGCTGAAGACCCGCAGGCCGTGCTGGCGCAGGATCGCGACCAGCATCTTGGTGGTGGTCGTCTTGCCGTTGGTTCCAGTCACCACGACGATGCCGCGAGGAAGGTCGGACAGGGCGTGCGCGAGGAAGCGCGGGTCGATCCGTTCGACGACCAGACCGGGCAGCGCCGACCCCCCGCCCTTGAGCCGTGCGGCCACCCGGGCCGCCTTGCCGGCCACCACGGCCACGGTTGTCCTCAGCACCCGGTCACTCCCACTCGATGGTGCCCGGCGGCTTGCTGGTGATGTCCAGCGTGACTCGGTTGACCTCGGCGACCTCGTTGGTGATCCGGTTCGAGACCTTGGCGAGCAGGTCGTAGGGCAACCGGCTCCAGTCGGCGGTCATCGCGTCCTCCGAGCTGACCGGGCGCAGCACGACCGGGTGGCCGTAGGTGCGCCCGTCGCCCTGCACCCCTACCGAGCGGATGTCGGCGAGCAGCACCACCGGACACTGCCAGATCTCGCGGTCCAGCCCCGCCTCCGAGAGTTCCTCGCGCACGATCGCGTCGGCGGCCCGCAGCACCGCGAGCCGCTCGGCAGTCACCTCACCGATGATGCGGATGCCCAGCCCGGGGCCCGGGAAGGGCTGGCGCCAGACGATCCCCTCCGGGACGCCGAGCTCGAGCCCCACCTGACGGACCTCGTCCTTGAACAGGGTGCGCAGCGGCTCGATGAGCGAGAACTGCAGGTCCTCGGGCAGGCCGCCGACGTTGTGGTGGCTCTTGATGTTCGCTGCGCCGGTGCCGCCGCCGGACTCGACGACGTCGGGGTAGAGCGTGCCCTGCACGAGGTACTCGACCGGATGGCCCTCCGCGTCGGCGGAGCCGGCCACGTCACGAGCCGCCTGCTCGAAGACCCGGATGAACTCGCGCCCGATGATCTTGCGCTTCTCCTCGGGGTCGCTGACCCCGGCCAGCGCCGAGAGGAACCGCTCCCGGGCGTCCACCACCACCAGGTCCACGCCCGTCGCCGCCACGAACTCCTGCTCGACCTGCTTGGCCTCTCCCTGCCGAAGCAGGCCGTGGTCGACGAAGACGCAGGTCAGCTGGTCGCCGATCGCCTTCTGCACCAGCGCGGCCGCGACCGAGGAGTCGACCCCGCCGGACAGTGCGCACAGGACGCGTGCCTCACCGACCTGCTCGCGAATTCGCGCCACCTGCTCGTCGACGACGTTCTCCGGCGTCCACGTCGGCTCGAGACCGGCGCCCCGCACGAGGAAGTTCTCGATCACCCGCTGCCCGAAGGTCGAGTGCATCACCTCGGGGTGCCACTGCACGCCGTAGCGATGCGCCTCGTCATCCTCGAAGGCCGCGACCTCAGCGCCGAGGGTCGTCGCGGTGACGGCCATGCCCTCCGGGGCCTTCGTCACGGCGTCGCCGTGCGACATCCAGACCGACTGCTCGGGCGTCTGGCCGTTGAACAACGTGGACTCGGTGTCCTTGACCTCGGCGACGGTCGAGCCATACTCGCGCCGCCCGGTCTTTGCCACGGTGCCACCGAGCGCCTGCGCCATCGCCTGGAAGCCGTAGCAGATGCCGAGCACCGGCACGCCGGCCTCGAGCAGGGCGGGGTCGAGACCCGGCGCGTCCGACGCGTAGACCGATGACGGGCCGCCCGAGAGGATCAGAGCACCGGGCTTGCGCGCCAGCAGCTCCTCGACCGGCGTGGTGTGCGGCACGACCTCGGAGTAGATCGAGGCCTCACGCACCCGGCGCGCGATCAGCTGGGCATACTGCGCGCCGAAGTCGACGACGAGGACGGGGCGATCCTGCAGGGCATTCGTCACGGGGAGAGGTTACCCGGCGAGCTGGGGCTCTACCTCCTGCGCCACCTGGTGCTCCTGCCAGAACGCGAGGAACGGCACGCAGCAGATCAGCACGATGGCGACCATCCGGCCGAAACCCCAACCCACCTTGAAGCCGAGGTTGACCACCGAGACGGCAAAGACCAGGAAGATGAAGCCGTGGATCGGGCTCCACCAGGACAGCGCCTGGTTGTCCAGGCCGTACTGGAGGATCATCTCGGTGATCAGGACGAACATCGCGAGTCCCGCGAGGATCGCCATCACCTTGAAGAACCCGAGTGCCTTGCGCGTCGCCTGGGTGTCCCGGACGACACCGGACGCGGATCGTTCCGCCTGCTCAGACATGTGCTTCCTTCGTCGTGCGTTCTCGGGCGGGTGAAGTGCCCGTCCGGCGGTCCTCGTTCCAGTCGTCCCGCACCATGCGCCACCACATGTAGGCGGCGAACCCGGCGAAGACCCACCACTGGAGAGCGTATGCCGCGTTGCGCCAGCTCAGTCCGTGGGTCTGGATCTCGGGGGGCGGGATCGGCTTGATGCCGGCGGTCGTGGCGTTCGGCTGCTCGCCCGTCTTGAAGACGAACGCGTTGTAGAGCGAGCCCTTCCACTGGTTGAGCAGCACGCCGAGGTCGATCGTGCCGACCTGTCCGGCCGGCAGCGTCCCGCTGGTGCTGGGCGACTCCCCGGGCGCCAGGGTTCCCGTGACCTTCACGGTGCCGCTCGTCGTGGGAGGCGTGGCCCGCGCGGGATCGGTCACGAAGCCCCGGACCACGACGAGCCGCGCGCCGGTGGCCTCGACCACCAGGGGCGTGATCACCCAGTAGCCGGAGACGCCGTCGAGACGGCGGTCGGCGACGAGCAGCTGGTGCGCCGCGTCATACCGGCCGGTGGCACTGACGGGGCGACCCGAGCCGTTCTCGGGGAACTGCTGGTGCGGTCGGATGACCTGTGAGACGGGCGCGACCGGCAGCTTGGTCGCGGCCTCGGCGGCCTCCGACTTGCCCTTGTCGCGGGCGACGTTGAGCTGCCACAAGCCGAGCCAGGTGAAGCTGACCAGGACCACCAGCAGGAACGCCAAGAGTCCCAGCCAACGGGGTTTGAGGACGGTGCGCAGCACCCCCTCAGGCTACGTGACGTCCTTGTCGTCGAAGACCAGGATGCTGCCGCCGTAGCAGGCCACCCAGACCGTCTGCGTCGTCGGCTCGTAGGTGATGCCGATGGGGTGGGCGTCGGTGGTCACCGTCTGCAACACCTTCATGTCCTCGGTGCGGATCTTGGACATCGAGCCGACGTCGTAGTTGACGACGTACAGCGCGGTGCCGTCCGGCGAGATCGCCATGCTGCGCGGGTCCTGGCCCACGTCCGCCTCGTCCACGATCGTGCCGGTGTGCGCATCGATCTTGCTGATGATGTGGGTGGCGCTCACGGCATAGAGGTACTTGCCGTCGGGGGACACGTCCAGGTGGCGCATCCGGTCTCCCGGAGACACGAAGACGGGCGCCTGCTCCGGCGGGTCGGTCAGGTCCACCTTGTAGACGTGGTCGGTCCACATCGCGGTGACGAACGCGGTCCTGCCGTCGGGGGCGACCGCGATCCCGCGCGGCATCGGGCCGATCTTGACCGTGTCGACGACCTTCGCCTTCGCCCGGTCGATGATGCTGAGCGTGTAGTCGCACCAGTTGGTGACCAGGACGGTCTTCTGGTCGGGGGTGATCGCGACGTACTTCGGCACCGCCCCGACCTTGATCGCCTGGTCGACCTTCATCGTCTTCGTGTCGACGCGGTAGAGGTAGCTGGCGTCGAAGCCGTCGGACGGCTTGCACACGTCGACACCGTGCGGGCCGAACCCGACGCCGTACATCGAGTAGTTCGACACGTAGGCGTAGCGGCCGTCCTTGGTGAACGCCGCCTCGACCGGCGCGCCCCTGGAGGTGCCCGGGTGCCCCTTCACGCCCAGCGAGGAGAGGTCGACCGAGTCCGGGATCGTCGCCTCGAGCTTGCGGGTGGACGCGTCATACATCGTCATCGTGTGGCTGTACATCATGTTGTTGGCGATGACCAGGCCGTGGCCGTTGGCGACCACCGACTTCGGCGTGATCGCCCCGGTGATCCTGTCGACCTGGGTGAGCCTCGTGGTCGCGGAGGGGTGCTCCGGCGGTTTCGTCTCCTGCGACGGCGTGGCGGTCGGCTGCTGCGACGGCGTGCTGTCCGGCGCGTCACTCGCGGCGGCCTGCGCCGCGGTGCCGCCGGCCTGGGGCGTGCCGGGTCCGCGGGACATGCAGCTGGCGAGCAGGACGATCAGGACGACGATGAGGACCAGCGCCGAGACCGCTACCCGTCGCCGACGGACGTGGACGGCTTCCTGACTGATCTGCACCGGCTGCTCCCGGGTCCTCGCGGTCACTGGTCTGGTCGTGGAACCGCGCACCAGCGTACGGCCCGGCGGCCCGACCCTCGTGGAGGCACACCGGGGCGACCGCCCGTGCGCAATCCGCGGACCCGTGAACAACGCACGGCATCACCGGTCAGACACGTGCGCAATCCGCGGACCCGTGAACAACGCACCAGGGGCGACTCAGCGCAGGCCGAAGCGCTTCATGGCGCGAAGTGCCGCGGTGAGGACGTCGGCGAACCGGGCGTCGCTCATCCCGAGCACGGGGGCCACCGGGAGCAGCCGCTGGACGGTGACGTTCTGCGACTCTGTGTACTTCAAGATCCCCTCCGCGCCGTGCCGCCGGCCGAGCCCCGACGACTTCAGCCCGCCCATCGGCGCGCCGAGGCTGCCCCACGCCGCCGCGTAGCTGTCGTTGACGCTGACCGTGCCGGCCTGGATCGACGCCGCGATCGCCCGGCCACGCCGCGTGTCCTTCGTGCAGACGACGGCGTTCAGCCCGAACTCGGAGTCGTTGGCGAGCCGGATCGCCGCCTCGTCGGAGCCGGCCCGGTAGACCGCGACGACCGGGCCGAAGGTCTCCTCCCGCGCGCAGGCCATCTCGGGAGTGACGTCGTCGAGCACGGTGGGCTCATAGAAGTAGGGCCCGAGATCGGGCCGGGAACGACCGCCGGTCAGGACCCTGGCGCCCTGGCGGCGTGCGTCCTCGACGTGTGCGGTCACCCGCCTGAGCTGGTCGGCGCCCACCAGGCTGCCCAGCTCGGGCCCGTAGGCCAGGTCGGCCGACATGCGCAGCGCCCTGGTGGCGGGCACGAAGGCGGCGAGGAACTCGTCCGCGATCGACTCGTGCAGGATCAGCCGTTCCACGGAGACGCACAGCTGTCCGGCGGAGGAGAAGCAGGCGCGCACGGCGCACGCCACGGCCCGGTCCAGGTCGGCGTCCGCCGCGACGTACATGGGGTTCTTGCCCCCGAGCTCGAGGGAGGCACCGACGAGCCGCTCCCCGGCGTCCCGAGCCACCCCTCGGCCGGTCTGCGTCGACCCGGTGAAACAGACGTAGTCGGCGCGGTCGAGCACCGCCTTGCCGACCGTCGGCCCGTCGCCGAGGACGACCTTGAGGACGCCCTCCGGCAGGCCTACCGCGTCGAGCAGCGCCACCGCCTGCAACGCGGTCAACGCGGCCTGGGTGTCCGGCCGCAGCACCGCGGTGTTGCCGGCGATCAGGGCCGGGATGAGGTCGGTGATCGACATGGAAAGTGGGTAGTTCCAAGGGGATACGAAGCCGACCACTCCTCTGGGCTGGTGCAGCTCGACCGCCTGGCTCAGCACCGGCAGGGCCCCGGCACGGCGTCGTGGCCGCAGGTAGCCGGCTGCCCGGCGCGCGTAGTGCCGACAGACCATCGCCACGTCGGCGATCTCCTCGAACGCGTGCCGGCGCGCCTTGCCCGACTCGAGCTGGATCAGGTCGAGCAGCTCGGTCTGTCGCTCCAGCACGAGGTCGTGGAAGCGCAGGAACACCTGGGCCCGCCGCTCGAGCGGCGTGCGGGACCACGCCCGCGCGGCCGACCTCGCGCCCTGGTAGGCGACCTCGACGTCGTCGGGCGTGGACATCGGCAGGTCGGCCAACGGTGCACCCGTCATGGGCGTGCGCGTCTGCATCCGGGGCGGGCGCGCCGCGCAGACGACCCGGTCGGTCAGCCGCCGGACCAGGGCGGGGTCGATGGCATACGTTGCAGTCGGGTCGGTCTCGGGGTCGACGAGCGTCTCGGGGGCCATGGGTCGAGAGTATGCCGAGCGGCGCGCTCCGGACAGTGCCGCAGCCGACGCGCGGCTCGGCAGAGCGGCGCGACCCGGGCGGCTGGTCAGCTGCGCTGGTAGGGGGCGATGACGATCTCGACCCGCTGGAACTCCTTGAGGTCGGAGTAGCCGGTCGTCGCCATCGCCCGCTTCAGGGCACCGACGATGTTGGTGGTGCCGTCGGCGCTGCGGCCGGGTCCGAGCAGGATCTCCTCGAGCGAGCCGACGGTGCCGACCTCGACCCGCTCCCCGCGCGGCAGCTGGTGGTGGTGCGCCTCCGACCCCCAGTGGTAGCCCTGCCCGGGCGCCTCGGTCGCCCGGGCGAGGGCGGCCCCCATCATCACCGCATCGGCGCCGCAGGCCACCGCCTTGACCACGTCGCCGGAGGTGCCCATGCCGCCATCGGGTATGACGTGCACGTAGCGGCCGCCCGACTCGTCCATGTAGTCGCGCCGGGCCGCCGCGACGTCGGCGATCGCCGAGGCCATCGGGGCGTGGATGCCAAGGGTGAGTCGGGTGGTGTGTGCCGCGCCGCCGCCGAACCCGACGAGCACGCCGGCGGCACCGGTGCGCATGAGGTGAAGCGCCGCGGTGTAGGACGCTGCGCCGCCGACGATGACGGGGACGTCAAGCTCGTAGATGAACCGCTTGAGGTTGAGCGGTTCGGCGCGGCTGGAGACGTGCTCCGCGGAAACTGTGGTGCCCCGGATCACGAAGAGGTCCACACCAGCCTCCACCACGGTCTTCCAGAACTGCTGGGTCCGCTGCGGCGACAGCGCGCCGGCGACGGTGATGTCGGCGTCCCGCAGGGTGCGGAGCCGCTCGGTGATCAGCTCCGGCTGGATCTCGGCGGAGTAGAGCTCACGCATCCGGGCCGTCGCGTCGGCGGTGTCGAGGTGGGCGATCTCCTCCAGCAGCGGCGTGGGGTCGCTGTAGCGGGTCCACAGGCCCTCGAGGTCGAGCACCGGCAGGCCACCGAGCCGGCCGAGGGTGATGGCGCTCTCGGGCGAGACGACCGAGTCCATCGGGGCGGCGAGCACCGGCAGCTCGAAGTGGTAGGCGTCGATCTGCCAGGAGACGGAGACCTCCTCGGGGTCGCGGGTGCGCCGCGACGGCACCACTGCGATGTCGTCGAAGGAGTAGGCCCTGCGGCCCCGTTTGCCGCGTCCGATCTCGATCTCGTTCACGCCGGACAGGCTACCGGTCAGCTGCCGGGGTCCGGGATCCAGCCGAGGCGGGTGTTGTCACCGCCGCGTGTAGTTGGGCGCCTCGAGGGTCATCTGGATGTCGTGCGGGTGGCTCTCCTTGAGACCAGCCGAGGTGATCCGCACGAACCGGCCGCGTTGCTGCAGCTCCGGGATGGTGTTGGCCCCGACGTAGAACATCGACTGGTGCAAGCCACCGGTCAGCTGGTGCACGACGGCGCCGAGCGGGCCGCGGTAGGGCACCCGCCCCTCGATGCCCTCGGGCACGATCTCGTCGTCGCTGGAGACATCGGCCTGGAAGTAGCGGTCCTTGGAGAAGGACTTCTTGCCCCGCGACGCCATCGCGCCCAGGGAGCCCATGCCGCGGTAGGACTTGAACTGTTTGCCGCTCACCAGGACCAGCTCGCCCGGCGACTCCTCGCAGCCGGCCAACAGCGAGCCGACCATGACCGTGTCGGCCCCCGCCACGAGGGCCTTGGCGATGTCGCCGGAGTACTGCAGCCCGCCGTCGCCGACCACCGGGACCCCGGCCGGCTTGCACGCCAGTGACGCCTCGTAGATGGCGGTGACCTGCGGGACACCGACGCCCGCGACCACCCGGGTGGTGCAGATGGAGCCCGGACCCACGCCGACCTTGACGCCGTCGACGCCGGCGTCGACCAGCGCCTGCGCACCCGCTCGGGTGGCGACGTTGCCTCCGAGGACCTGGACGTGCCGGGTCGCCGGGTCCCACTTGAGCTTGCGGATCATGTCGAGCATCAACCGGGCGTGACCGTTGGCGACGTCGGGCACGAGCACGTCGACGCCCGCCTCGACCAGGGTCGTGGCCCGGTCCCAGGCGTCACCGAAGTAGCCGATCGCCGCGGCCACCAGCAGGCGGCCGTCGGCGTCCTTGGACGCGTGCGGGAACTGCTCCGACTTGACGAAGTCCTTGACCGTGATCAGGCCGGCCAACCGCCCGTCGGCGTCGACCAGCGGCAGCCGCTCACGCTTGTGCTGGCGCAGCAGCGCCGTCGCCTCCTCACGGCCGATGCCCTCGTGGCCGGTGACCAGTGGCATCGGGGTCATGACCTCGCTGACCTTGGTCGTGGCCCACTCCGCAACCGGCGTGAACCGCAGGTCGCGGTTGGTGCAGATGCCGATCAGGCGGCTGTCCACGTCGACGACCGGCAGGCCCGAGACGCGGTAACGGCCGCAGATCTCGTCGAGGTCCTCCAGCGTCGCGTCCGGCCCGATGGTGACCGGGTTGGGGATGATGCCGGTCTGGGTCCGCTTGACCATGTCGACTTGGTCGGCCTGGTCGGCGATGGAGAGGTTGCGGTGCAGCACACCGATGCCGCCCTGGCGTGCCATCGCGATGGCCATCCGCGACTCGGTCACCGTGTCCATGGCCGCCGACAGCAGCGGCACCCGCACCGACAGCTCGCGGGTCAGCCGCGAGGTGGTGTCGACCTCACTCGGGATGACATCGGTCTCGCCGGGCTGCAGCAGGACGTCGTCAAAGGTCAGACCGAGGGTGGCGAAGGGAGCGGGGACTTCCGGGATCGAGACGGGGGCGTCGCTCATTGCTCGATTCTATGGCCCCGGCCGGAGCGGACTGCACACGCCTCGACGGCTGTCACTGCCCGGCCTGCCGCGAGCCGGCGCCCTCTCTCGCGGGAGCAGGGTTGGTCGCCTTCGCACCGTTCAACGCAGTCGACACCTCTGCCGGCCACCCGTTCGCCTGCACGGACGCGGGAGCCGAGGCCAGCCGGGTGGACCGGAGGCCGTGCGGAGGGTCGACCAGGCGGGCGAACCGCCGCTCGCTCAGGTCGTGCCGCCCCAGCACCGGCTCCCAGAGGCTCGTGGCCACGGGGTCGAGCGCCTGACTGGTGCGCTTGACCGGCAGCGTCTGGTCGAGCTGCCCGCTCTGGAGGGTCGGGTCCGCCGAGTCCGCCGAGCTCACCGACGGGCTCGGTCCAGCCACCAGCGAGCTCGCCGTGGGCTCACTCGTCGCCGGCGAGGCGGTCGTGCGGCTCGGGTTGGGTGTGGCGGTCGGCCGGCTCGACGTGGTCGTGGTGGACCCGGCCGGAGGTGGCGTGGTCGTCCCTGCGCTGGTCGTGCCCGGCGAGGTCGACGCGGTGGTGGGGGGCGGAGGTGTCGTGACCGACTCGCCCGGCACCGGCGTGGTGGTCGACGGCGTCGGCAGGGCTGACGGGTCGGACAGCGACGGGCTCACCGGCGGCACGACCGGGGCGGCAGGAGCCCGGCCGGACCCGGCCTCGCCGTCGGCGCCGCCGCCTGCGCGGTCCTGGGAGCCCTGTCGGCCCGCCGCGGGCTGGTCGCCGGCGACGGAGGAGTCGCGGCCCGTGCCGTCGCGCCGAGTCCCGTCCGACGACGTGCCGCCGTGGACCGTCACCGCGTCGGAGGTCGCCGGGCCGGTCGGGACGGCCCCTCCCGGCTCGACCACGTGCTCGGAGCTCAGCGCGGGACCCGTGCCGCCGTGGAAGTCGTGGGGCAACAGCCGCTGCGTGACTGTGGCGAGGCGACCGAGGACGGGCAGATGGGTGTCGGTGACCGCGGCCGCGACACCGGTGCCCGACAGGGTCAGGCCGAAGACGGCCACCACTGCCGCACCACGCAGGCCCCGGCGGCGGAGCGCCCGGCGGCGGGTGGCGCGTGCGGAGGCGAGGCTCGGCGGGATCGCCATGTCGGTGTCGATCGACCTCGCCCAGTCGCCGAGCACGGCGGACAGCTCGTCGGCAGGGTCGGCGAGCCGACCGCCCAAGACGTCGAGCAGTTCGTCGTCGTCGCGGATGCGCCGCAGTGAAGGTGGCGGCGTCATCAGCCGGCCTCCTGCTCCGCGGCCTCCTCGGCCATCAGCTCACGCAGCCTGTTCAGCGCTCGGTGCTGCGACACGCGGACGGCACCGGCCGTCATACCCAGGGACTGGGCCGTCTCGTCGGCGGACAGCCCGACGGCCACCCGCAGGATGAGCAGCTCGCGCTGCCGGCCGGGCAGCCGCTCCATCAGCCGGTAGGCGCGATCGGCCTCGTCGCTGATGAGCGCCCGTTCCTCGGGACCCGCCTGGAGATCGACGCGCTCGGGCACCTCGTCCGTGGGTCGTGGCAGACGCATGGCGGAGCGCTGGGCGTCGACGACCTTGCGCGAGGCGATCGTGTAGACGAAGGCCTCGAACGGCAGGCCCCGCTCGTCATACCCCGGCAGTGCGGTCAGCACGGCGACGCACACCTCCTGCGCTGCGTCCTGGGCTGCTTCCCGAGCTCCTGGGAAATGCCCCAGCCGAGCACGCGCGTAGCGAGCCGCCATCTGGTGCACGGCGCCCAGCAACCTCTCCTTGGCTGCTGAGTCGCCACCTTGCGCAGCAGCAGCCAGGTCGCGCAGGGAAATCTGCACGTCCGCTGGATGAATCGCGGGAACGCCCTGAAACGTTACCCGCGTCTCAGCGGTCGGTTGCGCGGCCAAGGCGGCAGGGGAGGACCAGCCGTCGTAGCCCGACGTCCCCGAGAGCATGAACCACCGCCCGATCCGATCCTTGACACGCGTGCCCCACCGTACCGAGCCACAGCCGGATGCGGAAACCATCCCCCACAGGTTGCACAGACCGCAACGAACGGGGCTGCTCCCCCGCCGCAGGCTTCGTGGCCGAGACGAGACCCGCGGAACAGGTGTTCTGTGCGCGAATGGGGGTAGAACACCACTGAACGGGTAGTGCACGTCCACGTGTGACGGAGAGGCACATTCGAGACATTCGGAGGCATATCTTGGCTGAGTTGACGCGACTTCCGGGCCCACTCGCCGATGTGTGGGACTGGCAGCTGGAGGGATCCTGCCGACGTTCGGGGGCGGAGGTCTTCTTTCACCCGGACGGCGAACGCGGGGCGGCACGGCGCGACCGCGACCAGGCCGCCAAGTTGGTGTGCATGGGTTGCCCCGTGCTCGAACGCTGCCGCCGCCACGCGCTCGCCGTGCGTGAGCCGTATGGCGTGTGGGGCGGCACCACCGCAGCCGAACGCGAGAGGCTCTACGCCACCCAGGTGACCTGAGCCCGCCGGGCGGGCTAACCGGTCGTGACCCCGATCACGACATCGGCAAGCTCGACGGTGCTGCCGGGATGGACCTGGCGCCCGCGACGGCGCTCGACCACGCCGTCGACACGCACCTCGCCGTCCTCGATCAGCGCACGTGCCTGTGCACCGTCCTCGACGACGCCGGCCAGCTTGAGCAGCTGCCCGAGCCGGATCATGTCGCCGCTGATGGGCACACTCTGCTCGCTCACGAATCCATCCCACCACGCCTGGCAAGCCGCGCGCGAGGGACGGGGTGACCAGCACGCCATACACGCAGACGGTCCCCCCGCCCCGGACCAGCCGGGACGAGGGGACCGATTTCAGCGGGGGTCAGTGACCGTGGCCGTGGCCGTGACCGGCTCCGGCCCCGTCCTGCTCCTCGGGCTTCTCGACCACCAGCGTGTCGGTGGTGAGGACCATCGAGGCGATCGACGCGGCGTTGCGCAGCGCCGAACGGGTCACCTTGACCGGGTCGATGACGCCGGCCTTGACCAGGTCGACGTACTCACCGGTCGAGGCGTCCAGGCCGCTCCCGGCCTCGAGCTCACGGACCCGGGAAACGGCGACGTAGCCCTCGTACCCGGCGTTCTCGGCGATCCAGCGCAGCGGCTCGGCCGCGGCCTTGGCGACGAGCCGGACACCGGTGGCCTCGTCACCCTCGAGGGTGAGCGAGTCCAGACCGGTCAGCGCGTGGACGAGCGCCGAACCGCCACCGGCGACGATGCCCTCCTCGATCGCCGCGCGAGTCGCCGAGATGGCGTCCTCGATGCGGTGCTTCTTCTCCTTGAGCTCGACCTCGGTGTGCGCGCCGACCTTGATCACGCAGACGCCGCCGGACAGCTTGGCGAGCCGCTCCTGGAGCTTCTCGCGGTCCCAGTCGGAGTCGCTGCGCTCGATCTCGGCCTTGATCTGGGAGACGCGACCTTCGACCTCGTCCTTGGCGCCCGCACCGTCGACGATCGTGGTGTCGTCCTTGGTGACGACGACGCGGCGGCACTGGCCGAGCGTGTCGAGGTCGGCCTGGTCGAGCTTGAGGCCGATCTCCTCGGAGATGACCTGGCCACCGGTCAGGACGGCGATGTCCTGCAGCATGGCCTTGCGGCGGTCACCGAAGCCGGGCGCCTTGACCGCGGCGACGTTGAAGGTGCCGCGGATCTTGTTGACGACCAGCGTGGAGAGAGCCTCGCCGTCGATGTCCTCGGCGATGATCAGCAGCGGCTTGCCGGACTGGACGACCTTCTCCAGCACCGGGAGGATGTCGGCGACGGCCGAGATCTTGCCCTGGTTGATCAGCACGTAGGCGTCCTCGAGGACGGCCTCCATGCGCTCGGGGTCGGACACGAAGTAGGGCGAGAGGTAACCCTTGTCGAACTGCATGCCCTCGGTGAAGTCGAGCTCCATCGCCGTGGTCGAGGACTCCTCGACGGTGATGACGCCGTCCTTGCCGACCTTGTCGAAGGCGTCGGCGATGAGACCGCCGATGAGCCCGTCCTGGGCGGAGAGGGTCGCGACCTGGGCGATCTCGTCCTTGGTCTCGATCTCGCGAGCGGTCTCGAGCAGCGTGCTGTTGACCGCCTCGACGGCGGCGTCGATGCCGCGCTTGAGGCCGGCCGGGCTGGCGCCCGCGGCGACGTTGCGCAGGCCCTCCTTGACCATGGCCTGGGCGAGCACCGTCGCGGTGGTGGTGCCGTCACCCGCGATGTCGTTGGTCTTGGTGGCAACCTCCTTCGCGAGCTGGGCACCGAGGTTCTCGTAGGGGTCCTCGAGCTCGATCTCGCGAGCGATGGTCACACCGTCGTTGGTGATGGTGGGGGCGCCCCACTTCTTGTCGATGACGACGTTGCGGCCCTTGGGGCCGAGCGTCACCTTGACGGTGTCGGCGAGGGCGTCGACACCGCGCTCGAGCGCCTTGCGGGCGGAGTCGTTGAACTCCAGGGTCTTGGACATCAGCTTCCTTCGGGACTACGAACGGGGGAAATGAACGTGCCCCGACGCGCGCTGTGAGTCAGATGGTCAGGCTCGTCAGGCGGCGCGCCGGGGCACGACATACGGGCTGGAAGCGCCGTGACTACTTGGTGACGACCGCGAGCACGTCGCGGGCCGACAGGATCAGCAGCTCGTCACCGTTGTACTTGACCTCGGTGCCGCCGTACTTGCTGTAGATGACCTTGTCACCCACGGCCACGTCGAGCGGGACGCGGTTGCCGTTGTCGTCGATACGGCCGGGGCCGATCGCCAGGACCTCGCCCTCCTGGGGCTTCTCCTTGGCGGTGTCGGGGATGACCAGCCCGGAGGCCGTGGTCTGCTCGGCCTCGACGGACTTGACGACGATGCGGTCTTCGAGCGGCTTGATGGAAACCGACACGGTGGGACCTTCCCTTCTGGGATGTCGAATTGGACACAACAGTGGACAGTGGCTTTCGCCTGGTGAGCCGCCGTCGCGGGGGTCGACCTACCCAGGTGATCGCGCTGGCACTTGCCGGAGGCGAGTGCTAACCCGAATCTAGGTCTCCGATTAGCACTCGGTCAACTCGAGTGCCAACACGCGCCCCAGGTCGCGTGCCCCACGTGCCCCAGGTCGCGTGCCCCACGTGCCCCAGGACGGCTTCGCTCGCCGTGCACGGGGGCTGCGCACGGCCCCCGGATGCCCTGCGCAAGGATGACCGGATGGACCTTGCGGTGCTGGAGCGGCTCGTCTCCGGCGAGGGGTGGGGACTGCTGGAGTCACTTCCACCGTATGACGAGTCGTCGGCCATGTCGCTCGGGGAGCGTCTGCGCGAGGCCGGCTTCGACGCCGACCTGGTGGCCGGTGCGCTCACCCAGTCGAGGCTGCGGGCGCGCGGGCGGGACAAGTTCGGGGACTTCGCCGCGGGCATGCTGTTCACGGCGGACGGTCTGGAGCAGGCCACCCGGCTCGACGTGGCGGCGCGCCACGCCGAACGGTTCCGTCGGGCCGGGGTGCGTCACGTCTGGGACCTCGGCTGTGGCATCGGCTCGGACGCGATGGCGTTCGCCGGGCTCGACCTGCGGGTCAGCGCGGTCGACTCGGACCCGGCGACCGCGCTCGTGGCCGGGGTCAACCTGCGGCACTGGCCCTCGGCGTCGACGCTGGTCGGGTCCGTGGAGCAGACCCGGCTCCCCGCCGGCGAGGGTGCCCGCCACGCAGGGGCCTGGCTCGACCCGGCACGCCGCCTACCCGGCGTCGCCGACGGGATGGGGCGCACCAGGAGGGTCTTCCGGCTCGACGCGATCTCGCCGAGCTGGGCCACGGTGCAGCAGGTCGCGGCGTCCCTGCCGGCCGTGGGCGCGAAGCTCAGCCCGGCCTTCCCGCACGCCTCGGTGCCCGCCGGCTGTGAGGCCCAGTGGACGTCATACCGGGGTGAGGTGGTGGAGTGCGTCGTCTGGTGGGGTGCGTTGGTGCGCCGTTCGGGCCGCAGCGCGCAGGTCATCGGCTCAGACGGACGCGCAGCAACGGTGACCGAGGCCGACGTCACCGCCGAGATCCCGCCGTTGCCGGGTCTCGACGCGCTCGGACACGTGCTCTACGAGCCGGACAGGGCCGTGATCCGAGCCGGTCTGACCGGTGCGGTCAGCGCGGAGGTTGACGGCGCCGAGCTCGACCCGGGCGTCGGTTACGTCACGTCCGAGCGGACCCGCGAGCTGCCCTTCGCGCGCCGCTTCGTCGTCGAGGACGCGATGCCGTGGGGGGTCAAGCGGCTTCGCGCCCATCTGCGCGACCGGGGCGTCGGGCGAGTGACCATCAAGAAGCGGGGCGTCACGGTCGACGCCGACCAGCTGCGCCGGCAGCTGCACCTGAGCGGTGACCGAGAGGCAACCCTCGTCATCACCCGCGTCGCCGGTCGCCAGGTCGTCCTCGTCGTCCGCCCGAGCTGATCCGGCAGTCCACCATCCCGGTCAGGACGCGAGCTCGGGGTCGGGCTGGGCGCCCATCCGGGCCACCGCCGCCGAGCCGGCCCGCACGGCGACGGTCAGGGCCTCGGCGCGATCCGCTCCGCGCGCCAGGGCCGCAGCGAGCGCACCGCAGAACGCGTCACCGGCACCGGTGGTGTCCACCACCTCGGCCACCGGGGGACCAGCCGCGGTCTCGCCGTCCCACACCGCGCCCGCCGCGCCGCGGGTCACCACCAGCGACGCAGGGTGCGCGCCACCCGCGCGCAGCAACGCGGCCTCGGGCTCGTTGACGACCACCGGGTCGGCGAGGGCGACCACGGGAGCCGGCAGCTGGGCATACGGCGCGAGGTTCAGCACCACCCGCGCGCCGGCCGCCACGGCCCGGCGGACGGCCTCGTCCACGACCCGCAGGGGGACCTCGAGCTGCAGCAGCACGACGTCGCGGCGTGACAGCCGGTCCAGGGGCGCGAGGTCCCCGGACGACAGCCCGCCGTTGGCGCCCGGCACCACGATGATCGCGTTCTCGCCCATCGCGTCGACGACGACGTGCGCCGTGCCGGTCGGAACCCCGGGCAGGGACCGCACCCCGGACACCTCGACGCCGAGGGCCGACAACCGGGCGCGGTAGGCGTCACCGTCGGCGTCGCGGCCGACGCAGCCGATCATCGCGACCTCCGCCCCCGCCTCACGGGCCGCCACGGCCTGGTTGGCGCCCTTGCCTCCGGCGAAGGTCCCGCCAGCCTCGCCCAAAACCGTCTCCCCCGGCCCGGGGTGCCGGTCCACGCGCGTCACCCGGTCGACGTTCAGCGATCCCACCACCACGACCCGGCCCATCCGCGCTCCCTCTTCGACTGTGCGGTCACTGTGGCACAGCTCGGGCACCGAGCACCGAGCACCGAGCACCGAGCACCGAGCACCGAGCACCGAGCACCGAGCGTTGGGCTACTGCTCCGCGACGCGGTGCTCCCCCGCCACGGTGGACAGCCACAGGTCGGCGTAACGCCCGCCGTCGACCTCGAGCGCGACCTCGACGACCGCCGGCGCGACCCCGTGCGGGTCGTGGGACAGATCTCCGGCCCAGTCCCTGCGGTCCACGACGGTACGACCTCGCGACCACGTGCCGGTCAGCTCGACGCGCACCGGCAGCCTCCGGGTCGACAGTCCTTCGGGGTCGATCACGGCGCAGACCGCGCCGGCGTCCCCGATCGTCGCGTCGGCGGCCTGGAAACGGGCACAGCTGAACTCGAGCAGCCTCCCCGCCAGCTCGACCGGTCCACGACCGCCGACGGCCACGAGCTCACGCGCCCGGTCCAGGCCGACTCGCACGTCGTAGAACACATCGAGGCCGTACATCCGCACCGGCACCCCGAGCTCGGCCGCGCTCTCCAGCACTATCGCGGCCGCCTCGGGGTCGTGCCAGACGTTGAACTCCGCGGACGCGGTGGCGTTGCCGGTCTGCGCGGCACCGCCCATGAAGACGATCTCGGCCAGACCCGCCGCCGCGTCCGGCCAGGTCCGCATCAGGAGCGCGATGTTCGTGAGTGGTCCCAACGGCAGCAACGTGATTCGTTGCGACGGGTCACGGGCTGCCGCCTCCCGCAACAGATCTCGCAACAGCTCCACGGCGTGTCGAGGGTCCGGCGGCACGTCGGGCCGCACCCAGCCCAGGTCCGCCATCCCGTCGCGGCCGTGGACGTGCCGTGCCTCCTGCGGCGGCTCCAGCAGGGGCCGCTCCGCACCACGGGCCACCGGAATGTCGGGTCGTCCGCAGGTGTGCAGCACCAGGGCCGTGTTGCTCACCACGTCGTCCACGGATGCGTTGCCTCCGACGCAGGTCACCGCTCTCAGGTCCAGCGCAGGGTGGCGTGCCGCGAGCAGCAGTGCCATCGCGTCGTCCACGCCGGTGTCCACGTCGAGGACTACCGGCCGCACCATCACGCCTGCACCATCACGACGGGACCGCCACACCGGACCGTCACGCCTGGACCACGGTCACCGGCATCGAGGAGTCGGCCGGCAGGTCGAGCCGGGAGGCAGACCGTCCGCGGCTGACCATCTGCGCGCCGAGCGACGCGACCATGGCACCGTTGTCGGTGCACAGACCCGGTCGCGGCACGCGCAGGCGGATCCCCGCGGCCTCGCAGCGCTCCAGAGCCATCGCCCGCAACCGCGAGTTGGCGGCCACGCCACCGCCAACCATGAGGTCGTCGACCCCGTTCTCCCGACAGGCCAGCACCGCCTTGCGGGTGAGCACGTCGACCACGGCCTCCTGGAAGCTCGCGGCCACGTCGGCGATGGGCACCGGTTCACCGCTCTCCTCCCGCGCCCGCACCCACCGCGCGACCGCGGTCTTGAGCCCCGAGAAGGAGAAGTCGAAACGGTGGCGTTCCATGTCGCGACCCGAGGTGAGACCTCGCGGAAAGTCAATGGTCACCGAACCGCCTTCTCGTGCCAGGCGATCCACGTGCGGGCCACCGGGGAAGGGCAGCCCCAGCACGCGCGCGACCTTGTCGAACGCCTCGCCCGCTGCGTCGTCGAGGGTGCTGCCGAGAGAACGCACGTCGCGGGTCACGTCCGGCACGAGCAGCAGGCTGGAGTGGCCGCCGGAGACCAGCAGGGCCATCGCCGGCTCGGGCAGCGGCCCGTGCTCGACGACGTCGACCGCCACGTGGGCGGCGAGGTGGTTGACGCCGTAGAGCGGGGTGCCGAGTGCCACGGCCAGCGACTTGGCCGACGCCACTCCCACCAGCAGCGCCCCCGCCAGGCCCGGACCGGACGTCACGGCGAGGGCATCGAGGTCCTCGAGCCGGACTCGCGCCTCCCGGCAGGCTCGTTCGATGGTGGGGACCATCGCCTCCAGGTGCGCCCTGCTGGCGACCTCGGGCACGACCCCGCCGAACCGCGCGTGCTGCTCGACGCTGCTGGCCACGGCGTCGACGAGCAGCCTCTCGCCGCGCACGATGCCGACACCCGTCTCGTCGCACGAGGTCTCGATCCCGAGGACCAGCGGCTCGTCACTCATGCCTGTTCTCCTTGGTCGCGGCTGCGTTCTCGGTCGCGGCTCCCGGCGTCGCCGCTCCGCGCTCGAGGTCTACGCGCATGACGAGGGCGTCGACGTCGTCGGGCTGGTAGTAGCGGCGTCGGGTCCGCACGAGCCCGAAGCCCATTCGCTCGTAGAGCCGCTGCGCCGGCAGGTTGTCGGCGCGCACCTCCAGCATGAGGTGCCGGGCGCCGCGCTCCCTCGCCTCGGCCATCAGGTGCCGCACGACCCTGGTCCCGGTCCCGCGGCCCTGCTGTCCGGGCGCCACTGCGACCGTCATGATGTCCGCCACCTCACCCCCGTGGTCGAGACCGCCGTAGGCCGTGATGACGTCGCCCGTGGCGAGCGCCGTGTAGGAGCGGCGTGGTCGCTGCGCCAGCTCCGCCCACCAGGTCGGCTCGGACCACGCCTCCGCGCCGAACAGCGACCGTTCCAGCTCGGCCAGGGCCGGGATGTCCTGCCAGCGCACCTCGCGCAGCGTCACGACGAGGCCGCACTGGTCTTGGAGACCGGCTGGGCGTCGGGACGCCGCAGGTAGAGCGGCTCCGGCTCGAGCAGCTCACCACCGGAGCGCATTCGCTGCACCGCGAGCTCGGCCAGCGCCGCGGCCGACACGTCGAGCGGCGGCAAGTGCGCACCGAACGCCTCCGGATAAAGCACGGGTCCGCGCCCGACACACGACCGTTCGCGCACCCACTGCGGCAGGTCACCGGGCCGGGTCACCGCCGGGTCGTCGCGGCGTTCGACGCCGACCGGAGTCACGTCATACTCCGCCCAGTAGACCTCCTTGCGGCGGGCGTCCGTCGCGACCAGGAAGGGACTCGGCGGCGGCTCCTCGGAGCGGCTGGCGGCGTGCGCCAGGGCGTCGAGGCTGCAAACGCCGCGCACCGGGATGGCGCGCGCCAGGCCGAAGACCCGGGCCGTCACGATGCCGACGCGCAGGCCGGTGAACGGTCCCGGCCCGACGCCGCAGCAGACCTCGGTCACCTCCGTGGTGACCCGACCCGACCGCTCGAGCACCTCCGCGATCGCCGGCGCGAGCAGCTCGCCGTGGCCGCGCACGTTCAGCGTGGTCGACTCGGCCAGGGCCCGCTCCCCGTCGTGGAGGGCGACCGTGACGGCCGAGGTCGCGGTGTCGATGGCGAGGAGGAGCACGGGATCAGGTTAACGACACGAGTTCGGCCAGCTGCTCCCGTGCCTGCGACGACGACCACCGGGGCCCGCGGGCCGCCAGCCGCAGCGACCGCCGGCTCAGGCCGCTGAGCGTGATCGACAGCAGGTCCGGGCTGAGGTCCTCCGCGAGGCCCTCACCCCACTCGACGACGGTGACCGCGGCGTCGATCGCGGTGTCGAGGTCGAGGTCGTCGAGCTCCTCGGCGCCGCCGAGCCGGTAGGCGTCGACATGCACGAGCTCCGGACCACCCACGAGTGAGGGGTGCACCCGCGCGATCACGAAGGTCGGCGAGGTGATCGGTCCGCGCACCCCCAGGCCCTCTCCGATGCCCTGGGTGAGCGTGGTCTTCCCGGCCCCCAGCTCACCGGTGAGCAGGACCAGGTCACCAGCCCGCAGCAGGCGTCCCAGCCGCACGCCCCAGTCACGGGTGTCCTCAGCGGTCTCGAGGACGAGCTCGCCGACGACGGGCATCCCTTCGTCAACCGGCCCCGCGCCGGCCGCCGACTCAGCCACGGCTGCTTCCCGGCCGACCGCTCGGGTTTCCACGGCCACCACGGCCCCTCCGGCCAGCACGTTCGCCGGTGGCCCCGTGGCCCACCTGCCGTGCCCGACCGCGCTGGACGTCGGGGACGCGCCGCACGCTGCGCGACGCCCGCCGGTCGCGGCGCCGCTTGGCCAGGTCGGTGATGGTGCTGCGGACACGCGGTGCCGGCGTGCCGTCGCGCGGCCCTGCCTGCCCACGTCGCGCCCGCTCGAGCAGCTCCAGGAGCTGCTCGTTCACCAGCTCGGGGTGCTCGAGCATCACGATGTGCCCGGCGTCGTTGAGCACGACGTGCTCGGCGCCCGGCACCAGCCGCACGATCTCCTCGCTGTGCTCCGGAGGCGTGAGCAGGTCTCCGGATCCGTTCAGCACCAGCACTTCCGTGCCGTGGAACTGTGCGAGCGCCTCGCGCTTGTCGTGGCCCTCCAGCGACGGCATGAACGCCGCGATCACGTCCATGCTCGTGCCGAAGATCATGTCGGCGGTCAACCGCACGACCGCCAGCGGCACTGGGGACGCGAACGAGTACCGGTTGACGAAGAACTCCTCGACGTCCCGGCCCGCCCGTCGGGCCGAGTCGATCAGGGCCTGTCGCGACGACAGCCGGTCGACGGCCTGCGGCCCGACCCGGTGGATGACCTTGCCGAGAAGCTTGCCGAGTCCCCAGGACACGTCGGCAAGTCCGCCGGGGCTGGTGGCGATGAAGGCGGCGCCCACGCAGCGCTTGCGGATGAGCTCGTGGTGGTCCACGGCCAGGGCCATCATCGTCATCCCTCCCATCGAGTGCCCCACCAGCACGATCGGCCCCTCCGGCACGGCCTCCTCGATCACCCGGGCGAGGTCGCGACCGAGCTGGTCCACGTCGTATGACGTCCGCTCACCGGTCCCGGACCTCCCGTGCCCGCGCTGGTCCCACAGGACCACGGGGTAGCCGGCCGCGCGGAGCGCCCGCCGCTGGAACACCCAGCTGCGCAGGTTGAGCGTGTAACCGTGGCTGAACACGACGGTCGGCACGGCGTCGTCCGGTCCGGCGCCCGCGGGCCGATCCTGTGGGCGGTCGATCTCGACGTGCAGCGGCACGCCGTCGTCGGCCATCACGACGCGTTCCTCGTCGGGCACGTCGTCATACTCCTGCGCTGTCCCCAGGGCGATGGCGGTGCCACGGGCGCGCAGCAGCCGGTCGGCAGCGACGCCCACGGCCGCGGCACCGGCCGCGGTGGCCACCCCGACCCCCAAGCCGATAAGGGACCTGCGCTGGCCGTCACTCACCCGTGGCTCCCACGTGGATCCGAGGCACGCGCGCCCCGACCCGCGTGACGATCTCGTAGGCGATGGTGTCGGTGGCGCGCGCCCAGTCCTCCGCCGTCGGCTCGCCGTGGGTGCCGGTGCCGAAGAGGACGGCCTCGTCCCCGGCACCCGCCACCAGGTCCGGCCCGACGTCGACGACGAACTGGTCCATGCAGACCCGTCCGGCGATGGTGTGGCGCCGGCCGCCGATGCTCACCGGCCCGACGTTGGTGGCGTTGCGCGGAATGCCGTCGGCATAGCCCATCGGGACCAGCGCCAGGGTGGTCTCCGTCGGCGTGACGTACTGGTGGCCGTAGCTCACTCCCTGGCCCTGCGGCACCCGCTTCACCAGTGACAGCCCGGCGGTCAGCGTCATCGCCGGTGTGAGCCCGAAGGACGCGGCGTCACCGATGTCGGGCACCGGGGAGAGGCCGTAGACGGCGATGCCCGGTCGGACCAGGTCGTAGGTGGCGCCGGGGTTGGTCAGCAACGCGGCCGAGTTGGCCAGGTGGCGCACCTCCAACCGACAGCCGGCACGCTCGGCCAGCGCCACCGCCTCCTCGAAGGCCTCTTGCTGCCGGTGGACGCTCGGGTGGGCCGGCGCGTCGGCATAGGCGAAGTGCGACCAGACGCCGACGACCCGCAGGACCTCCTCGGCCTCCAGCTTCCGTGCCGCGGCCACGAGCGCCGGCCAGTCCTCGCCATAGGCACCGTTGCGCGCCAGGCCCGTGTCGACGCACAGGTGCACGCGGGCCGGGCGGCCGGTGTCTCGGGCGGCCTCGGCGATGGCCTCCAGTGCCCACGGCGCAGCGGCGGACAGGTCGATGTCGGCGGCGACGGCGGCCCGGAAGTCGCTGCTCGGCACGTGCAGCCAGGTCAGGAGGCGCGTGGTGATGCCGGCCGCGCGCAGCTGCAGCGCCTCGCCGAGCTGGGCCACGCCCAGCCAGCTCGCACCCCCGCGCAACGCGGCGGTCGCACAGGGCAGGAGCCCGTGTCCGTAGGCGTCCGCCTTGACCACGGCCATGACCTGGGCGCTGCCGGCGCGCCGCCTCAACTCGGTCACGTTGGCGCTGACGGCGGCCAGGTCGACCGTCGCCCGGGCCGTCGCCGCGTGCACGGCGATCGCCGGGGACGACTGTGCTGACGCGGTGCTCATGGCGCCAGTCTGTCAGCCCCGAGTCCGCGCTGCTGGCACCGGGGACTCCGTGTCGACCGGCTCGGGCCCGGCGGTGTCCTGCTCGATCTGCAGCATCTGCCATGACGCAGAACGGACAGGAAGAGCCTCGGGTGCCTAGACTCCGGCCCATGAGCCCCGAGCGGACCGGCTCGACCGGGACCCCCGCGCCGGGGCACGCGCGTCCGGCCGACCTGGCACCGTTCCCGCTCGACGACCTCGCTGCGGTCGGGGGGCTGCGTGAGCGCAAGAAGCAGGCCACTCGGCACGCCCTGCAGTCGGCCGGGCTCTCGTTGGTCGACGAGCGGGGTCTCGAGCGCGTGACCGTGCAGGAGATCGCCGAGGCGGCGGACGTGTCACCGCGCACCTTCTTCAACTACTTCCCCACCAAGGAGGCCGTCCTCGTCGGCAGCGATCCGACCGGCCCGCAGCGGCTCGCCGAGAGGTTCCTCGCCCGCCCCGACGCCGAGCCGCCCCTGGTCGCCCTGCGCGCGGTCTTCCTCGCCCAGGCCGAGGCCATCGCCGAGAGCCAGCCGCTGTGGCAGCTGCGCCAGCGGGTGGTTCAGCGCAACCCGTCGCTGTGGCCGGCGCTGGTCGGGGCGAGCGCCGACACCGAGCGCCTTCTCGCCGAGGCGGTCGCCGAGCGCACCCGGGCGGCCGCGGACGACCCCTACCCGGCGCTGGTGGCGGCCGTGGCGGCAGCGGCCATGCGCACCTCCATGCAGCACTGTGCCGCAACGGGATTCGCCAAGCCGGTCGCCGAGCTCGCGGAGTCGGCCTTCGACGCGCTCATCGCCGGGCTCCCTCCTCCGGGGGACTGAGGGGCGTCGTCGGCCGGCCTGGCACCGGTCGCACCGCGCAACCAGCGCGGCGCGACCGCCAGCCGATCGGAGCCGTCAGCGCCGCAGCAGGTCCGCCACGACAGCGGGTATGGCGTGTGCCACGCCCGTGGCGCGGACCGGTCCTCCCGGACGGGCCGCCGCCCCCGCCAGCCCGTGCACCAGGGCGGCAAGAGATCCCGTGTCCAGCAGGTCGAGGCCGGATGCGAGGAGGGTCCCGGCGAGCCCGGCCAGGACGTCACCGGCCCCCGCGGTCGCCAGCCAGGGCGGGGCGTCGCACTGCGACCGCACCGGGAGCCCTGAGGACGTCGGCGGCACCACCAGGGTGGTCGATCCCTTCAGCAGCACGGTCGCGCCGGTGCGGTCGGCCACCTGACGGGCATACCGCAGCGGCGCGGCGGCCACCTCCTCCCGGCTCACCTCGCCCTGGTCACCGAGGCGGCTGACGAGGCGAGCGAGCTCGCCCGCGTGCGGCGTGAGCAGTGCGGGGGACGGCAGCGGCAGGTCTGCCTCCTCGAACAGGTCGAGGCCCCCCGCGTCGACGAGGCAGGGACGGCCCGAGGCCAGCGCCCACCGGGCCGCCCGCACCTGCGCCTGGCCGTCGTCCGAGTCGTCTCCCGCCTCGAGACCGGGCCCGACGACCCACGCCTGCACCCGGCCCTCGCCGAAGACCGCCTCTGGCACAGCGGCCCGCAGCAGCGCCGTCGGGGTCGGCGGCCCGACGTAGCGCACCATCCCGGCGCCCGCCTCGACCGCAGCGGTCACGCACATGACCGGCGCGCCGGTGTAGCCCTCTCCCCCGGCCACGACGCCGAGGACGCCGCGGGAGTACTTGTCGTCGGCCGGCCCCGGCACCGGCCACAGGTCCGCCACGTCGTCGGTGGTCAGCCGCTGCACGGCAGGTGTGGGCGCGACCGCGGCGAGGGCGGCGTCCAGGCCGATGTCGATGACAGTGAGCCGGCCCACGGCGGGCTCGGTGGCCGGCAGCAGGTGCACCGGCTTGGCCACCCCCAAGGTCACCGTCTCGTCGGCGAACACCGCGTTGGTCGCGCTCTGCTCCCCCGCCGGGTCGGCTCCGCTCGGCAGGTCGACCGCGAGCACGTAGGCCGTGTCGGGGATCGCCTCGACCAGCTGCTCGGCAGGGTCACGCAGGCCCGGCCGCCCGCCGATCCCAAGGATCCCGTCGATCACCAGGTCGGCCTCTCCCATCGCCTCGACCGGACCCCGTCGGGAGAGTATGACGTCCACGCCGGCCGAGCGCGCGGCCTCCAGTCCCGCCTCGTGCGCCTTCTCACCGACCAGCACGACCCGGACCTCGAAGTCGGCGGCCAGCCGCGCGGCGGCGTAGAGCGCGTCGCCACCGTTGTCTCCCGAGCCGACCAGCGCCACGACCCGGGAGCCGCCGCGCTCCCCGAGCCGGGCCGCTGCGACCGACGCCACACCCTCTGCGGCGCGCTGCATGAGGGTGCCCTCGGGCAGGTGACCCATGGCCTCGGCCTCGATCGCGCGGACGTCGGACACGGCATACGCCTCGATCATGGTGGATCTCCTCCGCTGCTGGTCTTTGCGTCGTCGCCGATCAGCCCTCGGCGACCACCACGGCCGACGAGATCCCCGCGTCGTGGGACAGCGAGACGTGCAGTTCGTGCACGCCCAGGTCGGCGGCCCGCGCCTCCACCGTCCCGCGGATCCGCAGCCGGGGTCGTCCGTGCTCGGCGCGGACCACCGTGGCGTCCAGCCAGGACAGACCGACGGGGGCGCCGAGCGCCTTGGCGAGTGCCTCCTTGGCCGCGAACCGGGCGGCGAGCGACGCCAACGGCAGGTCGCGCTCGTCGGGGGTGAAGAGCCGGTCGCGCAGACGCGGCGTGCGCTCGAGCGTGCGGCCGAAGCGCGCGACGTCCACGACGTCGATCCCCACCCCGACGATCACGCGCGCCTCACTCGACCGTGACCGACTTGGCGAGGTTCCTCGGCTGGTCCACGTCCAGGCCCTTGGCGGTGGCCAGCTCGAGGGCGAAGACCTGCAGCGGCACGGTCGTGAGCAGCGGCGCGAGCAGGGGTGGCGTGGCGGGGACCCGGATCACCTCGTCGGCGAAGGGTACGACCGCCTCGTCACCCTCCTCGGCTATCACCAGCGTGCGGGCCCCGCGGGCGCGGATCTCCTGGATGTTGGAGACCACCTTGCCGTGCAGTCCGTGTTCGCTGTCGGGCGTCGGGACGATGACGAACACCGGCTGCCCCGGCTCGATGAGGGCGATCGGGCCGTGCTTGAGCTCCCCCGCCGCGAAACCCTCGGCGTGGATGTAGGCGAGCTCCTTGAGCTTGAGCGCGCCCTCCATGGCCACCGGGAAGCCGACGTGCCGGCCGAGGAAGAGCACGGCCCGGGTGTCGGCCATGAACCGGGCGATCTCGCGGACCCGGTCCATCGAGTCGATGACGGTCTGGATCTTGTCCGGGACCTGCTGCAGCTCCTTCATCACCGCCGGCGCCTGGTCGGCGAACACGCCACCCCGCAGCTGCGCGAGGTAGAGCCCGAGGATGTAGCAGGCCGTGATCTGCGCGAGGAACGCCTTGGTCGAGGCGACGGCGATCTCGGGGCCCGCGTGGGTGTAGAGGACGGCGTCGGACTCGCGCGGGATGGTCGCACCGTGGGTGTTGCAGATCGACAAGGTGCGTGCGCCGAGGTCGTGGGCGTGCTTGACGGCCATCAGCGTGTCCATCGTCTCGCCCGACTGGGAGATCGAGACCACGAGGGTGTTGCCGTCGACGACCGGGTCGCGGTAGCGGAACTCGTGGGCCAGCTCCACCTCGCAGGGGATGCGGGTCCAGCGTTCGATGGCGTACTTGGCGACCATCCCGGCATACGACGCGGTGCCGCAGGCCACGATGACGACCTTGTCGACCGCCCGCAGGTCGTCCTCGGAGATGCGCAGCTCGTCCATGACGAGGTGGCCGTCCTCGTCGGTGCGGCCGAGCAGGGTGTCGGCGACGGCGTGCGGCTGGTCGTGGATCTCCTTCTCCATGAAGGTGTCGAAGCCGCCCTTCTCCGCGGCGGCAGCGTCCCAGTCGACGTGGTAGGGCTTGCCCGCCGCGGGCCGGCCGTCGAAGCCCACGACCGACACGCGCTCGGGCGTGATGGTGACGATCTGGTCCTGCTCCAGCTCGAGCGCCTCCCGGGTCGAGCCGATGAAGGCGGCCACGTCGGAGCCGAGGAAGTTCTCGCCCTCGCCGAGCCCCACGACCAGCGGGCTGTTGCGGCGCGCGCCGACGACCACGCCCGGCTGGTCGGCGTGCACGGCGAGCAGCGTGAAGGCGCCCTCGAGCACCTGCACCACCTGGCGCATCGCCTCGGTGAGGTCGTGCGTGGTCGCGTAGGCCCGTGCGACCAGGTGAGCGGCGACCTCGGTGTCGGTCTCGCTCTCGAAGACGACCCCGTCCTCGAGCAGCTCGGCGCGCAGCGCGTGGAAGTTCTCGATGATGCCGTTGTGGATCAGCACGAGCTTGCCGTCGGTGCCGCCGCGGTGCGGGTGGGCGTTCTGGTCGGTGGGACCGCCGTGGGTGGCCCAGCGGGTGTGGCCGATCCCGGTGCCTGACGCCGGCAGCGGGCTGTCGCCCAGGGCCGCGGTGAGGTTGGCGAGCTTGCCGGCCCGCTTGCGGGTCTCGACGTGGTCGCCGGCGAGCACCGCCACCCCGGCGGAGTCGTAGCCCCGGTACTCCAGGCGGGACAGGCCCTCCATCACCACGTCCAGGGCCTTGCCGCCGTTGTCCGGGCCCACATAGCCCACGATTCCGCACATGGGCTGCAGCCTAATGGGCGGACCGCGCCCCCGGTCTCCCCGACCTTGCGCGACAATGGCGCGCGTGTCGTCGTCCCAGGGGAGCAGCCTCCCGTCGCCGTACGTCGAGCTCGACCGTGCGGCCTGGGCCCGGCTGCGCAACCAGCACCCGCTGAGCCTCAGCGCGGAGGACGTCGCCCGTCTGCGCGGACTCGGTGACCGGCTCGACCTCGCCGAGGTGGAACAGGTCTACCTGCCGCTGTCCCGGCTGCTGAACTTCTACGTCGGCGCAACGGCTGGCCTGCACCGGATCACCACAGACTTCCTGGGGGAACGCCCCGAGCGCACCCCCTTCGTCATCGGGGTGGCCGGGTCGGTGGCCGTGGGCAAGTCCACGACGGCCCGCATCCTGCGCGAGCTGCTCGCCCGGTGGCCCGACACACCGCGCGTCGAGCTCGTGACGACCGACGGCTTCCTTTATCCCAACGCCGAGCTCGAACGGCGCGGGCTGTTGCACCGCAAGGGATTTCCCGAGTCCTACGATCGCCGCGCGCTCCTGCGGTTCGTCGCCGAGGTCAAGTCCGGCAAGGAGGAGGTGCAGGCGCCCGTCTACTCGCACCTGACCTACGACATCGTCCCCGACCAGTGCATCACGGTGACCCATCCGGACGTCCTGATCGTCGAGGGGCTCAACGTGCTGCAACCGCCGCACCCCCGCTCCGACGGCACCACCGGGCTCGCGGTGAGCGACTTCTTCGACTTCTCGGTCTACGTCGACGCGCACGTGCAGGACATCAAAGGCTGGTATGTCGACCGGTTCCTGCGACTGCGCGAGACCGCCTTCGCCGACCCCCAGTCCTACTTCCACCGGTATGCCGACCTGTCCGACGGGCAGGCCCGCCTCACCGCCGAGGGCATCTGGGACAACATCAACGCCCCCAACCTGACCGAGAACGTGCGACCCACGCGCAGCCGCGCGACCCTGGTGCTGTCGAAGGTGGCCGACCACAGCGTGCGGCGGGTCCGCCTGCGCAAGCTCTGACACGGCATACGGGCCGGGGTCGCCGCGGCGGCGGGTGGACAATGGGGCCATGAGCGAGGGCAGCACGGAGGGCAAGGACGCCGGGCAGACCCGGACCGAGCACGACTCGATGGGCGAGGTGGAGGTCCCCGCAGACGCCCTGTGGGGCGCGCAGACCGCGCGAGCGGTGGAGAACTTCCCGATCTCGGGCCAGGGGGTGCCGCCGGCGATCATCCACGCGCTCGCCGCGGTCAAGGCGGAGGCTGCGCGGGTCAACGCCGACCTCGGCCGGGTGGACGGGGCCGTCGCTGCCGCCATCGCTGCCGCGGCGGACGAGGTCGCAGACGGACAGCACGACGGTCACTTCCCGATCGACGTCTTCCAGACCGGTTCGGGCACGTCCACCAACATGAACGTCAACGAGGTGGTCGCCCGGTTGGCGCACCTGGCCACCGGTCTGTCGGTGCATCCGAACGACGACGTCAACTCCGGACAGTCCAGCAACGACACCTTCCCGACCGCGTTGCGCCTCGCGGCGGTGATTACCGCCGCACAGTCGCTTCTCCCGGCGCTCGAACACCTGCAGGGCGCGCTCGAGCGCAAGGCCGAGGAGTTCGCGCTCGTCGTGAAGTCGGGGCGCACCCACCTGATGGATGCCGTGCCGGTGACCCTGGGGCAGGAGTTCCGGGGTTTCGCCCGGCAGGTCGCGCTCGGTCGGGAGCGGGTGCAGCGCGCCGCCGACGAGGCGGCTGAGCTGCCCCTGGGTGGCACCGCGGCCGGCACGGGGCTCAACGCGCCGGAAGGCTTCGCCGCTCAGGTGATTGCCCGTCTTGCGGAGCGCACCGGCCTCGACCTGCGCGAGGCGGTCGACCACTTCGAGGCGCAGTCGGCCCAGGACGCCCTGGTGTCCCTCTCCGGTGCGGCCAAGGTCGTGGCGGTCAGCCTGACCAAGATCTGCAACGACCTGCGCTGGATGGGCTCCGGCCCGCGGGCCGGCCTCGGCGAGATCCACCTGCCCGACCTGCAACCCGGCTCGAGCATCATGCCTGGCAAGGTCAACCCGGTCCTCCCCGAGGCGACCGTGATGGTGTGTGCCCAGGTGATCGGCAACGACACCGCGATCACCGTGGCCGGGGCGAGCGGCAACTTCGAGCTCAACGTCATGTTGCCGGTGATCGGCCGCAACCTGCTCGACTCGCTGACCCTGCTCTCGACCGTGTGTCCGCTACTGGCCGACCGGTGCATCGACGGCATCACCGCCGACGAGCAGCGCTGCCTCGACTTCGCCCAGGGCTCACCCTCGATCGTGACCCCGCTGAACCGCTACATCGGCTACGAGGCGGCAGCCGCCGTGGTCAAGCAGGCGCTCGCGGAGCGTCGTCCGATCCGCGACGTGGTCATCGACCGCGGACACGTGAAGTCGGGTGACCTCACCGAGGAACAGCTCGACCAAGCACTCGACGTGCTCGCGATGACCGGCGTGCAGCCCGCCCGAGACTGAGCGGAGCGACCCTGCCGCGGAGGAGCTGCGGCCGGAAGTCAGTACCAGCCGGTCGCCTGGGAGTGGCTCCAGGCGCCGCAGGGGCTGCCGTAGGAGCCGCGGATGTAGCCCAGCCCCCAGCGGATCTGGGTCGCCGGGTTGGTCTGCCAGTCGGCACCGGCCGAGGCCATCTTGCTGCCGGGCAGGGCCTGCGGGATGCCGTAGGCGCCCGACGACGGGTTGGACGCGTAGTGGTCCCAGCCGCTCTCGCGGGCCCACAGGGCGTCGAGGCAGCTGAACTGGTCGCTCCAGCCGTAGGCGGCGAGCATCGACCGGGCGATGTCACGGGGGCTGCCGCTGTAGCTCGGGGCGGTGCGCTCGGAGCTGCGGGACGCGGCCTCCTCCTGGCGCTGCTTCTCCAGAGCCGCCTTGCGCTCCGCAGCCTGCTCGGCGCGCGCCTTCTCAGCGGCACGCTGCTCGGCCGCCCTCTTCTCGGCGGCTCGCTTGGCTGCGGCCTTCTTGGCGGCGGCACGCTTCTCGGCAGCCGCCTTGCGGGCAGCGGCCTTCTTGGCCTCCGCCTTGCGCTCGGCCTCGGCGCGGTCGGCAGCCTCCTTGGCCGCGGCGGCGTGGGCGCGGTCGCGAGCGAGCTCACCGGAGCGCTGGTACTCGGCGAACCTCGCCGCCTCCTGCTGCTGGTAGGTCAGCTGGTCGGCCGCGGCGGTGGTCTGGCCCGTGTCCACCTGGGCGCCGACAGCGGCATACCCGGCAGCGGACGCCGCGAGCGCGGAGACGACGAAGGTCGCGGCGACGGCCGGGCGACGCAGCGCCTTGACGGGTCGCAGCAGAGAGGCGCCGGCACGGTGCCTGGCGGGAGTGCGCTGGACGCGCTGGATCTTCTGGGGCATGCGGGGTAGGTCCTCCAAGGAACAGGCCGCCCCGATGGGGACGGCCTGTGTGGTGCACGATCAAAAACTGTGCGTTATCAATTCGAGATCTGGCCCAGTCACCGTGCCAGAATCGACCGACATCGCAAAATCGGCTCCCCGCCCGTCCGTGCTCAGCGCGGCCGGTGGCTGTGACCAGTGCCTCATCCGGCGACCACCTTCGCAGCACGGCGCGGCCCCCCGCAGATCTTGTCCACACCCCTCCCCTGCCTCTCGTGGGACGGGCCCGGCGGACCTGCGCGCCGGGACGGGGCGGTCAGCTCTCGGCGCCCTCCTCGAGCAGGTCGGTCACCAGTGCGGCGATCGGGCTGCGCTCGCTGCGGTGCAAGGTGACGTGCGAGAAGAGGGGGTGGCCCTTGAGCTTCTCGATGACCGCGGCGACGCCGTCGTGGCGGCCGACCCGGAGGTTGTCGCGCTGCGCGACGTCGTGGGTGAGCACCACGCGGGAGTTCTGCCCGATCCGCGACAGCACGGTGAGCAGCACGTTGCGCTCCAGCGACTGGGCCTCGTCCACGATCACGAAGGCGTCGTGCAGCGAACGACCGCGGATGTGCGTCAGCGGCAGGACCTCGAGCAGCTCACGGTCGACGATCTCCTCGACCACCTCGCGGGAGACCACTGCGCCGAGCGTGTCGAAGACGGCCTGGCCCCAGGGCCCCATCTTCTCGTTCTCGGTGCCGGGCAGGTAGCCCAGCTCCTGTCCCCCGACGGCGAACAGGGGGCGGAAGACGACCACGCGGCGGTGCTGGCGGCGCTCCATGACCGCCTCGAGACCGGCGCACAGGGCGAGGGCGCTCTTGCCGGTGCCGGCTCGTCCGCCGAGGCTGACGATGCCCACGTCGGGGTCGAGCAACACGTCGAGGGCGATCCGCTGCTCGGCGCTGCGGCCGTGCAGCCCGAACGCGTCGCGGTCTCCCCGCACGAGCCGCACCGACTTGTCGGCCACCACCCGACCGAGGCCGCTGCCGCCCGGACCGAGCAGGACCAGGCCGGTGTGGCACGGGAGCTCGCGGGCCTCCTCGAGCTCGAGCCGGCCGTCGGCGAAGAGCGTGTCCAGCTGCTCGGTGCTGACCTCGAGCTCGGCCATGCCCGTCCACCCGCTGTCGACGGCCAGCTCGGCGCGGTACTCCTGCGCGTCCAGCCCCACCGCCGAGGCCTTGACCCGCATCGGCATGTCCTTGCTGACGAGCGTGACCTCGGCACCTTCATCGGCCAGGTTGCGCGCCACCGCGAGGATGCGGGTGTCGTTGTCCCCCAGGCGGAATCCCGACGGCAGCGACGACGCGTCGGTGTGGTTGAGCTCGACCCGCAACGTCCCGCCGTCGGTGCCGATCGGCACGGGAGCATCGAGCCGGCCGTGCTCGACGCGCAACCCGTCCAGCAGCCGCAGCGCCTGCCGGGCGAAGTAGCCCAGCTCTGGGTGGTGCCGCTTGGCCTCGAGCTCGGTCACGACCACGACGGGCAGCACGACCTCATGTTCGGCGAAGCGGACCATGGCACGGGGATCGGACAGCAGCACGGAGGTGTCGAGGACGTAGGTCTTGCCCGACGAGGTCGGGCTCACGGGCGCGCTGGCGGACGAACGGCGGGGCGAAGTCATATGAGGCTCCTCGTCGCAGCGCACGGTGCGTTACGACTTCTCGCGGACCGGATGCCGGAACCGGGCCCGCACCTGACGGCGGGACCGGGACCGGCCCTCCGTCCGGAGCTGCGTTCGCTCCATGAGGCGGGCCTCCCGGACGCGGGACGGGTGCCTCGCGTCAAACCCACGGTATGCCGGGTGCCCGCCTTCGCGCTGCATTTGCCCCGGCGCGTCCGATCAGATGGAGCCCGAGCGCCAGGCAGCGCGTCGAGGAGCCGCCGCGGGGAGAACGACCGGAGCCGGCGCTGGGGACCTCGCGCCCGAGGTCAGCCTCCGTAGCGACGTTCGCGCTCGGCATACGCACGCAGAGCACGCAGGAAGTCCACGCGCCGGAAGTCCGGCCAGAAGGCCTCACAGAAGTAGAACTCGCTGTGGGCGCTCTGCCAGAGCAGGAAGCCCCCCAGCCGCTGCTCGCCGGAGGTGCGGATGACCAGGTCGGGATCGGGCTGTCCCTTGGTGTAGAGGTGCTCGGCGATGTGCTCGACGTCGAGGTCCTCGGCGAGCTCCTCGATGGTGGTGCCGCGCGCGGCGTGCTCCTGGAGCATCGACCGGACCGCGTCGGTGATCTCGCGCCGGCCACCGTAACCGACGGCCACGTTGACGAGCAGCCCGTCGATCCCGCTGGTGGCGTCGGCGGCCTCCTTGAGCCGCAGGGCGGTCTGGGTGGGGAGCAGGTCGAGGGCGCCGACCGGGTGCAGTCGCCAGCGGCCGTCGGCGGCGAGGCCACCCACCGTCGACTCGATGATGGCCAGCAGCGGGGTGAGCTCGGTCGCCGGGCGGGTCAGGTTGTCGGTGGACAGCAGCCACAGCGTGACCACCTCGACGCCTGCGTCCTCGCACCACTCGAGCAGCGGCGAGATGTTGTCGGCGCCGGCCTGGTGGCCGTCCTGGGTGGTGCCACCGTTGGCGCGGGCCCACCGGCGGTTGCCGTCGAGCATGACACCGACGTGGCGCGGGAGGCGGTCCTGCGGCAGCTTGGCCGCGAGCTGTCGCTCGTAGGGCGCGTACAGGAGCTTGCTCCACCGCGGCATCCTCGGCATCCGGATCTCCTCGTCGACCAGCCTGTCTCCCCGGGGGTCAGGGTACTCCGCGGGGGTGGGAAATCGCCGCAGGCCGGGATTCGTCGGACCTACTCTTGGGTAACTTACGAGTCCGTAGGTTACGCTGGGCCCATGAGCAGCCAGCCGACGACGCCCGACGCCCCGCGCTCGGAACGCCTCGACGCCGTCGTGGCGGCGGTCAAGCCCCGGCTGCGAGGGTGGATCCACGCCGGCACGTTCCCCCTGGCGCTCGCGGCCGGCATCGTGCTGGTCTGCCTGGCACCCACCACCAAGTCGAGGATCGCCGCAGCGGTGTTCGGCCTCACCGCTGCGATGCTCTTCGGGACCTCCGCGGTCTACCACCGAGGCACGTGGTCTCCCCGGTTGCAGGGACTGTTGAAGCGGTTGGACCACTCCAACATCTTCCTGATCATCGCGGGCACCTACACCCCCTTCGCGCTGCTCCTGCTGCCCGCCCACGACGCCAAGGAGCTGCTGCTCATCGTCTGGTCCGGAGCCGTCGCGGGGGTGCTCTTCCGGGTGTTCTGGGTGGGCGCTCCACGCTGGCTCTACACGCCGATCTACGTCGCGCTCGGCTGGGTGGCCATCTTCTACTTCGGCCCGTTCCTCCAGCACGGCGGCGTCGCGCTGGTGACCCTGATCGCGGTCGGTGGTTTCCTCTACACCCTCGGCGCCATCGTCTACGGCACCAAGAAGCCCGACCCGTCACCGCGCTGGTTCGGCTTCCACGAGATCTTCCACGCCTTCACCGTCGCCGCGTTCGCCGCGCACTACATCGCGGTGTCTATGGCGATCTACGGCGCCTGAGAGTCGTCCCCGCGTCCGTCGCCGGGCCGCTTCGGTGGTCTTGGCGTGCCGTCGGTCCCGTCGCCGGGCGGCTCCGTTCCCCGACCCGGCCGGGGGTCGGTGCCACCGGGCCCGCCGTCGGGATTCGCTGACCTCTCGCGCTCGGCTGCCGCCCGCTCCGCCTCCAGCCGTGCCTCCTCGCGGTAGCGCACCCGCCGGATCCGGGCAAACATGTTGCGCATCAACAACCAGAGCGCGATCGCGAGGAAGAAGAAGACGAGAAAACCGCCGATCCCGGCGGTGACGCTGACGTCCTCGTCGGCGGCCAACGCGATCACGAGCGCTCCCCGGTGCCGTCGAAGGCCAGCTCCAGGCCACCCCGGCGCGCGAGGGCGTCGGCCTCGTCGAGGCTCGGGATGCCCGCGAACAGGTCGTCCTCGATCGGTTCGACCGGGACGTAGGACAGCGCGGCCTCGTAGTCCTCGGTGGGCCACAGCCGCTGCTGCATGTCCAGCGGCACCCGGAACCACGACCCACCCGGGTCCACCTGGGTCGCGTGTGCCAGCAGGGCCGCGTCCCGCTGCGGGAAGTAGTCGGCGCACGGCACCCTCGTGGTGATGGTGCGCTCGCCCCGCTCCTCCCAGCGCTTCATCCACTCGGTGTAGGGAGACTCCATGCCGGCTGCCTCCATCGCCTCGTGGAACGTCTGGATCCGGCCCTTGGACAGCGTCTGGTTGTAGTACAGCTTCAGCGGCTGCCACGCGTCACCGGCGTGCGGGTATGCCGACCCGTCACCCGCCGACCGGAAGGCCGACATGGACACGGTGTGGCACATCACGTGGTCCGGGTGCGGGTAGCCGCCATTCTCGTCATACGTCGTCATCACGTGCGGACGGAACTCGCGGATGACGCGCACCAGCGCCTCCGTCGTCACCTCGAGGGGCTCCAGAGCGAAGCAGCCTTCGGGCAGCGGCGGCAGCGGATCGCCTTCTGGCAGACCGGAGTCGACGAAACCCAGCCAGGTGTGCCGCACCCCCAGGATCGCCTGCGCCTTGGCCATCTCCTGGCGGCGCACCTCCGGCATGTTGCGCAGGATCTGGGGATCGTCCTTGAGCCCGGGGTTGAGCACGTCGCCGCGCTCGCCGCCGGTACACGACACCACGAGCACGTCGACACCGTCCGCGACGTACTTCGCCATCGTCGCCGCCCCCTTGCTCGACTCGTCGTCGGGGTGCGCGTGCACCGCCATGAGCCGTCGCCGTTCGACCACCTGCACACCTCTACCGTGGGATAACTGACAATGGGTTGGCGCCCATCATCGCACCCGCGCCCCGGCGCCTCACGCACCCCACGAAGGAAGGTCGGCCCCGTGCCTGCAGAGACGTCCACGAGCGCCGACCCCAGCCAGCGCAAGTGGTGGTTCATCGCGGCCGTCGGCATCTCGATCGGGGTGGCGATCGCGATCTGGTTCGGCGTCTCGGCGAGCACCGGCCGACCGCTGTGGACCGACGTGGGATACCAGGTCAGGAACGACCAGGTGGTCCGGGTGACCTACGACCTGACCCGTCCCGTTGGCCGCGAGGTGGTGTGCACGGTTCGGGCCCTGGACGTCCACCACGGCACCGCGGGCAGCATCACGGTCACCGTGCCGCCGGCGCAGCAGAAGACCACCCGCGAGACCACCCTGGTGCAGACCACACACCGGGCGGTCACCGGCCTGGTGGACACATGTGTCTTTCCCGGGCAGGAGGGCTCGTAACCACTTCGTCACCTGATGTTTGGACGCATTCTTGCTATCCTGATGACTTCACCACGTGGGTCTGGGCCCGATGATCGGCAACGATCAGGGTCCGGACCTTCTTGTTTGGCTCCTCGCCGTTCCTCGGTGCTGCCCGGAGCCGGACGACCCGGAACAAGGAGTGTCAAGTGACCGACAGCGCGACCACGGCCAGCTACCTGACCCAGGAGGCGTACAACCGCCTCAAGGCTGAGCTCGACCGCCTCTCCGGCGAGGGACGCACCGAGATCGCCCAGAAGATCGAGGTGGCCCGCGACGAGGGAGACCTCAAGGAGAACGGCGGCTACCACGCAGCCAAGGAGGAGCAGGGCAAGATGGAGGCCCGCATCCGCCAGCTGACCCAGCTGCTCGACAACGCCACGGTGGGCCAGGCGCCCCCGGACGACGGCGTCGTCGAGCCGGGCATGGTCGTCACCGTCGACCTCGACGGCGAGGAGCTCACCTTCCTGCTCGGCAACCGCGAGATCGCCGACGGCAGCGACCAGGTCGACGTCTACAGCGAGAAGTCCCCACTGGGCATGGCGATCATGGACAAGAAGGTCGGCCAGACGACGTCGTTCTCGGCGCCGAACGGCAAGGACCTCGAGGTCAAGGTCCTCGCCGCCAAGCCCTACGCGGGCTGAGCCGCCTCGCCGCGCGCACCGTGGTGCGCGCGGCGTCGGCCGGTCAGCGGCTGGCCGAGCGGCGGTACTGCCAGTTGGCCAACGGCACGAACACGATCAGCACCGCCACCGCCCAGATGAGGGTGTAGAGGGCCGGGTGCTGCAGGGCCCACGAGGCGGGGTCGACCGCGGTGGGGTCGGGGTTGGGGTTGCCGAACAGGTTGCGTGCGGCCTGGGTGACCGCCGAGACCGGGTTCCACGCCGCGAAGGTCTGCAGGGGTCCGGGGAGCGTGCCCAGGGGCACGAAGGTGTTGGCCACGAAGGTCATCGGGAAGATCACGATGAACGCCGCGTTGTTGACCACCTCGGGACTGGGCACGAGCATCCCGATCCAGGCCATCACCCACGAGATGGCGTAGGCGAAGACCAGCAGCACGAGGTAACCGCCGACGGCATCGAGGAACGACGTGCGGATGCGCCACCCCACCAGCAGGCCGGTCAGCGACATGACGACCAGGACGATGACGTTGTTGAGGACGTCGGAGAAGGTGCGTCCGGCCAGCACCGCCGACTGCGCCATCGGCAGCGACCGGAACCGGTCGATGATCCCCTTCTTGACGTCCTCGGCCAGGCCCGCGCCGGTGATCGTCGCACCGAAGATCACGGTCTGGGCGAAGATCCCTGCCACGAGGAACTCGCGGTAGCCCGCCCCGCCGCCGGATCGGTCGATGGCGCCGCCGAAGACATAGGCGAACAGCAGCACGAACATGATCGGCTGCAAGGTGGTGAAGACCAGCAGGTCGGGCACCCGCTTGATCCGGATCAGGTTGCGCTTGGCGACGACCAGCGCATCACTGATCGCGTAGGCGAGGCTCATCAGATCTCCTTCCTGGCCATCACGTGCTCCCCCGCGCGGCGCTGCCGGCCGTCGGTCTGGTGCTCCGGGTGGCCCCCGCGGGCACGTTGACCCGCCCCATCCGTGCCCGGGTCACCCGCACCACTGCCGGAGCTGTCCGTCCCACCGCCGCGGCTGCCGCCACGGCTGTCATCGGCCTGGTGGCCGGCCCGCTCCGCGCTCGCCCCGTGGCCGGTCAGCGACAGGAAGGCGTCATCCAGGGTCGGCCGCCGGATGCCGATGTCCTGGACCTCGATACCGGCCGCGTCGAGCCGGCGGACCGCCTCGATCAGCCCCGCCGTGCCACGGTCGCTGGGCAGGGTGATCCGCCGCACGTGCTCGTCGACCTCGGCGACCCCACCGGGACGGCTGTCCTCGAGCAGGACGCGGGCCTCGACGAGTCGAGCCTGGTCGGCGATGACCACCTCGAGACGCTCACCACCGACCTGCGCCTTGAGCTGGTCCGCGGTGCCCTCGGCGATCACCTTGCCGTGGTCGACCACGATGATGTTGTCAGCGAGGCGGTCGGCCTCCTCGAGGTACTGCGTCGTGAGCAGCAGCGAGGTGCCGCCCTCGACCAGGGTGGTGATCACGTCCCACATGTCGCCGCGACTGCGCGGGTCGAGCCCGGTGGTGGGCTCGTCGAGGAAGAGCACCGGCGGCCGCGCGACGAGCGCTCCGGCGAGGTCGAGCCTGCGCCGCATGCCGCCCGAGTAGGTCTTCGAGGGCCGGTCGCCGGCGTCGCTCAGGTCGAACTGCTCCAGCAGCTCCCGCGCCCGCGCTCGTGACGCACGACGGCCGAGGTGGTAGAGCCGGCCGATCATGTCGAGGTTCTCGAAGCCGGTGAGGTGCTCGTCGACGGCGGCGTACTGGCCCGAGACGCCGAGGCTGTCGCGGGCCCTGGCGGGGTCGGCCAGGACGTCGATACCGGCCACCTCGGCCCGCCCGGCGTCAGGGCGCAGCAGCGTGGTCAGCACCCGCACCGCGGTCGTCTTGCCGGCACCGTTGGGTCCGAGGACCCCGAGCACGGTGCCCTCGGGCACGGCCAGGTCGAGCTGGTCGAGGGCTCGCACCGTTCCGTAGTGCTTGACCAGTCCTTCGGCGACCACGGCATACGTCATGGGTCGAGCCTGTCATCCGGCCCAGACATGCGGCGACTGGTTTGTTGCGGGCAGGGGGTTTCGTCCATGTGGGGTCAGACCGGCGCGTCGCCCGGGACTCATCGCCCCCTCGTGCGGATCTTCGCGACGTTCGGGTCACGCGCCGCGGCGAACGGCAACAGTGATCGGTGCGGCGAAGGCGCCTGCGGCGCGAAACGGTATGCCGTGAGGCCACCTGGCGACCCCGGCTCACCTGCGGTCAGTCGAAGATCGGCTCGTAGCCCCGCTCGCGCATCGCCGCGACCACCGCCTCCTTGTGCGGCGCGCCCTTGGTCTCGACCTGCAGCCCGATCTCGACCTCGTCGACCCGCAACGACGTCCCGGTGCGCACGTGCTCGACCTCCAGCACGTTGGCGTCGGCGCCCGCGAGCGTCTCGAGCAGGCCTGCCAGTGATCCCGGGCTGTCCGGCACCCGCACCCGAAACTGCAGGTAGCGCCCGGCAGCGGACAGCCCGTGCCGGATGATCCGCAGCAGAAGGAGCGGGTCGATGTTGCCGCCCGACAGCACGGCGACGATCGGCCCGTCATACGCGCCCTCTCCGGCCTCGAGCAGGCGCGCGACGGCCGCCCCACCGGCAGGCTCGGAGACCAGCTTGGCGCGTTCGAGCAGGAACAGCAGCGAGCGGGACAGGGTCTCCTCGCTCACGGTCTCGATCTGGTCGACCAGCTCGGAGACGATCGCGTAGGGCACCTCGCCGGGACACCCCACGGCGATGCCGTCGGCCATCGTGCTCATCTTGCCGAAGGGCACCGGGTGACCGGCCCGCAGCGAGAGCGGGTAGGCCGCGGCCTTCTCGGCCTGCACCCCCACCACGCGCACGTCGGGGCGCTGGTTCTTGACCGCGGTGGCGATCCCGGCGAGCAGGCCGCCTCCCCCGGTGCTGACCACGATGGTCTTGACGTCCGGGCACTGCTCGAGGATCTCCAGTCCGCAGGTGCCTGCCCCGGCGACGATGTCCTGGTGGTCGAAGGGGTGGATCAGGACCGCGCCGGTCTCCTGCTCGAACTCCTTGGCGCGCACCAGGCAGTCGTCGATGGTCTCGCCCAGCTGCTCCACGGTCGCCCCGTAGCCGCGGGTCGCGAGAAGCTTGGGGATCGGCGCGCCCAGGGGCATGAAGACGGTGGCCCGGATGTCGAGCAGCTGGGCGGCGAGCGCGACGCCCTGCGCGTGGTTGCCGGCGCTGGCGCAGACCACACCGCGCTCCTTCTCCTCGTCGGAGAGCCGGCTCATCCGGGTGTAGGCGCCACGGATCTTGAACGAGCCCGCGCGCTGGAGGTTCTCGCACTTGAGCCACGTGTCGACCCCGGTCCGACTGCTCAGCGCGCGACTGAACTCCAGCGGGGTGGCCTCGACCGTCCCGCTGAGCAGCTCGCGCGCGGCGAGGACGTCGTCGAGGGAAACGGGCAGCGTCGTGGAGGCCATGACGGCAGCGTATCGACGTGCTCGGGCGCCGTCGCGCCGGACGGGCCCGACGAGGCGCACGCCTGACGGCGAGCGGCACAGGCAGGGGTGTGCCGTTCGCCGGCAACTGTGCGACTCACCGGCCGGAGGTCAGCCGCCCCCGCCGGCCGTCTGGGCGAGGGTGCCCAGCAGCGCGACCAGCAGCAGCCCCCCGACCGCCATCATGGCGATGCTCGGGCCCTTCGCGGGCAGCGCCGCCGGGTCGGTCCGCTCACGCACGCCGCGCTGGTGCCGCTTCCACCGGCGGATGCCGAGGACGAGGAGCACCGCGGCAATGAGCAGGACCAGCATGTTGGCGGTGGCCTGACCGGCAGCCGCAGCCGAGTCGGCAGCCACGGCACTCGTCACCAGCGTCATGACCGGCATGGTGTCATGGCCCCTGGTGGCACGACGACTCGCACGGTCGCCGACGACGGACCTGGTGGGTGAGGGGAGCGGTCAGGCCCGGGGCAGCGCCCGCTCGAGGTCGGCGACCAGGTCGTCGGCGTCCTCGATGCCGACCGAGAGACGGACCAGGTCGGCGGGCACCTCGAGCTCGGTGCCGGCCACGCTGGCGTGCGTCATCCGTCCCGGGTGCTCGATCAGCGACTCGACGCCGCCCAGCGACTCCCCCAGGGTGAACACCGTGGTCCTGGCGCAGAGGTCGACGGCCGCCTGCTCGCCCGCCTTGACCTGGAAGCTGACCATCCCGCCATACCGGAGCATCTGCTTGGTGGCGACGTCGTGGCCGGGGTGCGTCGCGAGCCCGGGGTAGTGCACGGCGCTCACGGCCGGGTGGTCCTGGAGGAAGGCGACGACCTTCTCGGCGTTGTCGCAGTGCCTGTCCATGCGCAGGCCGAGCGTCTTGAGGCCGCGCAACACCAGCCACGCGTCGAACGGGCCCGCGACGGCACCCATCGAGTTCTGGTGGAACGCAATGCGATCGGCCGCGTCCTCGAAGCCCGCGACGTCGATCTGCCGGGCCGTGACGACTGCGCCACCGACGACGTCGCTGTGTCCGCCGCAGTATTTCGTCGTGGAGTGCATGACCACGTCGGCACCCAGGGCGAGCGGCTGCTGGAGGTAGGGCGTCGCGAAGGTGTTGTCGACCGCGAGCAGCGCGCCGGCCTCGTGCGCCACGTCGGCGACGGCGCGGATGTCGGCGATGCCCAGCAGCGGGTTGGTGGGGGTCTCGACCCAGACGACCTTGGTCTGCCCGGGCCGGATCGCCTGGCGCACGGCGTCGACGTCGGCGATCGCGGCAGCGGTGTGTTCGATGCCCCACGGCTGGGCGACCTTGTTGATCAGCCGGTAGGTGCCGCCATAGGCGTCGGTCGGCACGACGACGTGGTCGCCCGGCCGCAGCAGCGCCCGGATCACCGTGTCCTGACCGGCCAGGCCGGACGCGAACGCGAAGCCGCGGCCACCCTCCTCGAGCGCGGCGAGGCACTCCTCGAGCGCGGTGCGGGTCGGGTTCGCCGAGCGGGAGTACTCGTAGCCCTCCCGCAGCCCGCCGACGCCGTCCTGCTTGTAGGTCGAGACCTGGTAGATGGCGGGCACGACCGCGCCGGTGCGCGGGTCGGGCTCCTGTCCGGCGTGGATGGCGCGGGTCGAGAAACCGCTGGGTCGGGCGTCGTGGTCGGTCATGCCCCAAGGCTAACCGTGTGAGCTCGCGCCCGGTCGCACAGCCCGTCACGCCACCCCCACCCCCAGCCCAAGCCGCGGACGACGCGAGGAATCGCGCGCGATCCAGGGGCGGTCTCGGTCAGGTCGGGACCGGCGGCGGTGTGCGTCAGATGGCGGGGTCGGGGCCGCTCGCGGGCCGCACCCGGGGAATCGTGAGCGCCGGCAGGGAGACGTGGATGATCGGCCCGATCGACAGGGCGAACAGCACCGTCCCGACCCCGAGGTTGCCGCCGAGGATCCAGCCGATGATGACCACGCTGACCTCGATCGAGGTGCGGACCAGTCGCACCGAGCGGCCGGTCCGGCGCACCAAGCCGGTCATCAGGCCGTCTCGTGGGCCCGGGCCGAAGCTCGCGCCGATGTAGGCCGAGCTGGCCACGCCGTTGATCACGATCCCGGCCAGCAGCAGGCCGATCCGGCTGGCCATGGCGTCGACCTGAGGGAGCCAACTGAGGAAGACGTCGAGGCACGCCCCGATCACGAGGACGTTGCTCACGGTCCCGAGGCCGGGCCTCTCGCGCAAGGGGATCCACAGCAGCAGCACGACGGCACCGACGATGATCGACCACACCCCGATGCTCAGGCCGATCTGACGCACGAGGCCCTGGTGCAAGACGTCCCAGGACATGACGCCGAGGTTGGCGCGCACGATGAGAGCCTCGCCGAACGCGAAGGCGACCAGCCCGGCATACAGCTGGATCAGGCGGCGGGGCATGGGCGCAGCATCTCACCGCGCCGATCTGCCCTGCCTCCGGCTCCCACCTGTCGGACCGACTTCAGGCCTCGACGACCTTGTCCTTGACGACCTTGACCGCCACCTTGGCGAGCGGCCGGGGCGCCGGCCCGCTCACGTTGTCGCCGGTGGCGAGGGCGTAGACCGAGCCGTGGCAGGGGCACTTGAACTCGCCGCCCTGGGGCGCGACGGTGCATCCCATGTGGGTGCAGATCGCCGAGAACGCCACGATGGTGCCCTCCTTCGGCTGCGCCACGACCAACGGCCTGCCGGCGGCGTCCTGCGCCGAGACGCCGCCGCCGACGGGAACGGCCGAGAGGGCCACCAGGTCAGCCCCGGAACCCCCGGACTGGGCGCGGGGACCGGAGGAGTCCGGCGCACTGCTCCCGGGCCGCGCACCGCCGGTGCCCTCGGCCGCGCCGCTGGACGACCCCGAGCTGCATCCGGCCGTGACCACCAGGCCGGCCGCCAGCGTCGCGGTGCCGGCCAGCACCTGGCGACGGTTGATCGATGGGGTGTGCCGCTCCGGGGGTCGCGTGTCGGGTCGCGTGTCGGGTCGCATGCCGATGGACACGGCGCCGGTCGCAGGGAGGTTCAACGCCCTTCGCCGGAATCGGCCAGAGTGGCCGCGCGTCCGGCGGACCGCCGATCCGACCTTGAACCGACCGGCACCGTGGCTCGTGTCGTCCACAGAGACGTGCCGTGCATCCGCCGGACGACTCACAGCACACGTCCAGCCAAGGAGACGACGATGACCACCAGCGAACGAGGAGCCCGCACGATGGACCTGACCAGGGGCGGCACGCTGGCATGGCGCGCCGCGGCAGCTCTCGGGGTGCTGGTGTCGGCCGGCGTCCACCTGTGGCTGTGGTTCCGGGGGTACGACTCGATCAGCGTGATCGGCCCGCTCTTCCTGCTGAATGCCGTCGGCGGCCTCGTGATCGCCGTCGCCGTCCTGGTGTGGCGGCACTGGCTGCCGCTCCTCGGGGCGATCGGATTCGGCGCCTCCACGCTCATCGCGTTCACGCTGGCCGCGACGGTGGGCCTGTTCAGCGTGCACGAGACCTGGACCGGCACCGACCAGGTGCTCGGCTGGCTCTCCGAGCTGCTCGCCCTCGTCGCCGGCACCGTTGCGCTCTGGCGCGAGCGCTCAGCTCGCCAGCCGTAGCACCGGGCGGCCCGTCGCCGTGCGCACCTCGACCGTGGCGATGTCCGCACGGTTCCACGAGCTCGCACCCTGCAGGCTCATCGCCCGGCCCGGCACCGCCCGCCACGTCGCCACCTGCTGGGTCGTCCCGTCGGCCTGCTGGACCACCAGCTCGTATGCCGGTGGGGCGCCCGCGGTGTAGCCGCGGCCCGACTCGTAGGCGCAGGTGAGGTCGACGCTCGTCCCCCAGGCCTTCCGGGTGAAGGTGACGGTCGCGTGCAGCCGGTCCTGCCCCAGCTGCTGCATGGCCACCGGCCGGGTGCCGGTGCCGTCGCCGGGCGCGGTCGTGGCACCCGACGGGGCCGGCGACGACACGGCGGGTCCCTCCGCCGTGCCGACGCCGCCGCCCTCCTGGCCGAGCCCGCCGGCGAGGCCCACTCCCCCGAGGGTCAGCGCGCCCGCGGCGACGGCTGCGGCCGCGCCGATCGTCCAGCTGCGACGAGTGCGCCTCCGCCGGACCTCGCGCACCAGCCGGGGCAGCAACGTCTCGGGCACCGGACCAGGCCAGCCGAGCTCGCCCTCGGCCAGGTCCCGGGGCACGGAGGCGAGCAGGCCCGGCATACCCGCGATCTGGCGCACTGCTCGTGCACACTCCCGGCAGGTCGCGAGGTGCTCCTCGAAGGCGCGCCGCTCGGCAGGCGAGAGCGCACCGAGGACGTACGCAGCGTCAAACTCACGCAGCTCGTCGTGGTTCACGGACCCTCTCCCATCTCCTCGAGCACCAGGCGCAGGGCGCGCAGCGCATAGTGCGACCGTGACTTGACCGTGCCCTCCGGGATGTCGAGGGCACGGGCGGCCTCGGCCACGGACCTGCCGCGGTAGTAGCACTCCACGAGCACCGCACGGTGCTCGAGGGACAGCCGCGACAGCGCCTCGGCCACGAGCCAGGACTGCAGCCGCCGGTCGACGTCGTCCCCGGTGCCGTTGCCGTCCGGCCCCTCCGGCAGGTCGCCGGTGAGCACCTCGACCCGCGAACGACGCGAGCGCCACTCGTCGATGACCAGGTTGCGGGCGACCGTGCACAGCCACGCCCTCGCCGAGCGCTCCGACTGGTCGAGCACCTGCGGATGTCGCCAGGCACGCAGCAGCGTCTCCTGCACGATGTCCTCAGCGCGGGCCCGGTCGCCCCCGGTCAGGCGCAGGCTGTAGCCCCAGAGCGCGGCCGCGTGCTGGGCGTGCAGCGTCTGCATCAGCTCGACCTGGCTGTCCGTGGGCACCACCTCCTGCAGGTGACACGGACGAGACGTCGTCGCGGTTCAGTCCAGTTGTAGCGTAGTCGTCCTTGGCGTGGCCCGGAGCGGGACGCGCGCGGACGCGACGTGTACCCCGCTTCCCGCGACGATCCGCGACGCTGATCCGCTCGGCGGCTGTCAGTCCACCAGCGCCTCGAGGGCGGGCAGGGCCTGGAGCAGCGAAGCACGCTGGCCTGGGGTCAGGGAAGCCATCCGGCCGCCGAGCGCCTGCATCCGGGCAGCGCGACCGGCCTCGACCAGGGCACGTCCGCTCTCCGTCGGCTCGATCAGGAAGGCGCGGCCGTCCTCCGGGTCCGGTTGCCGGCGCACGTGTCCCATCCGCTCGAGGGCCGAGATGATGCGGCTCATCGAGGCGGCGCTGACTCCCTCGGCCTCGGCGAGCACCCCGAGCCGCAGCGGCTCGCCCATGCTCATCGTGGCGAGCGCACTGAGGGCACCGTGGCCCACCGGCGCGTCCCGGGCGTCGCGGCGCAGGGCCCGGTTGATCCGGCCCAGCGTGAGGTAGAGCCGAGTCACGGCCTCCGGCGTGCTGGGCTGTTGGTCGTCGGCCACGGCGGGGCCTCCCTCGGGATCTGGCCGCCGGTCCGGCGGCGTCCGGTGCCTGTGCCGAACGTATCGCGAGGCGGCCGAGCGGCAGATCGGCACCACACAAACCCCCATGAGCGCGGCCACGATGGTAATAAAGTGACATGGATCACCTCAAGCGCCGTAACTTTCTGACCGGAGCCGCCGGAGTCGCCGCCCTGGCCACGCTCACGACCGTGGACGCGCCGGCCGCGTTGGCTGCCACCGCGCCCCACCAGACCTGTGAACCCGACCCGTCCACACCCAAGCACCAGCTCCGCGGCATGTGGATCGCCACCGTGGTCAACATCGACTGGCCCAGCAAGCCCGGGCTCAGCGCCGACGAGCAGAAGCGCGAGCTCGTGAGCCTCTACGACACCGCGGTCGAGCGGGGTTACAACACCATCGTCCTGCAGGTGCGACCGACCGCCGACGCCTTCTGGCCCTCGGAGCACGAGCCGTGGTCGAAGTACCTCACCGGCACCCAGGGCAAGGACCCCGGCTACGACCCGCTGGGCTTCGCGATCGAGGAGGCGCACGCACGCGACCTGCGGATCCACGGCTGGTTCAACCCGCACCGCGTCAGCATGGACACCGACCTGGATGCCCTCGTGCGGGACCACCCGGCTCGCCTGCACCCGGACTGGGTCGTGGCCTACGGCCCCAAGCTCTACTACAACCCCGGCATCCCCGCCGTCACCGAGTTCAACATCGCCGCCATCATGGACGCGGTCACGCGCTACGACCTGGACGGCGTCCACTTCGACGACTACTTCTACCCCTACCCCGTCGGGACGCAGGAGTTCCCCGACGACGACACCTACGCCACCTACGGCGCCGACTTCGACGACAAGGCCGAGTGGCGTCGCGACAACATCAACCGGCTGGTCAAGGGCCTGGTCGCGGCGATCCACGAGGCCAAGCCGCACGTGCAGTTCGGCGTCAGCCCCTTCGCCGTCTGGCGCAACATCGCGACCGACCCGCTCGGTTCCGACACCACAGCGGGCGCCGAGTGCTACGACGACCTGTACGCCGACACCCGCCGCTGGCTGCGCGAGGAGTGGATCGACTACCTGTGCCCGCAGATCTACTGGGCGGAGGGATTCGCGCCCGCCGACTACGACGTGCTGGTGGACTGGTGGGCCCGCCAGGTCCGCGAGTCCGGCTCGCACACGCGCCTCTACATCGGCCAGGCGACCTACAAGATCGGCACCTCCACACAGTCTCCGGAGTGGATCGACGACCCGCAGGAGATGTCCAACCACCTGACCAAGAACCAGGAGTACCCCGAGGTCAGCGGCGACATCTTCTACAACGCGTCGTCCGTGGTGGCCGACCTGCTCGGCGCCACCTCGCTGGTCACCACCCAGCACTACCAGCACCCGGCGCTCCAGCCGACCATGCCGTGGCTCGACTCGCGCGCCCCGGCGCCGGTGGTCAGCCTGCACGCCGTGGGAGACGGCAACCCGGTCACGCTGTCATGGCGGTCGTTCGGGCGGCCCGCCAGCACGTTCGCGATCTACCGGTTCGACGGGTCCAGCGAGCCCCGGGACTGCGACTTCGTCGACGCGCGGCACCTGGTCGCGACCGTGGCGGCCGGCACGCCCTCCGGCGGGACCCGGTGGACCGACCAGACGGCGACGCCCGGGGAGCGCTACACCTACGTGGTCACCGCCGTCGACGAGCTGGGCAACGAGAGCCGGCGCCGGGCCACCCGGGTGTGACAAGTCCTCGCCGAGCCGTGGCAGCAGCCGTCCGAGCAGTTACCCTCCGCTCATGACCTGCGAGCAACCGTTCGGCTTCGACGTCCTGGAGCGGATGCGCGAGTATGCCGTGCCGGGCGCGTCGGTCGCGCTGCTCACCGGCGGGCGGATCACCGGCCAGTGGTGCTTCGGCACCCGCCGGGCCGGCTCCGACGGGCCAGCGGCCGAGGTCGTCCCGACCACGCGCTTCCAGGCCTGCTCGATCAGCAAGCCGGTGACCGTCTTCGGTGCGCTCCGCCTCGTGCAGGACGGCGAGCTCGACCTCGACGCCGACGTCAACGAACGGCTCCGGTCGTGGTCGGTGCCGGCCAACGGCGCTTGGCGACCGCGGGTCACGCTGCGCCGAATCGCCAGCCACAGCGCCGGGCTGACCACCTCGGGCTTCCCCGGCTATCCCAACGGCGCGGCCCTGCCCACCATCGCGCAGGTCCTGGCCGGGGTCGCGCCGGCCAACTCTCCCGGCGTGCGCGCCGACCTGGTCCCCGGCTTGCAGTTCCGCTACTCGGGCGGCGGGATCACGGTGCTCCAGCTGATGCTCGAGGAGGCGTCGGGTGCGCCCGTCGACGAGCTGCTCGACCGGCTGGTGCTCTCCCCGCTCGGCATGCGGCACAGCACGTTTGCCCAGCCGCTGCCACCCGAGCTGCACGAGCAGGCGGCGTCCGGCCACCACGGCGACGGGTCGGTCGTGGCGGGCGAGTGGCACGTCTACCCCGAGCAGTGCGCCGCCGGCCTGTGGACCACGCCGGCCGACCTGCTCCGCTTCGCCATGGGCGTCCGGGCGGCGGACGGGGGCGAGCCTGACGCCGTCCTCCGCCCCGACCTGGTGGCGCAGATGCTGACCCGACAGGTCCCGACGTCGGAGGCCTCCACCCGGATCGGCGGGCTGGATTCCATGGGACTCGGCCTGTTCCTGCGCGCCGACGCCGACGGTCGGGGCAGCTGGTTTGGCCACCTGGGCGGCAACGAGGGCTTCAACTGCCACCTCCTGGTGCACCGGGACACCGGTGACGGGGCCGCCATCATGACCAACAGCGACGAGTGCGGCGTCAACCTCATCGTCGACCTCCTCGGGGGCCTGGCGGCGCGGCACGACTGGCCTGATCTGGTGCTCGACCCGATCGACCCGCCGCTGCGGAGCGGGCTCGACCCCTTCGTCGGGAGCTTCGCCCTGCCCTCCGGCGCACGGATGGGGATCGAGCGCCGCGGCGAAGAGCTGCACGTCACGATCGCCGACCAGCCGCCGCTGACGTTCTTCGCCACGTCCGCCACCGAGCTGTTCTGCCAGGCCGTCGACGCCCGGCTGAGCCGCTCGGACGACGGGGTCGTGACCCTGCGCCAGGGCGACGAGGAGTGGCCCTGCCGTGAGGGAGCGGCGACCAGCACGAAGGGGCCGCAGCCACCCGGCATACCCTGAGCTCATGGCACTCTTCCGCAGCACCCCGAAGACCGTCACGCGAGAGCAGGCCCTCGCCGGCCGTGCCGAGCCGCTACCCGGGGTCCCGGCAACCCACGAGGTGCTGGGCACTCCGATGCAGGGGCCGTGGCCCGACGGGACACAGGTGCTCTACGTCGCCATGGGGTGCTTCTGGGGAACCGAGCGGATCTTCTGGCGCATCCCCGGAGTCGTGACGACGGCCGCCGGCTACCAGGGTGGCTTCACCCCCAACCCGACGTATGAGGAGGTGTGCACCGGGCGCACCGGCCACGCCGAGGCCGTGCTGGTCGCCTACGACCCGGGTGCCGTGACTCCCGAGGAGCTCCTGAAGGCGTTCTGGGAGAACCACGACTCGACCACACCGAATCAGCAGGGCAACGACCTCGGCACGCAGTACCGCTCGGCGATCTACTGGACCACGCCGGAGCAGGAGCAGGCGGCGCTCGCGACGCGCGACGCGTTCCAGCAGGTGCTGCACGAGCACGGCCACAGCCAGATCACCACCGAGATCCGGCCGGTCTCAGGCGAATCCGGCGCCGGGCCGTTCTACTACGCCGAGGGCTACCACCAGCAGTACCTGCACAAGAACCCCAACGGTTACTGCAACCACGGCCCCAACGGCATGACGTGCCCGGTCGGCATCGTGCGCCAGGACCAGCTCCCCAGCCAGGAGTCGGTCCTGCGTCACACCGACTGACCACCGGTGTCCCCGGCCGGTCTCGACCGGCCCACGATCTCGAGCAGCGCCGTGAGGTAGTCGGCCAGCGCCGTCCCTGAGCAGCGCCCTGCGCCGGGGGCCTGCGGCGACCGTGCCGTGAAGCCCACGGGTCGTGGGCGGTGGAACGGAGAATCCCACCCGTCGGGAATTAATCGGAGGCTCCCTCCGTTACAGCTGACAGTCCCACCCACTCGGCCAGGCGCCGCTGGACACAGCAGGCCTTCGGTCACCCGAACAGAGGGAGTGAACATGTCACGCTCGTCCCAGGTCGTCACGGCCACCACCCGCAATCTGCTGATGCACCAACGCCGACACTCCCTCGACGCGCGAGACGGAAGGGCCGACTCGGCCTCGAGCACTCCGCGCCGGATGGTCAGGGCCGCCACAGCACACAGGACGATCAACGCCGCGCCCGCGCCCCGGACGCAGGAGTGCGTGCCGGCATAGCCTCCAGGAGTGTGCCGACCTGGTCGGTGCCAGCAGCCGCGGTACTGTGAGCCGGTGCAGGACGCCGAGCGCCGAGCAACGGCGCAGGACATCCACGACACCGCGGCGGCGATGCCACACGTCACCGTCGACGAGGGTCCGCTGGGCAACGCGGCATACCAGGTCGGTGGCAAGTCCTTCGTCTTCTTCCGCAATCCGCGCCCCGACGCCGTGGATCCCAGCACCGGCGAACGCTACGACGACGTCATCGTGCTCTGGGTCGAGTCCCCCGCCGACAAGGAGGCCTTGGTGCAGGATCGGGAGTCGCCGTTCTTCACCACTCCCCACTTCGAAGGACACCGCTCGGTCCTGGTCCGGGCCAGCGAGCTGCACCGGGTGAGCCGCGAGGAGATCGTCGAGATCGTGCAGGACGCCTGGCTCGCTCGTGCGTCGAAGCGACGTGGCGCAGCCTGGCTCGCCGATCACCGCTGACGACGACGCCGTGGTCCCCAGCAGGGCAGCCCTCCTTGCCGGCGGCTGTGGCAGGGGTCAGCTGCGTCGCAGCAGCCGTCGCCACACCGAGGCCTGACGCCTCCTCGCGGCGGCCTCCGCCTGCTGCGCGATCCGCGCCGCCTCGGCCTCAGCCCGCGCCGCAGAGGCCCGCTGGTGCAGCTCCTCCCGCAGCCCGCGCCACTGCCCGACCAGGTCGTCCACGTCCACCGTGCGGGCGATGGTCGGCGGGAGGTTGCCCACAGCCGGCCTGAGCCGGTCGAGCTTCACCCGCCAGTTGTAGTCCTCGAGCACCGCGCGCACACTCTGCTCGGTCTGCAGCTCCAGCAGCGACTGCGGAAAGGTCTCGGCCTCCTTGCGCAGGCTCAGCACGGTCGGCATGGCGCCGCTGATGTCGAGGTGCTCGCGCTGGATCAATCGCTTGACCCACCAGTCGGGGTCGTCGGTGCGGAGATCGGGCAGCGGCTTGCCGGAGCCGGGCAGGTTGTCGAACTCTCCCCGCTCCTGCGCCTCGCGGATCTGCCGCTCGACGATGGACTCGAAGCCGTGCACCCGACAAGCCTACGACGGCCGCTGGCAGGATGGGTGACCGTGCGACTCCCCACCGACCTGCCCCGTGACGTGGTGGCGATGTCGGGGGTCGCCTTCTGCGTCGCGCTCGGCTTCGGGGTCGTCGCGCCGGCGATCCCGCTGTTCGCGACCCAGTTCGGCGTCGACGCCGCAGCCGCCGGCGCCGTCGTCTCGGTCTTCGCCCTGATGCGGTTGCTCTCCGGCCTGCTCGCCGGCCGTGTCGTCGACGCCCTCGGTGAGCGCACCAGCCTGATGATCGGCGTGGCCGTCGTCGGACTGTCGAGCCTGCTGGCCGGGCTGTCCGAGAACTACCCGCAGCTGCTCGCGCTGCGCGGCGTCGGCGGCGTCGGCTCGGCGGTCTTCGGTGTGGCGGCCATGAGTCTCGTGCTGCGAGTCGCGTCGCAGCGGATGCGCGGCCGCGCCGTGAGCGTCTATCGCGGCGGTTTCCTGGTGGGCGGCATCGCCGGTCCTGCGGTCGGTGGTGCCGTGCTCGGCATCTCGCTGCGGGCCCCGTTCTTCCTGTATGCCGGGACGCTGGCCCTCGCAGGAGTCGTCGCCATGGTCTTCGTCTCCAGGCCGCAGCCCGCGACCGCCCGTGCGGGGATCGACCAGGCAACGGACCTCCCGCTCGAGCCAGACCCGGCCAGCGGGCGCGACCCGGCCGTCGAGCCGCCGCCGGTGCACGACGGTGAGCAGCCTGACGAACGAGTCCCCGTGGCCTCGAGCGACCCTTCGGCCGGGCGTGATCGCGCCGCGGACGAGGACCACCCGCCCGAGGCGACGTTGCGCGATCTGTTGGGCACCCGCGAATACCAAGCCGCTCTGGTCACCAACCTGGCCGTCGGGCTGGCGGTGCTCGGACTGCGCAGCACCGTCGTGCCGCTCTTGTTCGTGCACCATCTGCAGGTCGACGTCGGCTGGGTCGGGGCGGCTTTCGTCTCCTCCGCGCTGGTGCAGACCGCGCTGATGTTTCCCGCGGGCCGGTTCACCGACACGATCGGTCGCCGCGCCGCCATCGTGCTCGGCTCGACGGTGGCGGCCGTCGGGATGCTCATGCTGGCGGTCGCCAGCTCGCTGGTGATCGCCCTCATCGCCATGGGGGTGTTCGGGGCGGGGTCGGCGTTCCTCGGCACGGCGCCGGCCGCGCTGGTCGGCGACGTCGCCGGCAAGCGCTCCGGGCAGACCATCGCCGTCTTCAACATGGCCAGCGACTTCGGCGCCGTCACCGGGCCGGTGCTGGCCGGGTGGCTCGTGGACCAGGGCTCCTACGCCGCCGCGTTCGGGATGGGCGCCGGCGTGCTCCTGGTCGCGGGGGCGCTGGGTCTCCGCCTCCCCTCATCCCGCTAGCTGCTGGGAGAAGGCGTCACCGATGACGCCCCGGCCCAGCAGCTAGCTAGCGGACGGGATGGGGGGCGCGGAGCATGGCGGGGTGGAGCAGGGTCGCGTCGCCGGCGCGGTAGAGGCGAGCCGGGCGCCCTCCCCCACGCCGGGTGGACTCGCCGGTCGGCTCGACGAAGCCGGGGGTGCCGGTCACCTTGCGGTGGAAGTTGCGGGGATCCAGCTCGGTCCCCCACACCACCTCGTAGACCCGGCGCAGCTCGGCGATGGTGAACTCCGGTGGGCAGAACGCTGCTGCCAGCGGGGCGTACTCGAGCTTCGACCGGGCACGCTCGACCGCGTCGGCGAGGATCGTGCCGTGGTCGAACGCCAGCCGGCGCGTTGCCGACAGGAGGTCCTCGACCGGCCGCCACTCCGCGCCAGCGGCGTCTGAACCGGCCACAGGTTCGGGCAGGTCGGGCAGCAGCGCCAGGTGCGCCACGGTCACCACCCGCCCGCGCGGATCACGGCCCGGTGAGCCGTAGCTGCCGAGCTGCTCGAGGTGCACGCTGCGCAGCGGGACACCGGTCTCCTCCACGAGCTCGCGCCTCGCGGCGTCCATAAGGTCCTCCCGGGCCAGCACGAACCCACCGGGCAGCGCCCATCGGCCCCTGAACGGCGGCACCCCTCGCCGGACCACGAGCACCTTGAGGGTGTCGTCGGCGACGGTGAGCACCGCGAGGTCGACCGTGACGGAGAACTGGCGTGACGTCATACGAGCATCTTAAACGTCACCTTGACGATTAGCCAGCATCGGCATTACTGTCAATATGACGACAAAGGAGAAGCACCATGGCAGACATCAGCCGCTACCCGATCTTCCGCCACCTGCGGACCGACCCCACGACCTACGTGCACCACCTGCACAGCGGGGAGGTGACGCACGCGGGGGCCGGGCTGGCCTTCTGGTTCCGGCCGCAGTCGGCCGCCCTCGCTGAGATCCCGCTGGACGACCGTGAGCAGTCGCTGCTCTTCCATGCGCGCACCGGCGACTTCCAGGACGTCACCATCCAGGCGACGGTCAACTACCGTGTCGTCGACCCGGCGCTCGCCGCGACGCGCATCGACTTCAGCATCTCCCCCGAGAGCGGCCGGTGGAACGCGACGCCCCTGGAGACCCTGGGTGATCTGCTCACCGAGCTCGCCCAGCAACCCGCCCTCGAGCTGATCGCCGGCATGCCGATGGCGGAGGCTCTCGCCCACGGCATCCGCCCCGTCCGGGACCGGGTGGCCGGCACACTCGCCGGTGACCGACGGCTGGCCGAACGTGGCCTCGCCGTCACCGACGTGCGGGTGGTCGCGATCCGCGCGGACGCCGAGCTGGAGAGAGCCCTGCAGACCCGGACCCGCGAGGAGGTGCAGCAGGAGGCCGACCGCGCGACCTACGCCCGACGCGCGCTCGCCGTCGAGCGGGAACGGGCCATCGCCGAGAACGAGCTGAAGAACCAGATCGAGCTGGCCCGGCGCGAGGAGGAGCTGGTCACCCAGCGCGGACAAAACGAGCGCAAGCGGGCCACCGAGAAGGCCGCCGCCGACCGCATCGGGGCCCAGGCCGACGCCGACCAGCGCCGACTCGCCGCCGAAGCGACAGCAGCCACAACGCGACTCGTCGGCGCCGCGGAGGCCGAGGCCCAGCAGGCCAATCTCGCGGCCTACGCCGAGGTCGACCACGCCACGCTGGTGGCCCTGGCTCTGCGCGACCTCGCCGACAACCTCCCGCAGATCGGCAGCCTGACGGTCACCCCAGACCTGCTCACTCCGGTCCTCGCCCGGCTCGGCCAGGGACCGGCCACCGGAGCGGACCGGTCATGACGCTCCAACCCCGCGCCGTCGTAGTCCACCGCACCACCGAGTATGCCGAGCTGGTCGCCCGACACGGCACCCGCCAACAGGCGGCGTTCTTCCTTGAGACGCGGGGGCGTGGCCTCAGCGAGGTGATCGAGCGGGACCGGTCGCAGCAGGAGGCCCGCCGCGTGGTCACTGCAGGCCTGCCGGCGGACTGGCGGCGGGCCGAGGTCGAGCGGACCGATCTGGCGCGGTTCGTCTTCGGCCCGGAGGACATCGTGGTCGTCGTCGGCCAGGACGGGCTGGTGGCCAACGTCGCCAAGTATCTGGGCGGGCAGCCGGTCATCGGCGTCAACCCCGAGCCCGGCCGCAACGTCGGAGTCCTCGTGCCGCACCCGGCCGACGCCACTTCGGCCCTGCTGCGGGCCGCGATCGCCGGGCAGCGGATCACCGAGCGCACCATGGTCGAGGCGACGACCGACTCGGGTGAGAACCTGCGGGCGCTCAACGAGGTCTACGTGGGGCACGCGTCGCACCAGTCCTCGCGCTACTCGCTCCGGCTGCCGAGCGGGGCAGGTGAACGCCAGTCGTCCTCGGGGGTGCTCATCGGCACCGGCACCGGCTGCACCGGCTGGTTGCGCTCTGCCTGGCTCGAGCGGCACAGCACGCTCGGGCTGCCCGGCGCCGCCGACCCGGCGCTCTGCTGGTTCGTGCGGGAGGCCTGGCCGTCGCCGACGACCGGCACCGAACTCACCGAGGGGGCGTTGGCCGACACCGAGTCACTCGTGCTCACCGCCGAGTCCGACCAGCTGGTGTGCTTCGGCGACGGCATCGAGCACGACGCCCTCACCCTGACCTGGGGCCAGCGGCTCACCGTCACCACGTCGGGACAGCACCTGCGTCTCGTCGGCTGACCCGCTGCAGCTTCGTCTCTTCCTGGCACGACGGCCCCGCTCGGGGCGCCGCTCGCCTAGTCTGGCCGCGTGTCCACGCGATCCGCACCGTCCACCCCGCCGCCGGTGATGGCAGCCCTCGACGCCGCCCACGCCAGGCTGGCGGACCACCTGGCCGAGAGCCTGGGCCCGGACGCCGTCAGCCGCCGCGCCATCGACCGGCTGGGCCACGCGCACGACGCCTCCCATTACCTCTTGGTGCCGCAGGTCGTGGTGACTCCCTGCGACACCGACCAGGTGGCCCGTGTGCTGCGGGCCTGCGACCGGGCCGGGCTGCCGCTCACGTTCCGCTCCGGAGGGACCAGCCTGTCGGGCCAGGGACTCAGCGACAGCGTGCTCGTCGACACCCGGAAGCAGTTCCAGGACCTGCAGGTCCTCGACGACGGGCGGCGGGTGGCGGTCCAACCGGGCGTCACGATCGGCCGCGTCAACACCCACCTGGCGCGGTACCGGCGCAAGCTCGGACCCGACCCGGCCAGTGAGATCGCCTGCACCGTGGGTGGCGTGGTCGCCAACAACTCGTCCGGGATGCACTGCGGCACGGAGTTCAACACCTACCGCACTCTAGACTCGATGGTGCTGGTGCTCCCGACCGGCACGGTGATCGACTCGGCCGACCCGAGCGCCTCCCGACACCTTGCCGAGGCCGAGCCAGCGCTTCACGACGGCCTGCTGCGGCTCCGGCGCCGCATCCTGGGCGATCCGGACTCGGTGGCGACGATTCGGCGCCAGTTCTCGATGAAGAACACCATGGGCTACGGCCTCAACTCCTTCCTCGACCACGAGGACCCGCTCGACATCCTCGTGCACCTCATGATCGGCAGCGAGGGCACGCTCGGGTTCGTCGCCGAGGCGAGGTTTCGCACCATCGAGGTGCTGCCCCACGTGGCGACCGGGCTGCTCGTCTTCGACGACGTGGAGACCGCCACCTCCTCGGTGCCGCAACTGATCGAGGCGGGCACCGTCACGGCCGAGCTGCTCGACGCCGCTTCCCTTCGGGTCTCGGCTCGTGACCCGAAGTGTCCGGACGTCATCCGCAACCTGGAGGTGGGCGGGAAGGCCGCCGTGCTCGTGGAGTTCCAGGGCCACACGGCGGACGAACTGGCGGACACACGGCATACCGCCGAACCCATGCTGTCCGACCTGCCGCTCGCCGCTCCCCAGTCGCTGACCACCGACGCTGCCGAGCGCGGCGCGCTCTGGCGCATCCGCAAGGGTCTGTTCAGCGCGGTCGCCGGCGCCCGGCCCAGCGGGACCAACGCCCTGCTCGAGGACGTCGTCGTCCCCGTCGAGCGGCTCGGCGTCACCTGCCGCGAGCTGGCGCGCCTCTTCGATGCCCACGACTACGAGGAGTCGGTGATCTTCGGGCACGCCCGCGACGGCAACGTGCACTTCATGCTCAATGAGCGCTTCGATGACCCGGCGCAGCTGGAGCGCTACGAGGCGTTCACGCACGACATGGTCGACCTCGTGCTCCGGGAGGGTGGTTCGCTCAAGGCCGAGCACGGCACCGGACGGATCATGGCCCCTTTCGTGCGTCGGCAGTACGGCGACGAGCTGTATGCCGTGATGTGGGAGCTCAAACGGCTGGTCGACCCGCGCGGCCTGCTCAACCCCGGGTCGGTGCTCTCCGACGACGACCGCTCCTACCTGCACGACCTCAAGCTCACCGCCACCGTCGAGGAAGAGGTGGACCGCTGCGTGGAGTGCGGGTACTGCGAACCCGTTTGTCCCAGTAGGGCGCTCACGACCACCCCCCGGCAGCGAATCGTGCTGCGGCGGGAGATGGAGGCGGCGCGGCTGCGCGGGGACAACGAGCTGCTGGCCGACCTCGAGCGCGACTATGACTACGACGCGGTGCAGACCTGCGCGGTCGACGGCATGTGCCAGACCGCGTGCCCGGTGCAGATCAACACCGGCGACCTGGTGCGGAGGCTGCGCCACGAGCAGTCGAGCGCGGCGCGGAGCGCGGCCTGGCGAGCGGCTGCGCGCGGCTGGGGCGTGGCGACCGTCGCCGGCGGCGGCGCGCTCAGCCTCGCGCAGGCAGTGCCCGCTGCCGTGCCGACCGGACTCACCCGCGCCGCCCGGGCCGTGCTGGGCGACGACGACGTTCCGCTGTATGACGAGCGGCTGCCGGCGTCGGGGCGGCGGCGGCAACGGCTCGACCCGCCACGACCCGAGGCGGTGCTCTTCGCGGCCTGCATCGGCACGATGTTCGGCCCCGAACCACCAGAGTGTGATTCGGCCGCCGAGGCGCTCGCGGTGCTGTGCCACCGGGCCGGGGTGCAGGTGCGGACGCCGGACGGCATCGACGGCCTGTGCTGCGGCACGCCGTGGAAGTCGAAGGGTCAGCTGGACGGCTACGCGGTGATGCGCGAGCGCGTGGTCCCTGCCTTGAGGTCGGCGACAGATTCCGGTCGCCTGCCGGTGGTCTGTGACGCCTCGTCCTGCACCCACGGGCTGCAGGGAATGTTGGCCGACGGCGTGGACGGTCTGGGCTACGAAGTCGTCGACTCCGTCGTCTTCGCCGCGCAACGACTGCTGCCTCGCCTCACGGTGACTTCTCCGATCGAGACGATCGTGCTGCATCCGACGTGCTCCTCGACCGAGATGGGCACCACGCAGGCGATGGAGCTCGTCGCTCGGTTCATCTCACCGAAGGTCGTCGTCCCGAACGACTGGGGTTGTTGCGGTTTCGCCGGTGACCGCGGCCTGCTCCACCCCGAGCTGACTGCCTCGGCCACCGCCCCGGAGGCCGCCGAGCTGGCTCGACCGCGGGCCGGCGAGCCTGACGCCACGGTGATGGACGGTCCCGAGGCGCCCGGTGGTGACGGGCCTCCTGGAGCCGGCCACCCGGCATACGCCTCGTCCAACCGGACCTGTGAGATCGGGATGACCCGCGCGACCGGCAAGCCCTACCGGCACATCCTGCAGCTGCTCGAGGAGGCCACCCGCTAGTTGCGACGAAAGTGCGCCGCCCGCCGCCCGCTCTCGCCGCAGCTAACGAGCGGGAGGGACGGCGCCGGCCTCGACGGCCGGCGCCCGGTAGGCATCCCCGAGGGTCTCGGCGGTCTCGTGGGCATTGAGCCCACTCGGGTTGGGCACCACCCAGACCGCCGCGCCCGCAAGGGGCTCCGGCTGCCGTCCGATGCGTGCTCGTGGTGCGGCAAAAGCCTTGCGGTATGCCGTGATCCCCGCCACCGCGACGACGACCGGCTCGTGCTCGGCGACGAAGTCGACCAGGTGGCGCGCGCCCTCACGCAGCTCCTCGCTGGTCAGCTCGTCGGCTCGCGCCGTCGCCCGGGCCACGAGGTTGGTGATGCCGACGCCGCGCGAGAGCAGGTGCGTCCGGTCCTGCGGTGCCATGCCCAACGACGCGTCGATCAGGTGGTCGGTGATGCCCGCCCGCCAGAGCGCGGGGTAGAAGCGGTTGCCCGGACGGGCGAAGTGCGCGCCGGTGGCGGCGGTCCACAGGCTGGGGTTGATCCCGACAAAGAGCAATCGCAGCCCGGGACCGACCAGGTCGGGGACGGTCCGGCCGCGGAATCGTTCGAGCTCGGTTTGGCTGAATCCCACCGCGCCATCCTGCCAAGCGCTCCCTCCAGCCCCACCCCCACCCCGCCGTCGCCGCCGCGAAGTTGCTGGCGAATCGCGTCGTCCGTGACGCGGAACACCAGCAACTCCAGGCGTCGTCGCGACGCGCGGGGTCAGGTGCCGGTGAGCTCCTGGACCAGCGGCGCCAACGCCCGCGCAAATCCGCCCGGCACAGTGATGTAGCTGACACCGGCCACCTCGCGCAGGTGACGCAAGGACGCAACCGCCTTCGGCATGTCCCTGCTCAGCACGCCCGCGGCACCCGCCGCGATGAGGTCGGCGGCCGTCATACCCATCCGCTGCGAGATCCACTCGGGAATCTGGTCGCCGAACCCGGTGATCTGCAGGCTCAGCTCGAGTTCCGCCGTCCGGTCGCCCGCAGCCTGTCTCGCCCGGTGCGCCACGTCGCGCACCGCCTCGGCATCGGCCACCGGAGACACCGCGATCGCCAGCGTGTCAGCGCCGGCGCCTGCGATCCGCATCATTCGCGGCCCCGAGCCCGCAACCACGATCCTGGGCACCGGCGACACCTGTTCTCGCACCGCCGTGATGACCTGCTCGACCCGATCGACGCGCGCGCCGGGGCTACCCCACACCATGCCCAGGTCCTCCGCATCCCGTTCTCCGCCGGGACGGCCCGCGCCGATGCCGAGCTCGAACCGGCCACCGGAGAGGGCCTGCAGCGTCGAGGCGTCACGCACCACCTCGCCGACCGTCCGATACGGCGAGGCGAGCACCCAGCTGCCGACGCGCAGTGTGGTGGTGACGACCGCGGCCGCCGCGAGACCCGCGAACGGCGATGGTGTGCCGAGTGTGTCCGGCAGCAACAGCGTCGTGTAGCCGAGTGACTCCACCTCCTGGGCCATCGTGGGCCACCGGGCGAGGTCGTCCGGCGTGCCGACCACGGCGCCGAAGCGAAACGGACGGGCTGTCGTCGTGTCCATGCGCCCCATCCTGCTCCGCTCGCCGGACACGGGCATCCACTGCAGAGCGCAACCCGACATACCCCGCCGGAGGTACTCGGGTTGCCCCGCGCCATAGTGTTCGACCATGTCTTCACCCCTCCCGTCGGCCACCGCCAATCGCCTACTGGTGGTGCACCACACCCCGTCGCCCGGCATGCAGGCCATGCTCGAGGCTGCGCTCGCGGGAACACACGACGAGCAGATCGAGGGGGTCGACGTCGTCGTCCGCCCAGCGCTCGCCGCCACGGCCGTGGACGTGCTGGAGGCCGACGGTTACCTGCTCGGCACACCAGCCAACATCGGCTACATGTCCGGGGCGCTGAAGCACTTCTTCGACCAGATCTACTACCCCTGCCTTCAAGCGACGACCAAGCGCCCGTATGGCGTGTACGTGCACGGCAACGAGGGGACCGAGGGTGCGGTCAGGGCGATCACCAGCATTGCCGGGGCGCTCGGTTGGGAGCCCGCCGCCGACCCGGTGATCGTGATGGGAGGACCGGACAGGACAGGGCTGCAGGCCTGTCGCGAGCTGGGAGCCGTGCTCGCGGCCACGATCATGCCGGAGACGCTGTGACCGCCCCGATCCGCTACCGCTCGCCGGACGAGGACAGTGCCCGGTGGCTGCACTTCCCCTTCCGGGACGGCGACATCGTGATCAGCACGCGGTCCAAGAGCGGCACGACGTGGATGCAGATGATCTGCGCGCTGCTGGTGTTCCGCAGGCCCCAGCTGCCTGCACCGTTGGGCGACCTGTCGCCGTGGCTGGACTGGCTGGTCGAACCACAGCGGTCGGTGTTTGCCAGGCTCGCGGGGCAGTCGCACCGCCGGTTCATCAAGACCCACACGCCGTTGGACGGGATCGTGCTCGACCCGCGCGCCACCTACCTCGTGGTGGCCCGGCACCCGCTGGACATGGCGGTGTCGCTCTACCACCAGGGTTCCAACATCAGCCGCGAACGGCTCCGCGAGCTCACCGGACAGCAGGAGCCGGCGAGGCCGCCGGCTCCCCGGCCGCCGCTGCACGACTGGTTGCTCGCCTGGATCGAGCGGGACGTGTGCCCCCAGGACTCGATGGACTCCCTGCCCGGCGTCCTGTGGCACCTGTCCGACGCGTGGTCGCGCCGGCACCAGCCCAACATCGCACTTGTGCACTACGACGACCTGAGTCGGGACCTGGAGGGCCAGATGCGCCGGATCGCAGCGTTGCTCCGGATCGAGGTGGCGGTGGACGAGTGGCCGCAACTCGTGGAGGCAGCGACCTTCGAGCGCATGCGGGCCGTCGCACCGGCCGTCATCCCCGACCGGTCCGGCGTGCTCAAGGACCCCGGTGCCTTCTTCCGCCGCGGCAGGTCAGGGGCCGGACGGGAGGTGCTCAGCCCGGACGAGCTCGACCGCTACCAGGCCCGGACGAGGGAGCTTGCCCCGCCGGACCTGCTGACCTGGCTGCACCGTGGCGGTGTCGATCAGACCAGCTGACGCACCGGCGCGCCGTCGAGGAAGGCCCGGATGTCCTCGACGACGTGGGGGAAGTAGGCCTCGCCGTAGTTGCGCCGGGTCACGTAGCCGAGGTGTGGTGTGGCCAGCACGTTCGGCAGCCCCCGGAGCTCGTCCTCGAGGGGCACCGGCTCGTCCTCGAAGACGTCGAGCCCCACCCCGGCGATCACGTTGTGCCGCAAGGCCTCCCGCAGATCGTCCTGGTCGATGGTCCCGGCCCGTGAGGTGTTGACGAGGTAGGCGGTCGGCTTCATCGCCGCCAGCTCCTGCGCTCCGATGAGGCCGCGACTGCGCTCACCCAGCCGCAGGTGGATCGACACGAAGTCGCTCGTGCGCAGCAGCTCCAGCTTCGAGGGAGCCAGCGCGACGCCGCGCTCGGCGCACCGCTCGGCGGTGAGGTTGGGGCTCCAGGCGACCACGTCCATGCCGAACGCAAGGCCGACGGCTGCGACCCGGCTGCCGATCTTGCCGAGGCCCAGGAGGCCTAGCCGGCGCCCGCACAGGTCCTGCCCGACGCTGCTCTGCCACGGTCCGCCCTCGTGGAAGGCTGCGTTCTCTGGAGCCACCTGCCGGGCCAGGCCGAGCAGGAGCGCCCAGGTCAGCTCGGCCGGTGGCTCCGAGCGGCTCGGCGTGCCGGAGACCACGATCCCGCGAGAAGCGGCCTCCTTGGTGTCGATGGACGCGTTGGCCATGCCGGTCGTCACGATGAGCCGCAGCTCGGGTAGCCGCGCCAGCAACCCGGCCGGCAGCGGAGTCCGTTCCCGCATCACCACGAGGATGGCGCAGCCGGCGATCCGCGCGACGAGCTCGTCCTCCCGGAGATGTTCGGACAGCACGTCCACCTCGACCTGGTCGAGGACCGACGACCAGTCCGCCATGGACAGCGCCACCCCCTGGTAGTCGTCCAGGACCGCGCACCGCACCCTCGCCCTCTGCTCCTTCACCGGGCCAGTCTCCCCCACGGGTCAGGCGCAGGCCCCACCTCCCCGCGGGCAGCAGACCTCCGCGGTCTCCCACCGATCAGGAGGAACTGAGCTGGCCCGACCCCGGATCCGGCTCAGGGTCGCGTGGGGTCTCGCTCCGGGTCGTCACCGATGGGCAGCACCCGCGGCTTCGGGGAGGCTCGACACGTGAGCGTCAGCGCACCAGCACCGACCACGCGTCGGTCACCGGGCCTCGGGGGAACGGGACCGACGCGCGGCCGGTTGCGCCTGACCGTTCGCGCGGCCAGCGCCGCGCAGATCGCGGTCGAAGGGCTCAGCCTCGCGTCGTGCCGCTGGTTCAAGGCCGTCGTCCTCGTCGACCTGCTCGTCGTCGCCGTCTTCAACTTCGCGGGCAGCCGATGGGCCGCCCTCGCCTTCCTGCCGGCCAACCTCGTGGTGCTGGCGCTGGTCTCCGGGCTGATCCGGCACGAGGGCTTGGCCGGGGAACGCCGTGGACTTCTCACGGCCACCTGGACGTTGGCCTCCCGGGCGAGAGCCCTCCTCCCCCGCCTGCGCACCCCTGTCACCCTGCACCGTCGCCGAGCCTGAGAGATCCGTTCGGCTCCAAGGCCGGGCCGAGGCAGTTAGGGTCGCGAGAATGACAGCGCACTCCTACCTCCGGTTCCCCCACGTCCGCGGCGAGCAGCTGGCCTTTGTGGCCGAGGACGACATCTGGGTCACCAGCCGGGACGGAGGGAGGGCCTACCGGGTCAGCGCCGACCAGGTGCCCGCCCGGTCGCCCCGCCTCTCACCGGACGGCCGACTGGTGGCCTGGACCGCGGCGCGCAACCAGTCGAGCGAGGTCTACATCGCGCCGACGGACGGCGGCACCTCCACCCAGCTGACCTACTGGGGACAGGACCACACCAGGGTCTGCGGATGGCTCTCCGACACCGAGGTGCTCGTCGTCAGCACCACCGGAGAGGCCGACCGGCCGCGTTCATTCGCCCACGCCGTCCCGGTCGACGGCAGCCCGAGCCGGCGTCTGCCCCTCGGCTGGGCCCACGATCTCGCCCTCCACCCGGTCGACGGTCTGGCCGGCGGCGCCCTGCTCTCCACGACCACCACCGTCGAGCCCGCGTGGTGGAAGCACTACCGCGGTGGCACCGCCGCCCAGCTGTGGCTGGACCGCGACGGCAGCGGCGACTTCACCCGGCTCCTCTCCGGCCTCGAGTCGAGCCTGGTGAGCCCCCTCTGGACGACCACCGAGGACGGCAGGACGCGCATCGGCTTCATCTCGGACCACGACGGCCGCGGCCAGGTCTACAGCGCGCTCCTCGGCAAGCGTCGCAACCCCGGCGTCGCCTCGCTGGAGCGACACACGGACCACGAGCTGTATGCGCGGCACGCCAGCGGCGACGGCCGTCAGGTCGTCTATGTGTCCGGTGGAGAGCTCTACCTGCTCGACTCGCTGGCGCCAGGCTCCGAGCCACGCCGGATCGACGTCCGCCTCGGCGGCGCCCGAGTCGGCTTGGCACCGAAGGTGGTCGAAACCACTGCGGGCAAGCTGGAGACCATCAGCACCGACCGAACCGCACGCGCATCGGCGATCGAGACGAGGGGCCGGATCATCTGGCTGACGCACCGCGACGGACCGGCACGGGCGCTGGCCGACGCGTCCACCGTCCGCCGTCGACTTCCGGCCGTGCTCGGCGACACCGGTCGAGTCGCCTGGGTGACCGATGCCGACGGCGACGACGCGGTGGAGGTCGGCAGGGTCGACGGGACGAGCACCGAGCGGCTGATCGGGCCGGGCAAGGCCGGACGGGTTCTCGAGCTGGCCGCCTCCCCCGACGGAAAGCGGGTCGCGCTCGCGACGCACGACGGCCGTCTCCTGGTGGTCGAGGTCCCCACGGAGCCGATCAGCCGGACTGCCCGGCTGAAGCAGGTGGACACCACGACCCAGGGTGACCTGTCCGGACTGGCCTTCTCCCCCGACTCGCGCTGGCTGGCGTGGTCGGCGCCCGGCGCCGAACCGCTCAGGCAGATCCGGATGGTCGAGATCGGGCGCGCTCGTGCGACCGCGTTCGACGTGACACCGCTGCGGTTCACCGACACCGAGCCGACCTTCACCCGCGACGGCAAGCACCTCGCCTTCCTGTCGGTGCGCAGCCTCGACCCCGTATACGACGCCGTCGTCTTCGACCTGTCCTTCCCCCGTGGTTGCCGGCCCCACCTGGTGCCGCTGGAGGCCACCACCCCCTCACCGTTCGCCCCGCTCGTCGGTGGGCGACCACTCGAGAAGCCCACGGACGAGGGCGGACCCGACTCCGAGAAGCGAGACCAGGACGGCGCGGCGCAGCCCACGCCGCCGACCACCACGGTCGACCGCGAGGGCTTGCACCAACGGATCGTGCCCACCCCGGTGGAGGGTGCCCGCTACAGCGACCTGCGCGCCGTCGCCGGCGGGTTGGTCTGGCGCAAGGAGCCGCTGCACGGCGAGCTCGGATCCGACCTGCCCCACGTCGACGACGACCAACCCCGCGCCACGCTCGAGCACCTCGACCTGACCACGGGGACCGTGCAGACGCTCGCGGAGGCCGCGGACGGCATACAGGTCAGTGGCGACGGCACCCGCTTGGTCGTGTCGGACGGCGACACCCTGCGTGTGCTGCCGGCCACTCGCAAGGTCGAGGACGACGCTCCCGAGCGGGTCGAGGTCGACCTTGACCGGGTGCGGGTCCGAGTGGAGCCCGCCGCCGAGTGGACGCAGATGTTTCACGAGGCCTGGCGGCTGATGCGCGACCACTTCTGGCGCGCCGACATGAACGGTGTCGACTGGGACGGTGCTCGCGACCGCTACGCGGCGCTGTTGCCGCGGCTCGCGACCCACGACGACCTGGTCGACCTCATCTGGGAGCTGCAGGGCGAGCTCGGTTCGTCGCACGCCTACTGCACCCCGCCGTCCGAGCCCGGTGAAGAGGGCTCTCGGCAGGGGCTGCTCGGCGCGGACCTGGCGTACGAGCGCGGAGCCTGGCGGGTCCAGCGCGTCATACCCGGGGAGTCCTCGGAACCTCGGGCGCGCTCTCCGCTGGCCGCCCCCGGTGTCGCGGTGCGGGCCGGCGACGTCATCCTGGCGGTCGACGGTCGCGAGACCTCGGCGACCCGCAGCCCGGGATCGCTGCTGCTCGGCGCGTCGAACAAGCCGGTGGAGCTCACCATCCAGCCGGCCGACGGAGGCGCGGTGCGGGCGGCCGTCGTCGTGCCGACCGCCGACGAGTTCCCGCTGCGCTACCAGGACTGGGCCAACGGGCGGCGGGACTACGTCCACGCCCGGAGCAATGGCGCGGTGGGCTACGTGCACATCCCGGACATGGTCTCGGGTGGCTGGGCGCAGCTGCACCGTGACCTGCGCACCGAGGTCGGGCGGGACGCGTTGATCGTGGACGTGCGCGGCAACCGGGGCGGGCACATCTCCGAGCTGATCATCGAGAAGCTGGCGCGTCGCATCATCGGCTGGAGCACGGTCCGTGGCTACGAACCGATGTCCTACCCCGGGGACGCGCGCCGCGGACCGATGGTCGCGGTCACCGACATGCACGCCGGCTCGGACGGAGACATCGTCACCGCCGCGATCCGTGCGCTGGAGCTGGGCCCGGTGATCGGGACCCGCACGTGGGGTGGCGTCATCGGTATCGACGGGCGCTACACCCTGGTGGACGGCACCAAGGTGACGCAGCCGCGCTACTCGTTCTGGTTCCAGCGGTTCGGCTGGGGCGTCGAGAACCACGGCGTCGACCCCGACATCGAGGTGCCGGTCGCCCCGCAGGACCACGTCGCCGGCCGCGACGTCCAGCTCGACCGGGCGATCGCGCAGGTGCAACGACTCCTCGCCAGGACGCCGGCCCTCAAGCCGCCTGCGATCCCGCCGCTGCCCTAGCGCTGACGGGCGGCGGCTGCGCCCGGGCCGAGGATCGGGCCGAGCACCGGGTCGGTGGACGGGTTGTAGGCGACCTCCCACCGGTAGCCGTCCGGGTCGGCGAAGTATCCCGTCACGCCGCCCCACTCACGCTCGGTCGAAGGCGCGATCAGCACACCACCCGCACGGGTGGCATCGTCCAGCACGCGGGCCACCGACTCGGGGTCGGCCACCATGTGTGCCAATGAGATCGGCGCTGCCTCATCGCCCTGGTAGAGCCCGCCCGCCTCGTCGGAGAGCTTGGCGCGGCTCCACAGTCCCAGCAGCATCGCGGGCCCGACCTGGATGAAGGTGACGTCACCGGCGACCTCCATGGCGGGGCTCCAGCCGAGTCCGTCGAGGTAGAACCTTCGCGAGGTCTCCAGATCCCGCACGCCCAGGGTCACCATGCTCATCGATGCGTCCATGCCAGGAGCATGTCACGGCGGGCCCACACGGGCGCAACGACTTTCGAGGACTTGACGCCTCGCCCACGTCACCCGTTCCGTTCCTCCTTCTCCCGCCCGCCCACCGGACGGGACCACCGCATCGCGAAGGAGGTCGGGGCGACCCGGTTCTCCTCCGCCACGGCCGCACGATAGACCGAGGGTGACTGGCCGACGATCTGGCTGAAGGTGCGACTGAAGGTGCCGAGACAGGTGAAACCGACGGCGGTGCAGACGTCGGTCACGCTTCGGTCGGTGTGGCGCAGGAGGAACATCGCGCGTTCGACACGTCGGCGTTGGAGATAGCGGTAGGGCGTCTCGCCGAAGACCCGCTTGAACTCTCGGATGAAGTGGGAACGGGTCAGGTAGGCGACGGCGGCGAGCTGCGTGACGTCCAGCGGCTCGGCATACTTCCGGTCGATCCGGTCCCGCGCGCGCAGCAGCCGGCGGTTGGTGTCCTCCTGGTCCCGGCTCACTCCAGCAAGCCTAGATCCCACCCGCCTCAGGAGCTGCTGGGTGATGGCGTGCTCGGTGACGCCATTCGCCAGCAACTCCGCGGGTGGATCGAGCACTTTTGGAGAAGCATCGGGGAGGCCGGGTGCGTAGCGTTCCACTCACCACTTCACACCTCAGGAGCCGACCATGCTGACCCGCAACAACCTGTCGTCCATCTACGTGCTCGACCAGGACGAGGCGCTGACGTTCTACACCGAGGTCCTCGGCCTCGAGGTCTCTGCCGACGTGAACTTCGGGCCGATGCGCTGGCTCACGGTGCGCGTGCCAGGCGACCGCAAGGAGATCCTGCTGGAGCGGCCGGGCCTGCCCGCCCACGACGAGGCCACCGCGGCCCAGGTGCGCGAGTTGGTTTCCAAGGGCGCCGGCGGCGGGTGGCTGGCCTTCACGACCGACGACGTGCAGGGCACGTTCGCGAAGATCGAGGCCGCCGGTGCGGACATCACGCAGGAGCCGATGGAACAGCCCTACGGCACGGACTTCGCGATCCGCGACCCGTTCGGCAACAACATCCGCATCGGCTCGATCCACGCCGGCTGACTGCCCGCGCGGGGGCGGGCAGCTGAGCGCTACTCCACCAGGAAGCCGAGCAGGTCGGCGCGGGTCAGGACGCCCACCGGCTTGCCGCCCTCGATCACCATCACCGCGTCCGACTCCTCGAGCGTATGCCGCGCCGTCGCCACCGGCTCTCCCGCACCGACGAGCGGCAGCGGCTTGCCCATGTGCTTCTCGACCGGGTCGGCGAGGTGGGCCGCACCGGCGAACAGGGCTGCCAACAGGTCGCGTTCGCTGACTGCTCCGGCCACCTCGCCCGCCATGACCGGCGGCTCGGCGCCGACCACCGGCATCTGCGAGACGCCGTACTCGCGCAGGATCTCGATCGCGTCGCGCACGGTCTCGTTGGGGTGGGTGTGGACCAGGTCCGGCAGGTCGCCGGACTTGCCGCGGAGGATCTCGCCGACGGTGCGCTCGGAGGGGGCGTCAACGAATCCGTAGGACGACATCCAGTCGTCGCTGAAGATCTTCGACATGTAGCCGCGCCCGCTGTCGGGCAGGATCACCACGACCACGGCATCCGCGGGCAGGTCGCGAGCCGCGCGCAGGGCGGCGACGACCGCCATACCGCAGGAGCCGCCGACGAGCAGTCCCTCCTCGCGGGCCAGCCGGCGCGTCATGTCGAAGGAGTCGTGGTCGCTGACCGCGATGATCACGTCGACGACCTTCGGGTCGTAGGCCCTCGGCCAGAAGTCCTCGCCGACGCCCTCGACCAGGTAGGGCCGGCCGGTGCCACCGGAGTAGACCGAGCCCTCGGGGTCGGCGCCGACGATCTGGACGCGGCCACCCGCACGGTCGGCCGAGACCTCGCGCAGGTAGCGGCCGGTGCCGGTGATCGTGCCGCCGGTGCCGATGCCGGCGACGAAGTGGGTGACCTTGCCCTCGGTGTCGTCCCAGATCTCGGGGCCGGTCGTCTCGTAGTGCGACGCAGGGCCGTTGAGGTTGGAGTACTGGTCGGGCTTCCACCCGCCGTCGATCTCGCTGACCAACCGGTCGCTGACCGAGTAGTAGGAGTCGGGGTGGTCGGGCGCGACGGCGGTGGGGCAGACGACCACGCGCGCGCCATACGCCTCGAGCACCGCGCGCTTGTCCTCGCTGACCTTGTCGGGGCAGACGAAGACGCAGTGGTAGCCCTTGCGCTGCGCGATGAGGGCCAGGCCGACGCCCGTGTTGCCCGACGTGGGCTCGACGATGGTGCCGCCGGGCTTCAGCTCGCCGGACTCCTCCGCGGCCTCGATCATCTTCAGGGCGATGCGGTCCTTCACCGACCCGCCGGGGTTGAGGTACTCCACCTTGGCGAGGACCGTCGCGGCGACGTCCTTGCCCTCGAAGTCCTTGACCACGGACTGCAGCTTGACCAGGGGCGTGTGGCCGACGAGGTCGGCGATGTGCTCGGCATACTTCACGCTGGTCATCGTCTCAGATCACCACGATGCTCGCGTATGACGGGCTCGCGCCGTGGCCTCTCCTCGCCGGTCACCGTCCGGCCGCCGGGCTGCCTTATCCATGCGACAGGACACCCCACCCTCGGGATACGGTGAGGGAAGACCATGTGCGTCGGGGACGCGCACGATCACGAGGACGTGAGGCGAGGACATGGGTAGGGCCAGGCGGGCGCGCAAGATCGCCGCAACCGCGGCGTTCGGCGGCGGTCTGGGAGCGGCGGGTGCGGGAGCGGTCGGCCTGCTGGGTTACGGCGTGCTCAAGGCCGAGGCGACGCTGGCCCGCCGCGCCGTGGGCGACCCGGTCGCGGACGCACCCGACGACGACGGGCGCTACGGATCCGGTCTCGGGGAGCCGTTCCGGATGCTGGTCCTCGGAGACAGCTCGGCGGCGGGAGTCGGCTGCCAGCGGCCGGAGCAGACCATGGGCGCCATCATCGCGGGCGGCGTGGCTGCCCTCACGGGACGCCCGGTGGACCTGGTCAACGTCGCGGTGAGCGGCGCCAAGTCCCCCGACCTCGACGACCAGGTCGTCCTCGGGCTGCAGCGCCTTCCCGACCCCGACGTGGCCATGATCTTCATCGGCGCCAACGACGTCACCCACCGGCTCGATCGGGTGCTGGCCGTCGGCCACCTGTCGGAGGCGGTCACCGTGCTGCGCGCCGCCGGGGCGGAGATCGTGGTGGGAACCTGCCCGGACCTGGGCGTCGTGCGCCCGATCGCACCGCCACTGCGCCAGATCGCCCGCCGGTGGAGCCGCGACCTCGCCGCCGCCCAGACCGTCGCCGTCGTCGAGGCGGGCGGTCGCACCGTCTCGCTCGGTGACCTGATCGGACCGGACTTCGTCCAGCGTCCGCAGGAGATGTTCAGCATCGACCGGTTCCACCCGTCACCCGCGGGGTATGCGCGGGCGGCGTCTGCCATGCTGCCGAGCGTCTGCGCCGCCCTGGGACTGACGAGCGTCGACACCGGGCGCCAGCCTGACCGGCGTCGCGGCGAGGGTGTCGGCCCGGTGTCGCACGCCGCCGTCCGCGCCGTGCGCGATCCCGGCACCGAGGTGAGCGCCACCGATCTCGGCGGGCAGAAGCGCAGCCGGGCGGGCCGCTGGGCGTTGCTGCTGCGGCGGCACCGTGACCAGATCCCCGAGCCGGACGACGCGACGCCCGCGAAGCAGGACTCGGTCCATACCCGCTCCGGCTCCGCCGAGGACAGCGCGGCCGGCCTGGCTGACCGGGCCGGGGAACGCAGCTAGGCGACCCCGTCCTCCGAGCCAGCGTGCGCCGGAAATATGCAACCTAGGGGTTGCACTCTGAGTTCTCATGTGCAACTCTGGAGTTGCACATAAGAGCAACGAAAGGACGACCGTTGAGCACTGCAGCGACCGAGCTGGACCGGATCGAGCGACACATCGAGATCGACGCGACCGCAGAGCGCGTCTGGGAGCTGGTCTCCCGTCCGGGCTGGTGGATCAACGAGGGAACCGTCGACCCCGACCCGGATGTGCGCCAGGACGGTGACCTGACGGTGGTCAGCCATCCGAAGTACGGCATCTTCCGGCTGCGGACCGTGACGACCGACCACCCGTCATATGTCGCCTTCCGCTGGCTGGAGCAGACTTCGGACGGCGACGGCGACGGCGACGGCGACGGCGAGGCACCGTCCACCCTCGTCGAGTTCTGGATCACGGAGCGCGACGGCGGCGTGACCCTGACCGTGGTGGAGAGCGGCTTCACCGGACTGGGCAAGGAGCGCGCGGCCGTGGTCGACCACGTGCAGGAGAACACGGCGGGTTGGGAGACCGAGCTCACCGCCGCCAGGACCTTCGTGGAGAGTGCCTCCCGGTGATCGAGAGCCTTCCGAAGGTGTTCTCGGCCCTTGCGGACGACACCCGCTGGCGCATCCTGGCACGCCTGGGCGAGGGGCCGGCGTCCGCGTCGGCCCTCGCCCGCGAGCTCCCGGTCAGCCGGCAGGCGATCGTCAAGCACCTGGACGTGCTGCGCGCCGTCGGGCTGGTGGAGTCGCAGGAGCGGGGCCGTGAGGTGGTCTACCGCGCGGTCGGTGGCCGGCTCAGTGACGTGGCACGCGACCTCGAACGGATCGGCAGCGTCTGGGAGCAGCGCCTGTCGCGCATCAAGCACATGGCCGAGCGCGACGGCTGACCCGCCACTGGTCGACACGAGTGGCATGGACGAGTGGCACAGTTCCCGGCGAGTGGCACACCTCTACGTGTGCCGCTGGTCGGGAACTGTGCCGCTCGTGGGTTTCGGCGGTCATCAACGTCCGAGCAGCCCGCGGTCGTTCTTGAGCTGCAGCACCCGCAGCGCCGAGGCATTCACCGTGGCCCGGAAGCCCGGATCAGACTCCGCCCGGTCCACCACGGCCGACACCATCTGGGCCACGAACGGCCCGTCCACGGTCAGCACCAGGTCACCGCCCGCCGCGATGAACTGCGTGGCCCGCTCCCCCGGTGACCAGGAGGCCACCTGGCGGGCGGCACCGAGGTCGTCGCTGATGACCACGCCGCCGAAGCCGAGCTGTTCGCGCAGCAGGCCGGTCACGATCCGACGCGAGAACGCTGCCGGGTGCTCGGGATCGAGCCGGGCGTAGACGGCGGTCGACATCATCACCATCGGCACGCCCTGCCCGATCGCCGTGGCGAACGGTCGCAGCAAGGGATCCCGCCGCGTCGTCACGTGATCGGTGACCCCGGAGCTCGTGTCGGTGTTGGCGTCGACGCGACCCAGCCCCGGGAAGTGCTTGACGACGGGGACCACGCCGGCGGAGGTCATACCGTCGGCGAAGGCGAGCCCGTGCTCGGTGACGGCGGCGGGGTCGCTGCCGTACTCGCGCCCGAAGGCACCGATGGGCGGGTTCGCGTCCGCTGTCCCGCTCGGCACCGTGTCGAGCACCGGCGCGAGGTTGACCGTGATTCCCGCCGCGGCGAGCTGGTCGCCCCAGTCGCGGGCCTGCGAGCGCAGCTGGGACGGCGACCAGCCCCCCTGGGTGACGGCGGACGGCATACGGGAGAAGCCCGGTCCCTGCAGGACCTGGACGGCGCCGCCTTCCTGGTCGGTCGAGACCAGCAGCGGCGCCCCCGCCGTGGCCCGCCGGGTGGTCAGCGACTGCAACTGCTTGCTGAGCCGCGCCGTTGCGTCGACGCCCAGACTGCTGCGGCCGGTCATCATGACGTTGCCGACATGCAGGTCGGTGATGGCGTGACCGATCGACCCCGTCTCGCCCGTGGCCGGGGTCCCGACCATGAAGAGCTGGCCGACCCGCTGGCGCAGGGTCATCCGGTCGAGGACGGCCTTGGCGCGAGGCGACGCCGCAGGGACGGTGGTCTGCGAGGTGGCGCCGGGCGCCGGCCGGGGTGAGGCGGTCACGCGGGGCGAGCGGGTGGCCGAAGGGGCGACGCGGGGGTCGGGGCTGCCCGTGCGGGACGAGCTCGGACCCGAAGTGGCCCGGGTGGTGGCCGTGGGCGCGGTCGTGCCGCTGCCCCCCGGGGAGGTGGTGGGCCCCTGGGTGCCGATCACCAGCGCCACGACGACGGCGGCGGCCAGCAGCGCCGCCTTGGCCCATTTCGAGGTCACGGCGCCCACCTCGCTCTCGTCGTCGCCGACCGTCGTCGCACGCCGGCCCCTGGACGTCCGTGCGTGCCGGCGCCGTCACGCTATACGACGTCGCCAGGGTCACATCGGTTCGTCGCCGCCGAGCGCGCTTCGCCGCGCGCCGGGACCTAGACTCACGGGAGAAGCTGTGCACCGCGCCGGTGTGGTCATCCTCGCCGCCGTGGTGGCCACCGGCCCTGCATCCTGCGTACTGGAGGAATCGTGTCCGAAGCCGTCATCGTCTCGACCGCCCGCACCCCGATCGGACGCGCGTTCAAGGGGTCGCTCAAGGACGTCCGCCCCGACGACCTCGCCGTGGGTGTGATCCAGGCGGCGCTCGACAAGATCCCGGACCTCGACCCGCACGACGTCGAGGACCTCTACCTCGGCTGCGCCGAGCCCTGGGGCGAGCACGGCTCCAACATGGCGCGCGTGGTCGCCATCCTGCTCGGCCTCGACCACCTGCCCGGCTCCACGGTCAACCGGTTCTGCGCGTCCTCGGTGCAGACGAGTCGGATGGCGTTCCACGCGATCAAGGCCGGCGAGGGCGACATCTTCGTGTCGGCGGGCGTCGAGTGCGTGTCGCGCTATGCGGACTTCACCGGCGCCGGCGGCTCCAAGGCTGAGTGGCAGAACCCGCGGTTTGCCGACGCGCAGGCCCGCATGGCGCAGATCGCGAAGGACAACACCACGTGGACCGACCCGCGCGAGGACGGCCTGGTGCCCGACGTCTACCTGGCGATGGGCCAGACCGCGGAGAACGTCGCGACGATGCGCGGGATCTCCCGCGAGCGCCAGGACGAGTGGGGCGTCACCAGCCAGAACCGCGCCGAGAAGGCGATCGCCGACGGCTTCTTCGAGCGCGAGATCGCGCCGGTGACGCTGCCCGACGGCACGGTCGTCAGCAAGGACGACGGCCCTCGCCCCGGCGTCACCCTGGAGAAGGTCTCGACCCTGCAGCCGGTCTTCCGCGAGGACGGCACGATCACCGCCGGCAACTGCTGTCCCCTCAACGACGGCGCCGCCGCTGTCGTCGTGATGAGCGACACCAAGGCCCGCGAGCTCGGCCTCACGCCGCTGGCCCGCGTGGTCTCCACCGGCGTCAGCGCCCTCTCCCCCGAGATCATGGGCCTCGGCCCGGTCGAGGCGTCCAGGCAGGCGCTGGCCCGCGCAGGCATGACGATCGGCGACATGGACCTCTACGAGATCAACGAGGCGTTCGCCGCCCAGGTGCTGCCCTCGGCCGATGACCTCGGGATGGACTTCGACAAGCTCAACGTGCACGGCGGGGCGATCGCGCTCGGCCACCCGTTCGGATCGACCGGCGCTCGCATCACCACGACGCTGCTCAACGGGTTGCGGTCGCGCGACGGCCAGTTCGGCCTTGAGACGATGTGCGTCGGCGGAGGCCAGGGCATGGCGGTCATCTACGAGCGGCTCAGCTGACCGTTGTCCAGCCGGGGATGAGAGTGCCGTCGTTCGAGTCGGTGTCGACGTGGCACCAGCCGCTGCCGGCGACCTGCTCGGCACAGCGCCAGGCGCTCCTGGACGACGTGGCGACCCGCATCGACGCGCTGGGCAAGCACCGGCTGCGCGTGGCGGTCGACGGTTACACCGCCTCGGGCAAGACCAGCTTCGGCCACGAGCTCGCCGCGGCGTTGCGCCGGTCGGGTCGCCCGACGCTGCGGGCCAGCCTCGACGACTTCAAGAACCCCTGGAGCGAGCGGCACCTCTACGACCGTGAGTCGGGCGAGGGCTACTACCGCAACGCCTACGACTTCGACGCCACCCGCCGGCTGCTGCTCGAGCCGGCCGGCCCGTCGGGTTCCGGCGCGGTCGTGCTCTGCAGCATCGACCCGCTCACCCAGGAGAACCACCAGGACGTCGTGGTGCGCGCGCCGGACGATGCCGTGCTCGTCGTCGACTCGGTCTTCGCCTTGCGGCCGGAGTACGACGACTGCTGGGAGTTTCGTATCTGGCTCGACGTGGAGCCGGAGCTGGCGCTGCGCCGTGGCGCGACGCGTGACACCGAGCGCGCCGGCCGGGCCCAGGCCGAGGCGATCCACCGCGAGCGCTATCACGCCGCCGAGCTGATCTACCTCGCCGAGGTCGATCCCGTCGCCCGCGCCGACGTCGTGGTCGACAACCGCGACTTCACCCGGCCCCGGCTCCTGCGCCCCTGACGCCTCCCGCGGCCCCCGCTCCCGATCGTTGCGGCGCGTCCGGCCAGTCGACGAGCCGAAGGTCGCCGCAGCAACCAGCCGGTATGCCGTCAGGCCAGTACCCTGCGCAGCCTCGCCAGGTCCTCGGCCAGTCCAGCGGCGAGACCCGCCGCGCACGCGTCATACACCGTGACGGTCAGCTGGTCCATGAGCACAGCCGGCCCGAGGTCGGGCAGTCCCCGTCCCACCCCTTCCCCGCTCGTTGCTGGGGAAGGGCGTCGTCGGTGACGCGGTTCCCCAGCAACAACGGGAGGGGTGGCGGCGTCGGCGAGACGCTGGGCGAGGGCCCGCACCGCCCCCACATGCGACGACGCGCGGTCGAGCGGCAGCTGGTGCCACCGTTCGACCACGCGTCGAAGCTCGGTCTCGACGTCCCTCGGGACGGGGGACGCGTGCGGCTGCACTCAGTCGCGCATCCGGGCCAGCAGGCGCAGGATCTCGAGGTAGAGCCAGACCAGCGAGACGATCAGGCCGTGCGCGAGCAGCCAGGAGTACTTCTCCGGCACCTCGGCGTTGACCGCGCGCTGGATCGTGTCGAAGTCGATCGCCAGCGAGTAGGACGCCAGGCCGACCGCGAAGATCGAGATGCCGATGCCGAGCAGCCCGCTGCCGCCGAAGCCCCAGCCGTCGCCGACGCCCATGAAGGAGGCGATGACGTTGACGATGGCAAACAGCAGGTAGCCCATGAGCGCCAGGCCGAAGATGCGGCGCGACTTCTCGGTGACGCGGATGATGCCGAACTTCCATCCGGCGAACATGCCCACGAAGACGCACATCGTGGCGATCACAGCCGTCGCGACCAGGTTGCTCTGCCCCGGCGCGTTGAAGTTGTCGTTGTAGAAGTTGCTGATCGCGCCGACGAAGATGCCCTCCGCGACGGCATAGGTGACGATCAACGGCACGCTGATCGTCTTCTTCATCGCGATGACGATGCCGAGGATCAGGGTCAGCGCGATGCCGCCGATGAAGACCGGCATCGCCAGCTCCGGCGTGCTGTCGGTGAGGATCCACCCGGCGGCAGCGAAGACCACGACGATCGAGAACAGGCCGAGCGTCTTCATGACGACGTCGTCGAGGGTCAGCCGACCCATCTGGACACGGTCGGCGGACTGCTGGTTGTAGAGGTCCTGCAGCTGCTCGGGCGACATCTGCTGGCTCTGCGCGCCGCCCATCGGCGGCTGTCCGTAGGACTGTCCCTGCCCCGGGTAGCCCTGCTGCGGGGACACCTGCTGGGAACCGCGCCGGGGGGCGCGGAAACCGGCGAACTCGCCCTTGTCGATCTGACTATTGATCTTGTTGAAGACCGGGTTGCTTGCCATTCACTGCCTCCAGCGCTCGTGCCCCACTCGCGCGAGGCCTGTCACAAGGGTAAAGGTTCCCATCATCGCAAAAGTTCCCGCCCGGCCCGGCAGTGTCCACATTGTTGTGTTTGCCGTGACCCACGTCACGGCGCGTCAACGAGTCCGAGCCAACTCGCGTTGGCCGCAGGAGAGCCGGCTGAAGCGGTGATCACGTGCCCCCGACGGGTTTCGAACCCGCACTTGAGCGATTTTAAGTCGCCTGCCTCTGCCGTTGGGCTACGGGGGCACCCACAGGCTACCCAGCGTCGGAACGAACGTTCGCCCAGCCGCGCCAGACTGATGCGGCTACAGATAGGTGCGCCGCGGATGTATGTCGGCCGCCCCGCGCACGAGGTCGAGGAAGAGCAGACCCGCCGTGTGGTCGATCTCGTGCTGCAGCGCGATCGCCTCGAACCCGTCGGTGTGCAGCTCGACCCACTCCCCCGTGACCGGCAGCTGGCCGCGCACGACCAGCCTCGTCGCGCGGGTGACGTCGCCGGTGAAGTCCGGGACCGACATACAACCCTCGCGACCGCGTTGGCGGCGGCTCGCGGACAGCACCGACGCGTTGGCGAGGGCGAAGACGCCGTGACACGTCCGGGTCTTGCGGTGCCCGGTCACGTCAACGCCGAACAACCGCGCCGCGACGCCGATCTGCTGCGCGGCGAGGCCGACGCAGCCGGGAGAGACCGCCTGCGTCGCGAGCAGGTCGGCCGCCAGCTGGACGGTCTCGGGCGAGGCCGGGTCGACCTCGGCGCCCTCCTGTGCGAGCACCGCTTGGGGGGACCGCGCCACGGTCCGGACGCGGCCCGGCGGCAGGTCCGGCATCTGCCACTCCTGGATGGGCGAGGTCACAGCAGGTCGTCGTCGACCCGGGAGAGGCGGACCTCGACGCCGAGGTCGGCCGCGACGGAACGCAGCGCCTCCGCGAGCCGGTCCGGCTCGGTGCTCGACGGCACCGACAGCTGCGCCACCAGCACGTAGAGCCCGTCCCCGAGACGGGTGCCGAGGTCGACGATGTTGACGCCGTGGTCGGCCACGACCCGCGTGATCGCAGCGACGATGCCTGTGCGGTCGGCGCCGTGCACGTGCAGGACGAAGTCAGCCTCGCCGCCGGCTGCGACAGCGGTCTGCTCCGACAGTCGCCGCGCGCTGATGACGAGTGAGCCGTCCCCGGTCAGGTGCGCGAGCGCCTGCTCCACGGCGGGCGCGTCGGCGCCCGTCCGCACCAGCACCACCATGGCGAAGTGCCCCCGCAGGAGCGTCATGGTGGAGTCCTCGAGGTTGCCGTGCAGGTCGGCGAGCGCGGAGGTCACGTCGGCGACGATGCCGGGACGGTCGTCCCCCACAACGGTCACGGCGATGATCTGGTCGGTCACCGCGCCACCGTAGCGGTGGGCGGCGGCTCCCGCCGGGGCGTCTCACGACCTGCGGCCCGGAGCCGTGGCTCACAGCCGCGCGAGTACGGCGTCGAACATGTCGGTGGTCAGCCGCCCGGTGAAGGTGTTGTGCTGGCTGGGGTGGTAGGTCCCGAGCAGCCGTATGCCGTGTCCCTGGTCGGTCACGACCGCGGCCTCGGCGCCGTGGCCGAACTTGGGCTTCGGCCTGGGCACGGACCAACCGAGTCGGCGGGCACTGGCGAGCACGGCGTCCCAGCCGAAGGACCCGAGGCAGAGGATCGATCGCAGTTTCGGCGCGCAGAGCTGGAGGTCGCGGTCGAGCCACGCCGAGCAGGTGTCTCGCTCGGTCGTGGTCGGCTTGTTGTCCGGCGGGGCGCAGCGCACCGCCGCCACGATCCGGATCCCGGTGAGCACCAACCCGTCTCCGGCGGCCCAGGCGTGGTCCTGGTTGGCGTAGCCGGCGCGGTGCAGCGCGGCGAAGAGCCAGTCGCCGCTCTTGTCACCGGTGAACATCCGGCCGGTCCGGTTCGCGCCGTTCGCAGCTGGCGCCAGTCCCATGACCAGCACCTCCGCGTCGGGGTCACCGAAGCTCGGGCCGGGGCGCCCCCAGTAGGGCTCGGCGGCGAACGAGGCGCGCTTCCCGGTGGTGGCCACCTGCTCGCGCCAGCGCACCAGCCGCGGGCAGGCACGGCATACCGACGACCGCGCGTCGACCTCCTCCCTCGTAGCGGACGAGTTCGCGAGCCGTGCGGCCTGCCGTGTCGTGCGCGCGACGGGGGTGTCGGCATCGGCGGGATCGCCCGGCCAGCCCGTGCCCGGCGGGACCGGGGAGGGGAAGAGCGCTCCGGTCACCGGGTGCGGTAGCGCTTCGTCGGTCACGCCCGCATCCTCCCGCACCGAGGTCGCGGACGGGCCCCCGCCGCTCTGGCAGGGGCCCGTCGTCGCGTGTCGGCCTCAGGCGCGGCGTGTCCGGCGACGGCGGCTGCCGACCTTCAGGAACGCTCCCAGACCCATCAGGAAGACGCCCGACAAGAGCACGCTTCCGGCCTCGACCCCGGTGTAGGCGAGCAGGCTCGGCTCCGGGTCGGCCTTGGCCTTGATGCCGTGGTCGGTAACGGTGGAGTTGCTGCGGATGGCCTTGCCGGTCGATGCGACGGCAGTGGCGTATGCCCAGTTCTTGCCCAACGTCTTGTTGTGCTTCGCCTGCCATTTGGTGAAGACCAGGGGCTCCGCGTGACAGACGGCGGTCGCACCGGGCACCAGGGTGGTCTGGTCGCAGGTGATCTTGAGGTTCTTGCGGGCCAGTTTGCGGTCCACGATGGCGAGGTCGCTCACGGTCACGTTGCCGGCATTGACGACCTTGAAGCTGTAGACGGCGGAGTCTCCCGCGTCGAAGCGACCGTTCTTGTTCTTGTCCGTCACGGCCGAGAGCCACTGTGCTGCCCTGATCTTCGCCACGAGCCGCACCTTGTGCTGCTTCACGTGGTGCCGCTTGTTGAGGCTCTGGTGTGTCTTCTTGACCCACGTGTGCGTCTTGGCCGGAGTGTTGCTCCGGTGCTTGACGACCCGCTTCACCGGCGGCACCGTGAGGCGGTAGGTGACGGTGCCGTTGCTCGCGACCGTGACTCCAGTTGCCGTGGTGCCTCGGGCGAAGGCCCGGTTGGCCAGGGGGCTGTGCTTGGCCTCCCAGCGGCTGACGGTGTAGAGCGGAGCCGTGCAGGTCACGGAGGCGCCCGGGGTCAGTGCCGTGGTCGGACAGGTGAGGTTGAGGCCGTGCTGGTTCAACTTTCCGTCGACGACGTTGATCCGTCTGACCGTCAGCGTCCCGGTGTTCGTGATGCGCAGGCTGTAGCGCATCTTGTCGCCCTCGCCCGCGTGGCCGTCCCTGTTGAGGTCGGTCACCTGGGTCACCATTTGGACGGCGGTGAGCCTCGCCGAGCCCTTGAGCGCGACTGAGACTGTGCCGGAGGACGCGCTCACCTTCTTCTTGTCCTCGCCCACCGCCTTGGCAATGGCGCGATCGGTGATCGAGCCCCGGTCCATGTCCGCCTGGGTGATCACATGGGTGAGGAGGCAGTTCGCGGCGCTCATGGCAGGCAGAGTGGTCCGGCCGCACGTCTTGGCGCCCAGGCCGCCGGTCACCGTGAGCCCGGTGGCTGTGCCCTTGCCGCTGTTGGTCACGATGTAGCGGAAGGTGACCGTGTCGCCCGCGTCCCTCCGACCACTGCCGTTGGTGTCCTTGACGAAGGCGCGGCCCGCGACACTCAGCTTGGCCGGCTGAGGTTTCGGCGTCGGCTTGGTGGTGGGCGGCGAAGTGGGCTCAGTCGTGGGCGGCGAAGTGGGCTCAGTCGTGGGCGGCGAAGTGGGCTCAGTCGTGGGCGGCGAAGTGGGCTCAGTCGTGGGCGGCGAAGTGGGCTCAGTCGTGGGCGGCGAAGTGGGCTCAGTCGTGGGCGGCGAAGTGGGCTCAGTCGTGGGCGGCGAAGTGGGCTCGGGCGCAGGTGCCAGCTCCGGCGCAGGTGCCAGCTCCGGCGCAGGTGCCGGCTCCGGCGCAGGTGCCGGCTCCGGCGCAGGTGCAGGCTCGGGCGCAGGCTCAGAAGTAACCGTCGTGGTGGTCGACGTCGTCTGCAGTGCACTGTCTTCTGCAGTTACCGGGGAAGTTTCCGCACCCGGTGGCGTCGAACTCTGTGGCGTCGTCGTGCTGGGACTGTCGTCTGCTGCCATGGCAGGCAGGACGGACGTTCCGGAGAAGGCCACAGCCAAGGTGATGGCTGCCCCCAACTGGCGCTTGTTCATAGTGAACTCCCGTGTCAGACGTGACGATCGAATGGTCACACGCCCCGCCCGGGTTTCGCAGCCAAACCCAAGAAAGCCGTTGTGTGGGTTCGTTCCTCGGGCCCGCCCAGCCGGGCGGGCCCGAGGCGGGTTCAGCCGGCGCTGACGGCAACCCGATCGATGTCGCCACTGAAGAAGTCGCAGGTGACCTTGACCTGGTCGCACTTGGTCTTGCCACCGATGGTCATGGCGACGTTGTTGCTGATCGTCCCGGTTGCGCCCTTGGCTCGACGTGTCTTGGTCCCGTCGATGGTCATCGTGATCTGGGTCGCTGTGCGCAGACAGGTCACCGTGTGCCACTGGCCGTCGTTGAGCGCGACGCCCGAGTTGACCGTCTTGCCCACCAGCGTTCCATCGACCATCCCCCGGAAGAGGCAGGTGAGCTTTCCGTGCGGGGCCTCGAGCTTCCAGTAGCCGCCCTTGGCACCGTGCTGCCCCTTCTGCATGATGTTGCCGAAGTCGTGCGTCGTGCGATACCGGATCGTGATGGAGAAGTCGCGATCTCCCGGATTCAGGGCGGAGCTTCCGACCGTTACCAGACGTGGGCTGTCGGCGGGGGTCGTGTTGGGAGCGGTATACGGGAACCGGTAGGCCACGGCGCCCTGGACGAGGGTCCCGGTATCCACGACGCTGCCGATGCTTCCTGTGACACCGTTACCACTCGAATCCCCCATCACGGTGGCCCCGGCCGCTTCGTTCATCTCCCACGTGGCCACGGGAGACAGTTGCGCTGCGGCTTGGGCGGAGCCTTGGGTGAGGCCCGCGACGAGCAGGGGAGCTAGCAGTGCGGCTGGGAGGATCTTGCGCTTCATGACTCCGCTCCTTCCGGTCTCACCCGAGACCGTCATTGATCGAGGGTAGGAGCGGAATGTCGCGGGCGTTGTCACTTTTTCTAGAGTTGCCGAAATTGATCGAAATCGGCCCGGATGCCCTGCCCTGCCCGGCCCGGTCAGGCGCGGGATCCCGCTGGGCGACCGCAGCCAATCATGCGATCGAGAGGGCGATGCCGTCCAGGATGTCGTGCTCGGAGGTGATGGTGTGGCCGACTCCGGCGTCGGCCTGCAGCCGTTCGACGATCCGCCGCCACACGAGCGCCCCGGCGCCGATGACGTCGACCCGGCCGGGGTGCATGTAGGGCAGGGCCGCTCGGTCCGCTCGCGGCATCTCGAGCAGGTCCGTGCAGGCGGCGACCATGCGCTCGACCGGCAACTTCGTGCCATGGATGCATTCGGACTCATAGCGGGGCAGGCGGAGCGCGTGCGCGGTGATGGTGGTGATCGAGCCCGCGAGGCCTACCAGCGTGGCGACGTCGTGGAAGTCGACCACCTGCGCAGCCTGCTCGACGGCGGCGTCAATGTCCGCCACGGCGGCGTTGATCTCGGCCACGGTCGGCGGGTCGCTGCGCAGATGCCGCTCGGTCATTCGCACCGAGCCGATGTCCACCGATCTGGCTCGCTCGACATCGGTGGCCCCCCGAACGAACTCGGTCGACCCGCCGCCCAGGTCGACCACCAGGAAGGGACTGGGTATGCCGTTCGCCCGCAGCTCTCCAGTGGCTCCCCGGAACGACAACGAAGCCTCCTCCTCTCCGCTGACGACCTCGGGCGAGGCACCGAATGCCGCGAACGCCTCCCTCACGCCGTCGACGAACTCGCCCGCGTTGCTGGCGTCGCGGGACGCGGAGGTCGCGACGAAACGAACCTGGGCCGCCCCCAGTTCCTGGCACTGGGCGGCGTATTCGCGGGCCTGCGCCAAGGTCCGGGCCATCGCCTCCGGATCGATCCGGCCGGTGCGGTCCACCCCCTGGCCGAGCCGGACGATCTCCATCCGGCGCAGCAAGTCGGTCACGGTCCCTCTCGAGGCGTCCACATCAGCTACGAGCAGCCGGATCGAGTTGGTGCCGCAGTCGATCGCGCCGACGCGGGTCACGGCGTCGTTGCCTCAGGCGCAACGCCCGGATCGGTTCCCTCTGGGACGCAGGACCCAGCGGTCCACCAGTCCTCCAGCGCCTCCAACGCCTCGTCGCCGAGCGGGTTGACTCCGCGCCCCGCCACCAACGAGTGTGCGACGAGAACGTGCAGGCACTTGACCCGGCTCGGCATGCCGCCGGCGGAGATGCCGTCGATCTCGGCCACGTCGCCCAGCTCGGCCCGACGCCGCAGGTAGTCGTCGTGGGCGGCGAGGTAGGCCGCAGCGAGTGCCTCGTCCTCGGCGAGCCGCGTGGTCATCTGCTTCATCAACCCACTGGCCTCGAGGGTGCTGATCGCTCCAGTCAGCCGCGGGCAGGTGGCGTAGAACGTCGTGGGAAACGGTGTGCCGTCGGGCAACCGGGGCACCGTCTGCAGGACATCGGGCCTCCCGCACGGACACCGGTGTGCGACCGCGGCGACCCCTCGGGGCCGCCGTCCGAGCTGCACCTCGACCGCTGCGAGGTCGATTTCGTCGACCGCGCCGGCTTCCTTCTCGTCAGGCACGCCCACCGGTCACTTGCCACTCTTCGTGTCACGCACGGCGGGCGGCTCCGCCTTTTTGCCCACCGTCGACTCCGACGCCGGTGCCTTCGCGCCCGAGTCCGCGATGACGACTGACTCCCACATCTCGCCGTACCAGGGCCGATGGGCGCGCACGTCGTCCGGCACCGACGCGATGCCCGACTCGGGCGAGGTGGCGTCGGCTGGTTTGTCTCCGGTGATCGTCGTGTACTGCTTGTCACCGGGCATGACGAACTTCAACCGCTCGCGTGCCTGCTGCTCCACGTAGTGCGGGTCCTGCCAGTCCTGCTTCTCCTGGCTGAGTGTCTTGACCGTCGACTTCTGCTGTGCGATCTGCTGCTCGAGCGCCGAGATCTCGCCCCGCTGGTGGATGTAGGCGCGCAGGGTCGGCGCCAGGATCACGGCGAGGAACGTCACGAGGACACCGAGGATGACGAGGCGGCGCAGCGAACGCGGTCGCTGCTTCGTCGTGACCGGCGCACCGCGGGAGACGCGGTGTGCCGTGCGGTTCGTCGGCCGGCTGGACGGCGTGGACCGCCCGCCCGGTCGAGGGCGCGACGTGGTGCCCGTCCGTCGCGACCGCTGCGACGGACCCCCCGGTCTGGTGCTCTTGACCATCGGGCTCCCGCTGCCCCTCAGCCCTGGGCCCGGAAGCGCGGGAAGGCGCCGGCACCGGCATACACCGCGGCGTCGTCCAGCTCCTCCTCGATGCGGAGCAGCTGGTTGTACTTCGCGACCCGCTCGGAGCGCGCCGGCGCGCCGGTCTTGATCTGCCCGCAGTTGGTGGCGACGGCGAGGTCGGCGATGGTGGTGTCCTCGGTCTCGCCGGAGCGGTGGCTCATCATGCAGGTGTAGCCGCTGCGCTGCGCCAGGGCGACCGCGTCGAGAGTCTCGGTCAGCGTCCCGATCTGGTTGACCTTGACCAGCAGCGAGTTGGCGACGTGTTCGGTGATGCCGCGCTGCAGCCGCTCGGGGTTGGTGACGAAGAGGTCGTCGCCCACGATCTGGACCTTGTCGCCGAGCTCGGCGGTGATCGTGGCCCACCCCTCCCAGTCGTCTTCGTCGAGCGGGTCCTCGAGCGAGACAAGGGGGTATGACGTGACGAGCTCGCCGTAGTAGGTGGACATCTCGGCGGCGGTTCGCTGCTGTCCCTCGAACGTGTAGCTGCCTTCGGAGAAGAACTCGGAGGCGGCGACGTCTACCGCCAGCGCGATGTCGGTGCCGGGCTTGTAGCCGGCCTTGCCGATGGCTTCGACGATGAGGTCGAGGGCCGCGCGGTTGCTGTCGAGGTTCGGCGCGAAGCCCCCCTCGTCGCCGAGGCCGGTCGCCAGACCTCGCTCCTTGAGCACGGCCTTGAGGGCGTGGTAGACCTCAGCGCCCCAGCGCAGCGCCTCCTTGAACGAGCCGGCGCCGATCGGCGCGATCATGAACTCCTGGATGTCCACGTTGGAGTCGGCATGCGACCCACCGTTGAGGATGTTCATCATCGGCACCGGCAACACGTGGGCGTTGGGGCCTCCGACGTAGCGGAAGAGCGGCAGGGAGGCCGACTCGGCCGCGGCACGCGCCACCGCGAGCGAGACCCCGAGGATCGCGTTGGCCCCGAGCGTGGCCTTGTTGGGCGTGCCGTCGAGCGCCAGCATCTCCGCGTCGATGAGCCGCTGCTCGCTCGCCTCGAATCCGAGCAGCCTGGGCGCGATCTGCTCCATGACGGCCTCGGCGGCCTGCTCGACGCCCTTGCCGCCATAGCGCGCGGCGTCGCCGTCGCGACGCTCGACCGCCTCGAAGGCACCCGTCGAGGCGCCCGAGGGGACCGCGGCGCGGGAGATGGTCCCGTCGTCGAGCGCGAGCTCGACCTCCACGGTGGGGTTGCCACGCGAGTCGAGGATCTCGCGGGCGCCAATTGCCTCGATGCTGGCCACGAACACTCCTGCTGTGCTGGGGGGCGATCAGTCCGACACGTCCCGTTCCGGGTTACCCAGCGAGCCTAACGGGTGTCCCGGCCCGACCTCGTGAGCGACTCAGCCCACGTGCACGGTGACCGTGGTGTGGGCCAAACGCCGAATGGCGAGCACCTGTCCATGTCTCAAGAGCCACCGGGTGGCGCCGCGGGCTGAGCGGCGTCGCGCCGGTCGCGGCGGACGCACACTATCGAGCGTCCCGGCCCTGTCGCTCGAGGGTGCGCAGGATGGCGCGGAGCGCTGCCGAGGGGTCCCGGCCCTCGGCCCGAGCGCGTATGACGAGGCGCAGCAGCTGCGCGCCGAGGTCACCCTCGTCGGCGCTTGCCTGGTCGAGCAGGTCCTGCCGGCCGGCCCGCTCGAGCCGGCCGGCGACCTTCGCCGCCCGGGCGAGCGGCGGCATACCTACGGGGATGCCCTCGAAAGGTGAGCTGCGGGAGGGCTTCTCGGCGGCCTTGATCGTCTCCCAGTTGGCCTCGACCTCGGCGGGGGTGGACGCATCCACGTCCGCGAAGACGTGCGGGTGGCGACGCACGAGCTTGTCGACGATGCCGGCCGCCACGTCGTCGACGTCGAAGGGTTCGTCCGGGTCTTCCTGTCCCACCCGCGCGTGGAAGGCCACCTGGAGCAGCAGGTCGCCCAGCTCCTCGACCATGTGCTGACGGTCGCCGGACTCGATGGCCTCGACCGCCTCGTGGGCTTCCTCCAGCAGGTAGGGCACCAGGCTCTCGTGGGTCTGCTCGGCGTCCCAGGGGCAGCCGCCGGGTGAGCGCAGCCGGTCCATCACCGCGACCAGGTCGAGCAGGCGGGCGCCGGGCACGTCCCACGAACCGACCAGGATCTCGACCTCGGGCGGCTCAGGGTGCCGGGTCAGCTCGCCAGCGAGGGCGTCGGTGAGGCCGGGGTCGCCGTCGGCCGAGCCCACCCACACCACGACCTGGTCGAGCGCGCGCTCGACCAGGGTGCGTGCGAGGGCCTGGGGAGCCTGCGCGCCCACAGCGGCGGTCGTCATACCGGCGTCGAGCAGTGCCGCCACCTGCGGCTCGTCGTCCGAGCGCACCAGAACGGCGTCGGCCTCGTCCAGAGCGGTCCAGGCGCCGTGGCTGAGCAGACCTCCTGCAACGCGCGGCGAGGTCAGCAGCACGGTCAGCCGTGCGGCCACCGTCAGTTGGTGGGCGTCGGCGAGGACTGGCTGTCGGCCTGCGGCTTGGCGGCCTCGAAGGGCTTGATCCAGTCAGGCTGGGGGTCGAGCACCGTGCGCTGCTTCACGTCGAAGGACGAGCCGTAGCGCGGGTTGATCGTGATGTCGGCCTTGTCGATCGCGGCCTGGACCTTCTTGGTCGCCGCCGGGTCCTGTCGGGCCGCCTCGACGGCGATGACGTTGCGGTAGAAGTTCACGAGCGTCGGGGAGGGGTCTTTCACCTGCATCTGGTCCTTCATGATGCGACGTGCGTCGTCGGCCGAGACCCCCTGACCGGCCTTGCTCTGCTCCTGCAACGCGAAGTGCCCCTCGATGAAGACCGCGAGCGTCTTGTCGGGCGTGGCGCCGTTGGCGCCGCTCTGTCCGGTCAGCTCGTTGTACTCCCGAGCCACCGTCTGCGCCTGGTCGACGGTGATGGCGTATCCGTTGACGATCGCAGCGTCGTCCGCGCTGTGGCTGCAGGCCGACAGGGCCAGCGCCGCGGTGAGCGCGAGCGCGGCGGGTGCGGCGGCGCGACGCGCGTGCGAAGGTGTCAGACGCTTCAACGGTGGTTCCTCTCCTCGTCCCGGACGGGCCGGCTGACCGGGCTTCGGGTTCATCATGTCAGGTCGGCGGGCCCTGGTTCACGCAGAGGTGGCGGCGCGGGCCGCCTGGGCAACGTCGCCGAGCAGCACCGCCTGCATGAGCTGGCTGGCCCAGCGCAGCACCTCCGTGTCGCGCAGCGGCCGGCCGCCAACGCGGGCGGTCATCGGCTTGGGCACCAGCACCGTCTTCAGCGCCGACTTGACCAGCGAGCCGGGGTAGAGCCGCTGCAGCCGCAGCTGCTGGCTCTCGGCCGGCTCCAGGGGGCCGAACCTGATGAAGTTCCCCTGCACGCTGATGTCGGCGATGCCCGCCTGTCGGGCCACGGTGCGCAGCCGCGCGACCTCGAGCAGGTTGCGGACCGGCTCGGGCGGGCTGCCGTAGCGGTCCTGCAGCTCGTCCTCGATCTCGCCCAGTCCGGCCTCGTCCTCGACGGTGGCCAGCTTCTTGTACATCTCGAGCCGCAGCCGCTCACCCGGCACGTAGTCGTGCGGCAGGTGCGCGTCCACGGGGAGCTCGATCTTGACCTCTGCCGGCGCCGTGTCACCGTCGCCACGGAAGTCCGCGACGGCCTCGCCGACGAGCCGGACGTAGAGGTCGAAGCCCACACCGGCGATGTGCCCGGACTGCTCGCCGCCGAGCAGGTTGCCGGCGCCGCGGATCTCCAGGTCCTTCATCGCGACCTGCATGCCGGAGCCGAGGTCGGTGTGGCTGGCGATCGTCGCGAGCCGGTCGTGCGCCGTCTCGGTGAGCGGCTTGTCGGGCGGGTAGAGGAAGTAGGAGTAGGCGCGCTCGCGGCCGCGGCCGACCCGGCCGCGCAGCTGGTGCAGCTGGGAGAGGCCAAAGGTGTCCGCCCGGTCGAGGATGAGGGTGTTGGCGTTGGAGATGTCCAGGCCGGTCTCGATGATGGTGGTGCAGACCAGCACGTCGAAGCGCCGCTCCCAGAAGTCGAGCACGACCTGCTCGAGCCGGGCCTCGCTCATCTTGCCGTGCGCGACCGCGACCCGGGCCTCGGGCACCAGCTCGCGAATCCGTGCCGCAACTCGGTCGATCGACGACACCTTGTTGTGCACGAAGAAGACCTGGCCCTCGCGCATCAGCTCGCGCTTGATCGCCGCGGTGATCTGCTTCTCCTCGTAGCCGCCGACGAACGTGAGCACCGGGTGCCGCTCCTCCGGAGGGGTGGCGAGCGTGGACATCTCGCGGATGCCGGTCACCGCCATCTCCAGCGTGCGCGGGATCGGGGTGGCCGACATCGCCAGCACGTCGACGTTGGTGCGCAGGGTCTTGAGCTGCTCCTTGTGCTCGACACCGAAGCGCTGCTCCTCGTCGACCACGACCAGGCCGAGGTTCTTGAACCGCACATTCTTGGACAGCAGGCTGTGCGTGCCGATGACCAGGTCAACGGTGCCGTCGGCCATCCCCTCGAGCACCCGCCCCGCCTCCGCGTCCGTCTGGAACCGCGAGAGTGCCTTCACCACAACCGGGTAGGGCTGGTAGCGCTCGGAGAAGGTCGTCAGGTGCTGCTGCACGAGCAGCGTGGTCGGCACGAGGACGGCCACCTGCTTGCCGTCCTGGATCGCTTTGAACGCGGCCCGCACCGCGATCTCGGTCTTCCCGTAGCCGACGTCGCCGCAGATCAGCCGGTCCATCGGGACCGACTTCTCCATGTCGTTCTTGACCTCGTCGATGCTGACGAGCTGGTCGGGCGTCTCGATGTAGGCGAAGGACTCCTCGAGCTCGCGCTGCCAGGGGGTGTCGGGCCCGAACGCGTAACCCTCCGTGGCCATCCGGGCGCTGTAGAGCCGGATCAGCTCGGCGGCGATCTGCTTGACGTGCTTGCGGGCCCGCCCCTTCGTTTTCGCCCAGTCGGAGCCGCCGAGCTTGTTGAGGGTGGGCGCCTCACCACCGACGTATCGCGTCACCTGGTCGAGCTGGTCGGTGGGGACGAACAGCTGGTCACCAGGCTGCCCTCGCTTGCTGGATCCGTATTCGATCAGCAGGTACTCGCGGGTCGCCCCCTGCACGGTGCGCTGCACCATCTCCAGGAACCGCCCCACGCCGTGCTGCTCGTGGACGACATAGTCACCCTTGCGCAGCGCGAGGGGATCGACCTGCTTGCGGCGGCGGGACGGCATACGCCGCATGTCCTTGGTCGAGCCGCCCTGGGTGGTGCCGCCGGTCAGGTCGTCCTCGGTGACGACCACGAGCCTGCTGGACGGCAGGGTGAAGCCGCGGCCGAGCAGCCCGTTGGTGACGTGGACGATGCCTTCCCCGAGGTCCTTGGCGCCGGGCTGGATGCGCACCGGGACGTCGTTCTCGGTGAGCACCTCGCCGACCCGGTTGGCCAGCCCCGGGCCGTCGGTGACCACGAGGGTCTTCCACCCCTCGTGCGCCCACTGACGCAGGTCGGCCACCGCCCGCTCGGTGTCGCCGCGGTAGGCGGCGACCTCGGTGGTGCCGATGGTGATCCGCTCTCCCTCGAGCTCGTCCTCGACGAACTCGGCCAGCTCCGCGTCGGTGGCGAACGAGGTCAGCGACCACCATGGACGACCGGTCTGCAGTGCATGCTCGCGCACCTCGGTGAAGGTCCAGAAGCTGGCGGTGCCGAGCACCCCCTGCAGGTCGACCGGCACGGCGTTGCCGGCGGCCGCGTTGGCCCAGCTCGCGTCGAGGAACTCCTCACTGGTGGCGACCAGGTCGTGGGCGCGGGTGCGCACCCGCTCGGGGTCGACCAGCACCACCTGGGTGCCCGGGCGCAGGGCGTCGAGCAGCGACTCCATGCCGCCCGAGTCGGCCAGCAACACCGGGCTGAGCGACTCCATGCCCTCCACGGCGATGCCCTCGGCGACCTTGTGCAGCATGTCGGCGACCCCGGGCAGCTGCTCGGCCAACTCGGCGGCACGCGCCTTCACATCGTCGGTGAGCAGCACCTCGCGGCACGGTGGCGCCCACAGGCCGTGCTCGGCCTCCTCGAGGCTGCGCTGGTCGGCGACCTTGAACCAGCGCACCTCCTCGACCTCGTCGCCGAAGAACTCGACCCGGATCGGGTGCTCCTCGGTGGGCGGGAAGACGTCGAGGATGCCTCCGCGCACGGCGAACTCGCCGCGCCGCTCGACCAGGTCGGTGCGGATGTACGCCGCGGCGGCCAGCGCGTCGACCACGTCCTCCAGCGGCGCCTCCTGCCCCTTGACCAGCGCCACCGGGGCGAGATCGCCGAGCCCCTTGGCGATCGGCTGCAGTAGCGCTCGCACGGAGGCGACCACCACCGCGACTTCACCGTATGTCGTGTCCTCGGCATCCGGGTGCGCCAACCGGCGCAGCACGGCCAGCCGCTTGCCGACCGTGTCGCTGCGCGGGCTGAGCCGCTCGTGCGGCAGCGTCTCCCAACTCGGAAAACCGACCACGCTCTCCGGCGGCAGGAACGCCCGCAACGAGTTCATCAGGTCCTCGGCCTCTCGGCCGGTGGCAGTGACGGCCAGCACGGGATGGCCCTTGACGTGGTCCTGCGCGCCGGCCAGCGCCGCCACCAGAGGTCCGCGCGCGCCCGGGGCGACGGCGACGTCGACCAGGGGCAGGCCGGCCTCGGCCGCCTCCAGGGTCGAGCGGACATCCGGGTCCTGCGCGAGGACGTCGAGCAGCGGGGTGAGACTCATGCGGAAGGCGCTCCTGTGACTTCACGGCGATGGACAGCACGAAAGCCCCTGTCCGACGAATCGGCAGGGGTCCGCGCCCAAGGATACGCCTGCGGGGGAGCCCGGCCGGCCAGCTGTCTACGGCGTGGGCGACTCCGGCACGGCGGCTCCGTTCAGCCGGCGTCGACGGAGATCCGGTCGATGTCTCCTGTGAAGAAGTCGCAGGTGATCTTGACCTGGTCGCAGTTGACCTTGCCACCGATGGTCATGGGCACCCTGTTGCTGATCGTGCCGGTCGTGCCGTAGGCGCGACGGGTCTTGGTGCCGTCGATGGTCATGGTGATCCTGGTCGCGGTGCGCAGGCAGGTGACGGTGTGCCAGTTTCCATCATTGAGTGCCACGCCCGAGTTGACCGTCTTGCCCACGAGCTTGCCGTTGACCAGGCCCCGGAACAGACAGGTGAGCTTGCCGTGCGGTGCTTCGAGCTTCCAGTAGCCGCCCTTGGCGCCGTGTTGCCCCTTCTGCATGATGTTGCCGAAGTCGTGCGTCGTGCGGTAGCGAATCGTGACCGAGAAGTCGCGCCCCCCAGGGTTCAGGGCGGAGTTGTTCACCGTCACGAGCCGGGGAGTGTCCGCCGGCGTCTTGTTGGGAGCGCCGTAGGGGAACCGGTAGGCCACCGCGCCGTGGACCCTGACGCCGGTCTTGACCACGCTGCCGATCTCGCCGGTGACACCGTGCCCGCTCGAGTCGAGCATCGTCGACGCACCCGGCGCCTCGTTCATCTCCCACGTGGCCACGGAAGACAACGGCTCACTGGCCGCTTGTGCCACGGTCGGCGTCAGGCCCGCGACGACCAGCGGAGCCAGCAACAGCGGAGGGAGGAGTTTGCGTGTCTTCATCGTCCTGTTCCTTCCGGCCGGCACAAGCCACTTCCCAGAGAGGGTAGGCCTCCCAGCGCCCCGACGGTGCCTCTTTGGCAGAAATGCGAAAACCGTCGGACCGTATCGCCGGCCCGGACACCGCGCGGCCGATCGCGAGCGTCGACCTTGTCGAACTACTCACCCTCGGCTTACGAAGACGCGGTCCATGGTGCCGAAGAACTGGTCATTGTCGCTCTTGACCGGCGCCCGGCCGCCGATGGTGACCGCGCTGCTGTCGCTGAGCCGTACCGCCCTGAAGGAGACGCGGACCGTGACCTTCGCGTCCACGACGAGGCGGACGGTCGTGGCCGTCCGTTCGCAGCTCAACTTGTGCCACTCGCCGTCCGCGATGCCGGAGCCAGACATGAGCGAGACCCGACGAAAGGCACCGTCGCGCATCCCGGCGAAGACGCACACCGGCCAAGCGCGCGCGCCGTCGAGCTGCAGCTTCCACTGCGAGGGGCTGGACCACAAACCTTTCTGGATGAGGTTCGAGTCGTACCCCTTCGCCACCTGGCTCCGGGTGACCCGCACCGCGACCCCGAAAGAGAAGTCGGCCAGTCCAGGGTTGAGCCCGGACCCGTTGGGGACCGAAATCACGGCCCTGGGACAGGTCGACTCGCGGCACGGAGTGGGAAACTGGGCAGAGCGCCCGCTGTAGCCTTTGACCGACCTGAGCCGACCGCCGTTGACTCCCCGCACCGTGCCGTTGTTCCCCAGCCCGGACGAATCGATCACCCGACTGCCGGCACTGAGCGTCTCACCGTTGTCAAAGGTGAAACGGAGGGCATACGGTGCCGCCTGGTCAGCAGCTGCCATGGAGGGCGCTGCCACGGCGGGGCCGACGAGTGCGAGCGAGAGAGGCAGCGTCGCCGCCAGACCCAGGGCACAGAGGAACTTCCTAGTCATCTCGGCCTCCTGAAGCAAGGCCGAGTCGTCTGCCGGCCCTCCGCCTGAGGGAGCCTAGCGGACCCGCGAACTTCTGTCAGGGAACGGATTGTCCCGTTGGCGGGCGATGGATTGACGTTGGGCTGGCCGGCCAAGAAGGGCTCCAACAGTGGTTGATTCGACCGCAGGTGGGGCTCGCGTCGAACGACAAGGTTGTGGGTCACCCACGGAACCATTCCACAGCAGAGACTTGCCCAGGTCACACTTCGGCTACGAGACCCGCACCAGCCCCGAGTCCGAGGCGCTGTGGCGCCGGCCTCCATGGTTCGGGCGAAATGTCAGCGGCAACACGCGCAGGGTGGGTGCTGGAGCGGGCACACCCCACAAGGGCATTGAACTCCGCCAGACGGGTGCGCATCTCGCCCTGGTTCAGGTCCAGGTGCTCCAGGATGGTGTATCGATCGGGTCGGGTGGACGGCGCGTGCATCAACGCCGCAACAAACTGTTCCTCGTCGAGGCCGATCTCAGCGGGTGCGGCTGGGAGGTGATGCCGACGCAGGCAGCGCAGCACCTCCTGGAAGCGAAGGGAGTCGCCCCGGAGGTGGATGGCGAAGAGTGCGCCCAAGCCGGCCAACTCACCGTGGTTGGACACGCCAGGGTAGAGAGCGTCCACAGCGTGAACAATTTCATGGCACGCTCCGCTGCACGGCTGCGACGTCCCAGCTACCGACATGGCCATCCCCGAGAGGATCAGTGCCTCGGCGAGCGTCTGGAGGAAGTCGTCCTCACCAATCCCGCCTTCGGAATGGAGAATCGAGTGGGCGGCAGTACTGGCGAACGCCACTGCCAGCCCATCTATGGGATCGCCCCGTTGGCGGTGTGCCAGTTTCCAGTCGTCGATGGCTGACAGGTTGCTGACCGCGTCGCCAATCCCCGCTCGCACCATCACGGGAGGTGCCTGGTGCACGCGATCAAGGTCGATGATCACAGCGAGAGGCATGGCAACCCCATAAGAGCCCTTACCCACCTCGCTCTCCAACGACGCCACAGGAGAGCAGATGCCGTCGTGGGCAAGATTCGTCGCGACCGCCACCATCGGCACTCCCGCGCGCGTCGCGGCGTACTTCGCAACGTCGATGGTTCGACCGCCGCCGATCCCGACCACAGCGTCATAGTCGTGTCGCAGCAACTGCTCCTGGAGGTCCCACGCGACCTCGAGGCTGGGTCGTCGTACGACGAAGGCGTCGGAGTGTGGAAGGGACGGAGCAAGAGCGCCCCAAATCTGCTGGCCCTGATCAGGGCCCAGTGCAACCATCACGGTGCCGTTGGCGGACACGTGACGCTCGGTCAGAAGCCTTGCCAACCCATCCAGCGCCCCCCTACGCACTTCGACGAAGAGCGGGCTGGCCAACATGCGGGTCAATAGAGGCATGCGATCTCCCGTGCCTTTGCCAGATCCCGGTGGTCGTCGACCTCAACCCATGGGGTCCCCTGGGCAATGGCCGTGGTCCAAACCGGATCTCCCCCGTCGACCAGCGCTTGGTATGCGTCCTCGTAGTACAAGTCAGGGTCGCGACGCCACGTCACTTCAAGCGCCTCGACCAGACGAGGACCTGCGCCCGCTCCGATCACGCATGCGCCGATGTACTCTCCGTCAGCGGTGGCGGGGGGCATCAACTTGGTGATCTGGACCAAGGCACCGTGGCCGTCGACGGTGACCTTCATCTGCTCTTCGCCGAGGCTGTCAGACAGCTCGACGGCCAGCAACACGCCAGGTTCGCGCCTCGACAACAGCGTCTCCTCTACGGACACCGGGTGCACCGTGTCGCCGTTCAGCAACAAGACATCCGTGCAAAGGTGCTCACGAGCGGTCCACAGCGAGTATGCGTTGTTCCACTCGTCGGCCTTGTCGTTGTGCACCAGGGTGAGGTCTACGCCATGTCGCCGCTCCAAGTCGTCCCGCTGGCAGTGCACGGCCTCCGCCGCGTGCCCCAGGACGAGGACAACATCGGTGATGCCCACCTTGGAGAGATTGGCCAAGGAGATGTCCAGGATCGTGTTGTCACCGTCCACCGGGATCAATGCCTTGGGCAAGGCGTCGGTGTGGGGTCGAAGGCGGCGGCCCATGCCCGCTGCCAGAATCATGCCGATCATCCGGTCCGCACCAACCCTTCATCACCACGCAGCGATCGGGACAGCTGGCCTGCGCCGTAGCCGGCGGTCGTGATCGCCAGGCCTACGCAGATCGCCGAGGCGCGCAGCACCGCCTCCCAGCTCCGTTCCCGTTGAGCCTCCGCAAGGTTGCGCCGTACGCCTTGCGCAAGCGTCTTGCGCACATAGACTCGCTCGGACGACAGGACGGCGCTGGTCCGCGCCAGCCCGGTCACCCTTGCTTTGCTTCGTCCTTCTTCCCAGCAGCGCCGACGAAAGTATGACCATGTGCCGCGGCTGGCTGGAACTCGGTGGCGCACCGAAGATCTCGGATCGTGAAGGATCGAGCCTGAGGGATAGGCAGCGGTCGCCCGGATGGACAACTCGGTCTCCTCACAACCCATCGGCGTCGCGCCCACCCTTCCCAACGACTGGGAGAACCCGCCGACAGACGAGATGACGGGACGTCGAAACGACATGTTGGCGCCGATCGGATTGCGAACCGGTGAGACAGTGGTCGGCTGGCCCAGATATGAGCAGCCGACGACCCACCCGAACTCGGTCGGAAACCAGGCTGGGGCCCGATCTTCCCAATCGGCGATGACCCGTCCACCGACGCCAAGGACATCCGGGTTCGCATAGTGCTTCGCGTGGGCGGCCAGCCAGCCGGGGGCCGCCACTGCATCGTCGTCGAGGAAGACGATCACGTCCCCTCTGGCATGGGTAACGCCGGTGTTCCGCGCGCCGGAGAGGCCCCGCATGCCCTCGTTCGTCACCACCCGCACACCCATCGGCGGGAAGACGCCGATCGCAGCCTCCTCGAGCTCCCCACAATGGTCGATCACCACAATGGTCTCGTAAGGTGCCGGCTTCTGTTCCACGACGGACTGGACCGCGGACTGGAGCATCTCCCATCGCCGGGTCGTGAAGGCACAGATCACGACCGACAGCACCATGGAGGCCGTGCCCGACTGCGGCTCTGTGGCAGTCGGGTGCAGGACTGAGTCAGTCACTTCTCGATACCACGTCAGCCTCGAGCGGGGATGTTGCCCTCACGGCACGGTGACTCCGTTCAAGTCGGCGCACGCTCTGCACGACGCGCCCCGAAATCCCACGGTGATGGTCACGCAGCACGGCTCTGAGGACGAGCGTCCCGTCGGACACCGCTCTCAGGTTCGAGCGACCGCTGAGCCGTTGTGTCTCCAGGCTGGGCACCTCCGCGATCCTGAGCCCCGCCTGTATCGCGTGGACCACCATCTGTGCCTCGATGTCGAAACCGTCGGCGCTCAAGTCCAAGTGGTCCAGGTATCTGCGGTTGAAGGCACAGAAGCCATAACAAAGATCCGTCATGTTCGAGTCATACATCGAATTGACGGCCCAAAGGAGAGCGCGATTGCCGGCCCGGCGGAATCGCGTGATGTCCAGCGATCCTCCCCCACTCATGAACCTCGACCCCTTCACGAAGTCGAACCCATTGTCCAAGAAGTAGACGAAGCGACTGATCTCGGAGGGCGACATACTCCCGTCAGCATCCATCATCACGACAAGCTCGCCGCGTACAGCGGCGAAGCCAGCTCGTAGGGCATTGCCCTTACCCGGACGCGCTTGGTCGACGACCCGGATATCCGGTCGACATGCGAAGGCGGTGGTTCTCGTCGCATCCGTGGAAGCGTCAACGAGGACAACTTCGTCAACACATGCAGGCACCTGGTTCAACACCCAAGCCAGGTTGCGCGCTTCATTCTTCGTCGGGATCACCAGGCTGACCCGAGGTGGAGACTTCGGCGCCATTGCCACGATGTCGACAGCGGCGTGCGCGACCTCGACGGGTTGATCGTCTTCCTGCTCCGAGTAGCCCGGGGCAAAGGAGATGGTGGAGGTCATGGGTTGACCTCCCTTCGCGGCGCAGCAAAACTCTCGGCACGGTTGTCAGGACTCACGATGGCTCCTTCACAGCGCTCGGTGAGTGAGTGGAGCGTCTACGGTCGTGACCGGGAGGCCGGGACACCCGCTCAATGCACGTAGCGTGTCACGTTGGCAAGCACCGCAACCCCAAAACAGTAAAATTGAGGTTCCCAGAGGGTAAACATTCGACCTCGGGATGGGCGCTGACCGTCGTGAGCCGACGAGCGCGCGTTCAGCCGCAAGAGTCAGCCCTCAACCCCTCACGGTGAAGCGCACGACGACGAAGACGACGAAGATCGCTGTCAGGGCAAATGTCGCGATCCGCGCCCTCATGGCTGAGCGACCGTGACGGTCGCTCCCCCGGACATCCGAGCGGTCAGTCCGGCGGCCCAGCTCGCGACCAAGGTCGCCGTACAGAAGGAGTGCGATGCAGGCCACGCCGACGAGGACCACCGCAGCGACGGTGGAGACCAGATCGAGGATCGTCTCGCGCATGCTAGTCGAGCACCCCTTCCCTGCTCCGGGACGGAGTCACCGTCAGCACCACCGTGACCAGCGCAACCAACGCGGCGACGCCCGGCACCGACCAAGCACCGATGATCAGTAGCAGTTGACTGCTCAGGATCAGCACGGTGAGCGATACCGCGATCGCAAGGACGCTGCAGACGGAGACAGACCACGAGCCCACCAGGCGAACCATCAGGGCGCACCCCGGACCGAACCCGACGAATACGACGGCATTGACAGCGCGGGGTGGCCCCAGAGCCCCGGCCGGCAAGAGCGACAGCGCCAGGCTCGCCAGAGTCCACCCGAGCAGGGCCAGCTGTGGCAGCCGAAGTCTCATCAGGATCATCTCGGGGCCTCGTACTCATAGATCCACGCGTCCGGGTTGCTGTAGACGAGCCGGTAGCCGTTTGTCGGCGTGAGCTCTGCTCTGAGCCGGGCGAACCAGTCAGGTGGATCTCCCTCGGCCTGGCTGGCGTACACGACCTGTCCGGTGGTGATCATCAAGTAGTTCGCCCGGTCGGGGTGGGCCGCCGCGTTGACGGGATAGCGAACGGCATGCAGGTTCCCGTCGCGGAAGGCCCGCTGGTGGGTCGGTCGGACGTACCTGTAGTCCACCAGGAACTCGAAGCCCCACGGCACCTGCGTCGTGGCACTGATCAGCTTGGAGCCCTTCGGTGCGATCTTGTTCAGCGCCTCCGCGGCCTGAACCTCGTTGACGCGTGTCTGTTCGTACGACTCGTTTCCGTAGCGGGTGATGAGGAAGGTCGGGATCAGGGCCAGAGCGAGGACTGTCACGAAGAGCCGCATCGGGTGGCCGATCCTGATGCTGGCCAGCAACTGGGCGACGAGCATTGCCGCGAAGGGGGAAGAGAACAGGAAGATGCGCAGCACCCCTTCGGTGCCGTAGTTCTGCGCGACCAGACCGAGCGGTGCCACGGCGAGGACGAACAGCGTGATAGGCCGTTGGCCGCGGAACCACAGGACGACTGCGGACAGGGCCATCGCGGCCCAGACGGCCGCGGTGAAGACGAGGCGAATGCTCACGATCGTGAGGTGCGTCGGCGAGCCCCCCACCCGGTCACCCACCGACGTCTCCAAGACACTCGTGATATGCCCGAGGTTGCCGAAGATGACGTCCAGGTGCCCGCTCCAGTATGCCGTCGCACCGACACTGATCCACCCGAGCGTCAGGATCGCCGCCACGACGGGAAACGCGATCAGCCGACACCGCCCGACGACGACGAGCGCCGCCGTGGCGAGCACGAGCATGACGGGTGAGAGTTGATGGGTCATCGCCAAGGCGGCGCTCAGCGCCACGAGGAGGACTGCCAAGGCCACCCGGGTGCCCGGCTGGACGCCTACGTCCGGAAACCCCTCGACTGATTCCGCCTCATGGCGCGGTCGGCGCGGACGAAGCCAGTGGGGAGTGCCCTGCCTGAAGAAGGTCACCAGGATCGCGATCGCGACGAGGTAGAGCACATAGCCAATCGACTGGGGAGCGAAATAGGTCTGGCCCACCCAGTTGACGGTCAGGTACAACCACAGCCCGAGCCACGCCGCCCTGACCGAGCCGGTCAACTGCCGACCGATCAGGTACAGCGGTGGCAGCGTCAGGAGCACCATGACGACCGGGGCCCACCGCAGCAACGAGACCGCGCTCTCGAGCCCGCCCGAGCCGGTCACTGCCGCTGCCGCACCGAAGAATCCTGGCCAGTTGAACCTGGCGTCGAACCCGGGCACGGCGACGCCGTGGTCCAGGATCTGGTTCGTGAAGCCGGCGTGGAGCCACGCGGTCGCGAAACGTGGCTCCTGCTCGACGAACGCTGGAGCACCATGGAGCACTATCACCGCGCCGAGGACGTGGGCGAAGAGCACCGCCGTGTTCCGCCGGGCCCGGCGGAACGCTTCGAGCACGAAGGACACGCTGAGCCCGGCCGCGCCGACGAAGTAGAGCGGTGGGAGTGCCTGGATCAGGCCCCAGTCACCGATCCGCCCCTGGTCACCACGGCTGGCTGCAACACAGCTCACGACGACCATCAGCATCGGGAGGACCAAGCGGGGGAGCAGTGGCCACAGGAGGGGCACAGCAGAGCGGTCGGTGCGGCTGGTCTGGGGCAGCGCGCGCTCCATGACCGCTTGGCGGCCATCCCCGGTGGTGCCGTTCGAGGGCATACAGGCGTCCCCCTTTGACTGCCAGGTCGTACCAATCGGTCGCAGGGTGAGGCTAACGCGAACCGCGCGTCGAGCGCGGCGGTTTGGCAGAACATTCCCGAAACGGTCCCGTGCCGGGCCGTGTCGGCGTAGCGTCACGAAACGGAGCATGCCGATCGGCGTGATGCTTGTTGTCGTCCTGATGCACTACAGGCGAGGTCCGCGATGAAGTCGGTTGAAATGATCTTCCGCCAGTGGGTACATCGAGGAATCACCGGGGTTTTGGTGATCGCCTTGGCGCTGGTGGTCACTGCCGTGCCTCAGCCAGCCAGCGCCGACACCGGGGACATTGGCATCCAGGACCAGAGCTTCAGCGGGGTCACCAACCCGCCGACCTCCGACAAGCCGCAGAGCAAGTTGTGGTTCAACGACAGCGCGTGGTGGGCCGTCATGTTCGACACCGTGAGCTTGACGTGGCGCATCTACCGTCTGGACCGCACGAGTGAGACATGGATCGACACGGGCACTCCCGTCGATGACCGTCCGCAAACCCTCTCGGACGCTCTGTGGGACGGACAGCACCTGTACATCGCATCCCACTGGGTGACCACCAGCAGCCAGACGACCGCAAAGGCGTCGATCAGCGGCAAGCCAACGCTTCTCTACCGCTACTCCTACAACGCTGCCACGAAGGCCTACACCCTGGACTACGGATTCCCGTCACAGATCAACGGCAGCTCCAGCGAGTCCCTCACCATCGACGAGGACTCGGTTGGCCGAATCTGGGCGACCTGGACACAGGTCAGCGGCTCCGCCCTGACGGGTTACACGACCGCCGTCTACGTCAACTACTCGATGGGCGGTGCAGCCTGGGTCGCACCAACGGTCCTCCCCGTCACGGGTGCGCATCCCTCGCCAGATGACATCTCTGCCGTGGTCGCGTTCAACGGGAAGGTCGGGGTGATGTGGAGCAACCAGCTCGATGACACGATGTACTGGGCCGTTCGTCCCGACAGCTCACCAGTCACCAACTGGTCGGGTAGCATCGCGGTCCGCGGGTCACACCAGGCCGACGACCACATCAATCTGAAAACCCTCCAGGCTGACCAGTCGGGGCGGGTCTACGCTGCCGTGAAGACAAGTCTCGACGAGGCGGCCGGCGCGCCCACTTCGAGCCCTCAGCTCAACCTGCTCGTCTTCAAGCCCGGCACGGGCGCCTGGACGAGCACCACCTTCGGCACGGTGGCCGACTGCCACACCCGCCCGATCGTGATGCTCGACGGTGAGGACGACCAGGTCCGGATGTTCGCTACGGCTCCCACGGCGTCTGGGTGCCCCTACGCCGGCGCCCCGGGAACGATCTACGAGAAGGTCGCCTCCATGGACAACCCGGTGTTCTCTCCGGGCCGAGGCACGCCAGTCATCCGGGACGCGGATTCGGCGGGCATGAACAACGTGACCTCCACCAAGCAGAGCGTCAACAGCGCCACCGGGTTGGTGATCCTCGCGAGCAACACGTCAACGGACCGGTACTGGCACGCCGACCTGACGTTGCCGAGTCAGCCCGTGGCGCCCCCCGTCGCGAGCTTCACTGCGTCGCCCACGTCGGGGACCGCCCCGTTGACCGTGACGTTCACAGACACCTCGACGGGGAGTCCGACTTCGTGGGCGTGGGACTTCGGCAACGGTGAGACCTCGAACAAGCAGAACCCGTCCGTGACTTATGAGGCCGGGGGTGTCTACACCGTCCAGATGAGCGCGACCAACGCTGCGGGGACCGGTGCCACGCCGGCCAGCACCACGGTGACCGTGGACCAACCACCCGCATCGACCGGGATCATCCGCGGGAGCGACAGCACCGCTGTGGCCACGACAGCAGCCGACGGACTCACGATCGACCCACCGGCCGGGACCTCCGCCGGTGACGTGCTCGTGGCGTGCCTGGCCCTCAACGGCACCTCGGTCAGCGGCACCGGCGTGCCCGACGGGTGGACTCGCATCGCCACCACCACCGGGACCAGCCAGTCCAACCCACGCGTCTACGGCTACTACAAGATCGCCGGTGCCTCGGAACCCAGCAGCTACCACTGGGGCTACTCCAAGAGTGTCACGAGCTCGGGCGGCATCGCCCGATACACCGGAGCGTCGGCGCCGGAGACCGAGGTGTCCATCGCGTCCGGCCCATCGGCAAACACAGCCACCCTGCCCGGCATCACCACCACCGCTGCCGACGATGTCCTCCTCGGCTGCATGGGCCTGAACACCGGGGCGACATCGATCACGATCACGGCACCGCAAGAGATGACCCAGGTGTGGGACCTGGACGGGAAACGGCAGGAGTTCGACGACGCCCCACTGTCCCAAGCCGGACCAACCGGCCCCCGGACCTGGCAATTCTCACAAAGCCGTGAGTGGGCCGGTTGGCTCACCGCCATACGACCCGCCGACCAGACGTTGCCGAGTCAGCCCGTGGCGCCCCCCGTCGCGAGCTTCACTGCGTCGCCCACGTCGGGGACCGCCCCGTTGACCGTGACGTTCACAGACACCTCGACGGGGAGTCCGACTTCGTGGGCGTGGGACTTCGGCAACGGTGAGACCTCGAACAAGCAGAACCCGTCCGTGACTTATGAGGCCGGGGGTGTCTACACCGTCCAGATGAGCGCGACCAACGCTGCGGGGACCGGTGCCACGCCGGCCAGCACCACGGTGACCGTGGACCAACCACCCGCATCGACCGGGATCATCCGCGGGAGCGACAGCACCGCTGTGGCCACGACAGCAGCCGACGGACTCACGATCGACCCACCGGCCGGGACCTCCGCCGGTGACGTGCTCGTGGCGTGCCTGGCCCTCAACGGCACCTCGGTCAGCGGCACCGGCGTGCCCGACGGGTGGACTCGCATCGCCACCACCACCGGGACCAGCCAGTCCAACCCACGCGTCTACGGCTACTACAAGATCGCCGGTGCCTCGGAACCCAGCAGCTACCACTGGGGCTACTCCAAGAGTGTCACGAGCTCGGGCGGCATCGCCCGATACACCGGAGCGTCGGCGCCGGAGACCGAGGTGTCCATCGCGTCCGGCCCATCGGCAAACACAGCCACCCTGCCCGGCATCACCACCACCGCTGCCGACGATGTCCTCCTCGGCTGCATGGGCCTGAACACCGGGGCGACATCGATCACGATCACGGCACCGCAAGAGATGACCCAGGTGTGGGACCTGGACGGGAAACGGCAGGAGTTCGACGACGCCCCACTGTCCCAAGCCGGACCAACCGGCCCCCGGACCTGGCAATTCTCACAAAGCCGTGAGTGGGCCGGTTGGCTCACCGCCATACGACCGTTGTGACATCGAGGACCTCGGAGGAGCCTCCTTTGACGCAGATCAGCACCACCGAACGGCTCCGCTCTCAAGCCGTGCGACTCAGGCGAGATGGCCTGGTCCGGACCTCGCTTCCCCTCGTGGTGAACACCGGCGTGAACGGTTTCCTGGGCATCGCCTACTGGGTGGTCGCGGCCCGCGCCTACGACCAGGAAGCAGTCGGAACCAACACCGCACTGATCGCCCTGATGACGACGCTCTCAGGCTTCGCCCAGCTCAATCTGGGACCAAGCATCAGTGTGCTGGTGCCGCGCGCCGGTGAACACGGTCGCCGAGTGGTTCTGCGGATCTACGCAGTCGTGACGGTGTACTCCCTCGCCATCTTGAGTGTGTTCTTGACCTTCGTGCTTCCACACCTGAGCGGGCTGTCGGACATCCTGGGGACCACGAACCGGATGCTGCTGTTCGCCCTTGCGGTGTTGGCCTTCAACATGTTCGCCCTACAAGACGCCGTCCTGGCTTCAACCGGGTGGGGAGTCGCCGTTCCCATCGAGAACGCAGTCTTCGGCATCCTGAAGATCGGCCTGCTGGTGCTGCTTGCGGCGAGCCTGCCCGAGGTCGGGATCTTCGGGAGTTGGTTGATTCCCTTGCTCCTCATCGTGCCGGTGGTCTCCTGCTTCATCTTCCGCAACCAGGGGCGCCGGCCCCGCACACAAGCAACGGCCCCGCTCAGGGGGGAGTCATCACGCAAGCTGGCTCTGGACTACTTCGGCTATCTCTTCCAGGCGTCATCGACCCTGCTGCTGCCGGTTCTGGCGCTCGGGCTCCTGGGCCCGGTTCGTGCATCCGTCTTCGCGGTAGCGTGGCTGGTCTCCTCCACGATGGACCTGCTCGCCAACAACGTCGGCACGGCACTGACTGTGGAGACGTCATACGGTGGAGATCCCGCTGCGCTGCGACGCACGCTGTTGCGCAGCGTTGTGCCGTTTGTCGGTGTTGTGGTCCTGCTCGGACTCGTCTCGGCCCCCCTCATCCTGAAGTTGTACGGCTCGGGCTACGCCGCTCAGGGAGTGCTCACACTGCAGATCTTGCTGCTGGCCAGCGTGCCGCGAGCGGTGGTCACCTTTGCGATCGCCGAGTCGCGGGCACATCGCCGCATTGGGATCATCGTCTGGCTCCGGGCGCAGAATGCCGCCTTGACCATCGGCTTGTGCCTCTTGCTGACTCCGCGCCTTGGTGTCGAGGGTATGGCGATCGCCTGGCTGGTCGCTCAGGTCGCCGGCGCGGCCGCGGCACTGTTGTTGGTCTGGCGCAAAACCGTGACGGCGATCGGAGCCACCTCATGACTGTGACGAACCCCAACTCATCGAAGGTTGCCGAGGTCTTTGGGGCGCTCGACGAGGCAGGGATCCGGTGGGCGCTGCTCCGGGGTCTGACGGGGCTCGGCGAGGAGGGACGAGACATCGACCTCCTTGTCAGCGCAGATGACCTCGGCTCCATGGAGGAGATCATTTATAGTCTCGGCGCCGTGGCGCTGCCCGGGATGATGCACCCTTGGCACCGCTTCTACGTCCTGGGAAGCATGCGTCCCGGGCGTGGCGTGAAGCTCGACGTCGTGACCAAGCTCATCTACCGACGCAATGGACCGATCCATACTGGACTGGAAGACGCCTGCCTCGACCGACGTAGGAGCCGCGATGGCATCAACGTCCTCGATCCCACCGACATGTTCTGGACGGTGCTGCTGCATTGTGTGTTCGACAAGCAGCACGTGAACGACCGTCGACGTGCGGAATTGGTCGCGGTCGTCGATGAGGTGAGCCGCGGCCGCCTCGGTGAACTGGTCTTCGAGGGACTCTGCCCCGCAAATTGGTCCGCCGAGCGAGTCCTTGAGGCGGTAGGCCGCGAGGATTGGGACGCGCTCAACCGGCTCGGGCAGCAGCTGGCCCCATCGGCTGCACCCGCCGGAACGACCCGCCGTCGGGAGTGGCTCAGGGCGGCACCAGCTCAACCGGTACGGGCGGCAGCCAGGTCGATCTACCCCGCGCTGTGGCGCGCGCACCGACGATCGTATGAGGGCTGGCAAAGGGCGAGTACGGCGGGCGCGGCACGGATGAGAGGCGTCGGCAGGTCGGCCGCCGGATCTCCCAGGAGGCAGGTGCGGGTGTCGTTCTCGGGGCTCGACGGCGCAGGGAAGACCCGACAGATTGACTCGCTTGTCGCCACAGTCGGAGAGGACCACTCTGTCGAAGTGTTGTGGATCCCCTTCAAGATCTGGCCGGAGCCGCTGTTGAACCGCCTGCCGGCCAACTTCCGCAGCAGGCTGGGGCCCAAACGCAGGACGGCAGCATCAGGGGAAAGAGCTGAGGCGGTGGGCGCGAGCAGGCGCCACCAGGTCGTGAAGTCCGTCGTGTGGACCACCGTGGCCACCTTGTCTGCCGTCTCTGCTGGATTGAGCCTGCGCCGGCGGGCAGCGGGCAGCCAGGCGGAGTTCCTCGTGCTCGACCGGTATCGCCTCGACACGATCGTGAAACTCCAGTTCTGGTACGCGGACGTGCCTGCGGCATGGCTGTCCCGCGTGGTCGGCCTGATCGCGCCAGCACCCGACGTCGAGTTCCTCCTGCGGGTTGATCCCGAGGTCGCCTATGCGCGCAAGCCGGAACAATGGTCTGTCGCCCAATTGTCCAGGCAGGCACAGTTCTACGACCACCTCGCCGCCGGGGCCTTCCCCGTGGTGACGCTGGATGCGCACCAACCGAGCGACGAGATCGCCGGGCTGGTCCGGGCCCGGGTCCGGTCGGCCCTCGATGATCACTGACACCGTGGCCGAGGATGTCGTCCTTGGCTCCCTGCAGACGGCCTTGTCGGAGGAGGTCAAACACGGCGATCTTGAGCGCCTCGTGGTCATCCGCACCAGCTCGAGGCGACGGTCCGTGCTGTACTTTGTCGGCCTCGCCAGCGATCCGACCAGCTGTCGCTGGGTCGTCAAGCGGCCCAACGTCACCATCCGACAGGATGACCTCGCATCACCCCTGCACGCAACCGCCCAATATGAGGGCCTACGACGTCTGCACGATGGCCTCGCTCGTGCGGGTGGAGCGGTCCGGGCCCCCCGCCCGCTGGCGTATCTCGCCGAGATCGAGGCCTTCGCCATGGAGTACGTTCCGGGCCACGCGATCACCGAGCTCATGGGGCCGCGCGCACTCCTGGACGACGACACTCTGCTTCGTGCAGTCGGTGCAGCGGCAGGGGCCCTCCGGGCGGTGCATTCCATCCAGGCACCGCAGTCCAGCCACTTGGACCTGCCTGATCTGGAGCGTCGTGCGCTGGCCCGTGGCGCTCGGTTGCTGGAGTCGGCCGGACTGCCCGGACATGGGCAGTGGTTCGCCAGGACGCATGAACTCACCCCGATATCGGCGGGGTCTCGGGTTCTACTGCACGGCGACTTCGCTCCGGAGAACGTAGTTCTGTCTTCGGCCACCGTGTACTGCCTTGACCCAGACCTCACACAGGAGGACTGGGCCGAGCTTGATGTGGTGCGCTTCCTCCTGATGCTCTTTGACGCACCACTGTTCGTGGCGGGTGGGGGCCTGCGTCAGGCCCAATGGCTACGGCGCCGGGCCACTGCGACGTTCCTGGATGCCTACTACGGTGGCGCTCCATGGTCGGGCGCCCTGCGACCGCTCATGGTGCTGAGCCTGATCACCCGGTGGGCGACTCGGGACGCCGGCATCACAGAGCGGGCGCCCCGCCTTGCGGTTGGTCGCAGACTTCTGGTCAGACGTCACTTCATGAGCCTCCTCGATGAGGTGGCGTCACCGAGTTGGCCAGCCGCCCATCGCTGAAGACGTGTTCGCCGACCCGGGCGCGATGGTTTGCTCGAGTTGCTCGACGATCGCCACTGACCCGTGCCCGTCATAGGCACCCCACATCTTGGTCAGGAGCCCCTCGTCAGCCGCGGTCCAAGGCACACTGTCCGGATTGCGGACCACCGACTCGACCGCCTTGAGCAGCGACGACTGGTCGCGGGTCAAGATCCCCGGGAGGGTTTCGGGATCGATGGCGAGGCCACGATGCTTCGCGTAGTGCTCGAGGTCGGGCATGTAGTAGACGACAGGTCGGCGCATGAGCAGGAAGTCGAGCGCGATCGAGGAGTAATCGGTGATCAGCACGTCGCACAAGCCGAGATAGGCATGCAGATCGGCGTCTCCGGGTATCAGTACGCACTTCTGAGGGACGGCCGTGGGAGCGACGTTGTAGTGCGCCTTGTAGACGAGCACGGCTCCCTCGCGTTCGCAGGTGTCCACCAGACGACGCACCAAGGCCTCGTCGACGACGTCGTCGACGAGGTCGTCACGCCAGGTAAGAAAGAGGCCGACCACTCGCGTCCCCGCGGTGAGCCGCTCCCACACCTCGTCGTGCCAGACCAGGGCAGCGGGCGGCCTATCGGGAGCCGCCACCAGGTGATCGCTGCGCGGATAGCCCAGCTCCCAGCAGTGGTCGGCAGGCACGTTGAACCAGTCGGAGAAGCACTCGGTGACGAAGTCGCTGGAGGACAGCAAGAAGTCGGGCGGGGCCTCTCGCCCGATCCGAGCGACCCGCGCGGCCAGACGGCTCTGTGACTCTCCTGGGCTCCCGATACTGGACTCGACGCGCTTGATCGGGAGCCCGTGCCACAGTGACACCGTCCTCGCGCCGTGAGACAACCAGGCGTTGATGTCAGAGCGATAGCCGGCGTAGACGAAGGTTCCTGCACGCACCGTGGCCAGCACACCTCGTCTCGACCAACGTCGCTCCGCGCGGTAGCCCTGCGAACGAAGACGACCCACCACATCGGAGGACCCGCTGATCCACACCGTCTCCAGCCCGTCAGCGTGCTCCGACATGTGTAGGAAAAGGTATGCCGCGTTGTCGGCAAACCTGTCCAGTGGCGAGCCCATGACCACCAGTCGCGGGTCGCGTGGCACCGTGGCCAGGAGGCGTCGCGACGCCAGGTGGACCGGCCACTGGAGGATCGCGGCGAGCGTAACCACCCGATGCACGCCGATTCGCCGCACCAGGGACCGGATCGCGCGCAACCGCCGCAAGCGCGACAGCATCAGCCAGGACCTCCTCACCAGTGTCAGATCCACGAGCCGCTGCATGGAGGACATGCCAAGCAGACCAGAGGGAGTGTCCCATGACGCATCTGCACATTTCCGCGCTTTCGTGAATGCAGCACAAGCGAGTACTGCGGCCAAGCGCGAGCGGTCGACGTAGGATCTCGCGACGTTAGTATCGGAAGTAGTTGGAGGTCATCGGCGGCTCCGCCCTGACAGGGTGGTGACATCACCTTTACGAGGAGACGCAATGGGCGCCAGAGGTCATCACGCAGACGCGCGAGGCCCGGCTGATGGATTCGTTCCACTTGTGGTGCAGGATCTCGAGGTCGCCGACGAGACCGCACCGCTGCCTGAGGCCCGGAGCGGCCAGGCGCACCTGCTGTTGCGCCATCATGGCTGGCCTCTGGGTCAGGCGCGGGTCTCCGGCCTCTGCGCAATGGCAAGCCACGCCGACTGGATCGAAGCTGTACGGCGCGTGGCCCCTGACGTCCTCACCTCGGCTCCGCCGAGTCACGCCGCTTCGTTGTCCGAGCCGGCTGCCACCACCACGAGCGGGGGTCCCGCGGCGCGCCGGCTGTCGGTCGTCGTGGCCACGCTCGGGGTCAGCCCACAGTTGCGCCAGGCCGTGACCTCGCTGCTGAACCAGGACCAGCCGCTCGACGAGCTCATCGTCGTGGACAACGACCCGACGTCGCACGGTGTCTCACAACGGCTGGCGGGGATCGACGACACCAGACTGCGCATCCTGCCCGAGCCACGGCTGGGTGCCTCGCATGCGCGCAACACGGGGTTGGCCAACGTCCGGACGCCACTCGTCGCCTTTGTCGACGACGACGCGGTCCCGGATCTCGACTGGGCTCGGCGCATCACAGAAGTGTTCGACTGTGATGAGCGAATCCAGTGCGTCACCGGTCTCGTCGTGCCCCTGTCGCTCGAGACGGTGGAACAGGTCTGGTTCGAGGAGTTCAACGGCTTCGAAAAGGGTTACAGGCTGGCAGTGTGGTCTCCCGACAGACTCGATGTGGCGCTTCAGGATCGATTGAGCACCCTGGCACATGAGGCGGGATCCCCCAGCCCTGCCGTCACTGGTCGGCGCGGGGTGGCATTTCCTTATACCGCGGCCGAGTTCGGTTCCGGCAATTCCATGGCCTTCCGCACCTCAGCCCTTCGTGCGATCGGCGGATTCGACCCCGCTCTGGGCCCGGGCACATCAACGTGCGCCGGCGAGGACCTGGACGTGTTCCGAGCCATCTACCTCTCCGGAGGCTCGATGGTCTACCAACCAGGCGCGGTGGTGCGTCACCACCACCGGCGCGATTACGGCCACTTGCGTCAGCAGGTCTACGCCTACGGGACCGGGCTGACAGCGCACATGACCAAACTGGTCGTGACCCGGCCTGCTCGGTTGCCCCATCTCCTCACGCGGGCACCGGCATCGATACGTGTGCTCTTGTCGCCCCGCTCGGAGAAGAACGCCGGCAAGTCCCCGTTTTTTCCCGCAGACCTGACTCGCACCGAACTCAGGGGCATCATCAGGGGTCCGTGGGCTTACCTCCGTTCGCGACGAGCCATCCGACGCGCGGAACGCTCTGCCACACACACGGACCCTTCGTAGCTGCTCGACCGGCCCCGGCCCCACGCCCTACCTGGGTTGCGCTCCGGTCGTGCACGCGAAGTTGCGGCGATTTCTGCATTCACCACACCGCTCACGCAACATTTCGTTAACGTCATTGCGTGGGGCAGCACGGCGCCGACAGCCAGCTTGGACGAGCCGGGGGTGCTCTACGACGGTGGTGAGAAGGCGTGCGCCGCGTGTGACGGTGCGTAGCCTCGGTCGGGAGGCAGGGACGTGAAGTGATCGATCCAGTGATGACGGTGACGTCGTTCGGGATCGGCATCATCGTGGGCCTGACCGGCATGGGGGGTGGGGCGCTCATGACGCCGGCCCTCGTCCTGATCTTCGGTGTCCCGCCGCTCGCGGCCGTCTCGAGCGACCTCGTTGCCAGTGCGTTCATGAAGCCGGTGGGCTCGTTCGTCCACCTCCGCCACGGCACGGTGAACCTCAACCTCGTGAAGTGGCTCGTCGTGGGCTCGGTCCCCGCTGCGTTCGGCGGCGTGCTGATCGCGCGGGCCCTCGGAGACGGAAAGCATGTCCAGCACGTCATCCAGGTCGCCCTCGGTGGGGCGCTGCTCGTGGCGGCGACCGGCTTGACGATCCGCGCCTACCTCCGACTGCTGGAGCGGGCCAGACGTCGGGACGGCAAGGGCGAGGCACTCCCCGGTGGGCCGCCGGTGATCAAGGTCCGCATCCTGTCCACCGTCGCCGTCGGCATCGTGGGTGGCGTGGTCGTCGGCCTGACCTCCGTGGGAGCCGGCTCGCTGATCATCATCGCCCTCATGGCGCTCTACCCCGGCCTCAAGGCGAGCCAGCTCGTGGGCACCGACCTGGTCCAGGCGGTCCCCCTCGTGATGGCGGCGGCCCTGGGCCACATCTTCTTCGGCGACCTGCACCTGGGCGTGACCGTGTCGTTGCTCGTGGGGTCCATTCCGGGTGTGTGGGTCGGCGCACACCTCTCCTCCCGGGCCCCCGGTGGCCTGGTGCGCCGCGCACTGGCCTTCGTGCTGCTGGCCTCGTCGCTGAAGATGCTCGGGCTCCCCACCGTGACCACGGCGATGGCACTCGGGGGCGTGCTGTGCATCGCTCCTCTGCTGTGGATGCTGGTGCGCCGCCACTACGGCTTCCCAGCCCTGGCGCACCACCGGGTGAAGGCCAAGCAGGCCGTGGCGGCGCAGCGGTGAAGAGATCCTGGCGGGCAGCGCTGGCCGTGCTCGTCCTGATGGGTGCGGCGGCCTGCTCCTCCGACCAGTCGGCACCGGTCAGCAACGAGTGCACTCTTTCCAAGGATCTCGTGCCGTCGTGCGGCGCGCTGTGGGGCGTCTCCACCCAACCCAAGTCCGAGTCGGCGCTCGCGACTTTGGAGCAGCAGGTCAAACGACCCTTCGATCTCGTCTACAACTACCACGACCTCGAGCAACCGATCCCGACCGACGCCGAGCGCCAGATGGTGGCCAAGGGCATGATCCTGCACCTGAGCATCGCGGCGCGCGTGTATGGCGACAGCCAGCAGATCTCGTATGTGTCGATCGCCCGGGGCGACTACGACGACTCGCTGCGACGCCAGGCCGAGGGGATCGCAAGCCTGAAGACTCCCGTCTTCCTGACCTTCGAGCAGGAGGGGAACCAACAGCGCAAGCTCGGCACCCGTGGCAGCGCAGCTGACTACAAGGCGGCCTGGCGACACGTGCACCAGGTCTACGAGAGCGCGGGGGCAACGAACGCCGTCTGGGTCTGGGTCATGACCGGCCGTGAGCAGAACCTCTCCCGCGCCGGATCGATCTGGCCGGGCAACCGCTACGTCGACTGGATCAGCTGGAACGTCTACAACCAGTCCGGCTGCAAGTCGGGTCGTATCAAGGACGACGCCTACCGCTCCTTCGAAGAGCGGCTCAAGCCCTTCTATGACTGGGTCCACGAGCATGGCCCCGCGCTGGGCATCGATCCGGACAAGCCGGCGATGATCAGCGAGTCCGGCTCGGTGCTCTATCCGGACGATGCTCAGCGCACCGCGAACTGGTATCGCTCCATCCCTTCCGTCCTCCGCAAGTACCCGCAGGTCAAAGCCATCACGCTCTGGGACAGCAAGACAAGCGACACCTGCGACTACCGCTTCGGCCGAAACCGTGCGGTCCTCCAAGGCGTCATCGACGCCGGGGCCAGTCCGTGGCTCAACGTCAACACCTCGACCCTCCAGGATGGCGAAACACGATGAGTTCTGACACCGCTTCCCAGAGGCTCGACCTGAGCATCGATCCGCGCCGACTCGTCTTCGTCGGTGGTCTGCACCGCAGCGGCACGACGCCGCTGACGAGGATGCTGGCCGAACACCCTCAGGTGGCTGGTCTGACGGCGACCGGGGTGGAGGAGGACGAGGGACAGCACCTGCAGTCCGTTTACCCGATCGCCCGGTCCTACGGCGGTGCCGGTGTGTTCGCCTTCGACCCCCGAGCCCACGTGACCGAGGAGTCTCCCCTTCGCGTCGCATCGACGAGCGCGGACCTGCTCCGCTCGTGGACGCCCTTCTGGGACGTCGAGCGCGACCTGCTGGTCGAGAAGTCGCCGCCCAACCTGGTCATGGGCCGCTTCCTCCAGAGCGTCTTCCCGGGCAGTTGCCTCGTCGTGGTGATCCGCAACCCCGTCGTCGTCGCGCTCTCGACCAAGAAGTGGGCTCGCTGGACGAGCCTGCCCAAGCTCGTGCGGCACTGGGTCGTGGCCCACGAGGTCCTGCGGGCGGACGCACGGCACCTCGACCGCCTGTTGGTCCTTCGCTACGAGGACCTGGTGCACGAGCCGCACGAGACCTTGGAACGACTACGGCTGTTCCTGGGGTTGACTGGTGACATCCCGCACCATCGCCTCGACCCGGCACGCTCGTTGCCCTACCTGCGGCGATGGGACAGCATGGCCACCGGTAACCCGCTGCAGCGCCGCTCCCGCCGCATCATCGAGGACAAGTTCGGGGACGCCATGGCCGACTACGGCTACGACGTGCACGACCTCACCGCCCGCGCCAGATGGACGTGGGACTGATGTGCCCGCGCCCGGCTCCCTTGCTGGTCACGGGTATGCCGCGCTCGGGCACCACGTGGTTGGCGCGCCTGCTCTCCTGCGCGGCGGGGACCGCACTGGCGGGACGGGAGCCGATGAACCCCCGCGGCTCCCAGTACGCACTCGGTGGCACCCTCGACGGCTGGACCCGGCTCCGCGAGCCGTCGAGGCAGCAACGTCGCCGGCTGAACACGGCATACCGGGGGTTGAACCCCCTAGTCTACAGCCGCTACGGCAACCGGCAGTGGGCAGCCCCCCTGCCCTCGACGCGCATGATCGTCAAGGATCCCTTCGCGCTGTTGTCCCTGCCCATGCTGACCTCCGTGACGGGTGCCCTGCCGGTGATCGTCTATCGCCACCCGGGGGCCATGTTGGCGAGCTTCCGCCGCGTCGGTTGGGCGGCGAACCCCGTTGAGCTCCAACAGCTCGAACGGATTCCGTCCACGCACGGGGGCGGCGCCACGCGCTGGCCGGCCGACGAGGTGGGCAATCTGGGGGCCACGTGGGCCGCGCTCTACCGGATGGCACTCGAGGACCTGTCCAGCCTGCCGGCGGCGATGGTCGTGTCGCACGAGGAGTTGGCCACCGGGGGCGAATCGGCCGCCAAGGCACTCTTCGCAGCAGTCTCACTGACCTGGAGCGACAGTGCCGCACGGTTCTTCGGCGGTGGGGCCGCCTCGGCCGAGAACTCCTCTGCCCTGCACAATCTCGACCGCTCGCCCGCCGTGGTCGCGAACGCCTGGCGCGCCAAGGTGGACGCCGGCGACGTCGCGGTGCTGGAAGCGGGCGCCGGGGACGTGCTCGAGGAGCTCAACCGGCGGCGGTTCCGGCTCCTCACTTGAGCGAGCTGGTTGTCGGCTACCGCCCGAATCTGGTTGTCGGCTACCGCTTGAAAGTGACGCGGAAGCAGCCGGTGTCCTGACCGGACGTCGCCTTGATCTGCCAGGTCCCAGGTCCCGCGATCGGGACCTGGCTGTCGTAGAAGCTGACCCCGGCAGCGTCCGACACGACCCCGTCCCGCACGGTGTTGGTCTTGGCTCCGGCGGCCACCTTGGTGACCTTCAGCACCAGTCCGCCCGAGACCGCCTTGCCCGACTTCGGGATCCAGTAGAGACGGACCTTGGTCGGCTCCGGCGAGGTCGAACGGCTCGTCGCGAACTGCTTCTTGGCCGTGTCGAAGGGCCCCGCCGCCATGCTGCCGGAGCGCACGTCTCGCCCGCCGCCCACAGCCGGGCAGGATCCGGCCGGGTTGGGCAGGCGGTTGAGCACCGAGGCGGCGGTGAGCGAGGGCTCCCCACCGGGCTTGGTCGACCCCACCGCGCTATCGTCCTTGGCCGCGTGGGTCTCGCCCTGGTCCTGCGGCGTGCCGTGCGTGGCGCTGCCGGAGGTCTTGGCCTTGGCGGACCCCTTCGACGACACGGTGGGCTTGGTGCTGTTGCCGGCGCTCGGGGAGCTCACGGCCGCCGGCGCAGTCGAGTGCGCACTCGCGCCAGCGCCGGCGGACTGACCAGGGCTCGCCGAGTCCGAAGCAGTGCTGCTGCAGCCCGCGACGGCCGTCAGCACCACGCATCCGAGAATGACTGCAGAAGATCGCCTGGTCATGACACTTCCTTTACTGGGAGACGCGGAGGGGGATGGTCCACATGATGGCCTGGGAGCCGCGCGAGTTGGCAGTGGCGGTCACGGCACCTGCCGTGGTGCCCGCCTCCGGGCCGCCGTCCGCCGCCAGCACGCTCATCGAGCCACTGCCATCGTCATACGCCTCGCCCCGGACCGACTGACCGGCCGGCACCGACCACGAGGTCGTGTTGGTCGACTTGTCGCTCCACAAGCGCAGCGCCACGTCACCCGGCGACAACGACACCGCCGGCGCCGTGTGGCTGTTGGTCCGAGTGGTGTCCGACGCGCTGGCAAACGCACCCACCGGGTTGGACGCGTCCACACCCGAGTACGCCATCACCTGCAGACCCGACTTCGACCACTTGCTCAGCGACACCTGCACCGGAGAACCGGCATCACCGGCGTCGGCGACCTTCCACCACACCTTCGAGGACATCCCGTCGATCGACACCGTGTCCACCGCGGTCCACCCCGCCGGAGCGTCCATGTCCACCGCCGTGTTGTTCGCGTCAACCGCCAACACCAACACGTCACCAGCCGACACCCCGTCCGGCACCGGCACCGACGGCGTTCGCGAGCTGACCGTGACACTCTGGCCAGCCACGAACGCGATCCCGGCACCCACCGGAGCCGACGACACCGACACCGACTTGGACACCACACCCGTGGCACCACCGTTGTCGGTCACCGTCAGTTTCACCGTGAACTGACCATCCCCGGCATACACATGGCTCGGCTTGACCTCCGTCGACGTCCCACCATCACCGAACGACCACGCATACGACGCGATGCTGCCATCCGGATCCGACGACCCCGACCCATCGAACGAACACGACAGACCCTGACAATCCACCGAGAACGACGCCAGGGGTGTGGCGTTGCCGCCACCAGCTGAAGCCTCCCGCAGGGGGACGGTCCACATGATGGCCTGGGAGCCGCGCGAGTTGGCAGTGGCGGTCACGGCACCTGCCGTGGTGCCCGCCTCCGGGCCGCCGTCCGCCGCCAGCACGCTCATCGAGCCACTGCCATCGTCATACGCCTCGCCCCGGACCGACTGACCGGCCGGCACCGACCACGAGGTCGTGTTGGTCGACTTGTCGCTCCACAAGCGCAGCGCCACGTCACCCGGCGACAACGACACCGCCGGCGCCGTGTGGCTGTTGGTCCGAGTGGTGTCCGACGCGCTGGCAAACGCACCCACCGGGTTGGACGCGTCCACACCCGAGTACGCCATCACCTGCAGACCCGACTTCGACCACTTGCTCAGCGACACCTGCACCGGAGAACCGGCATCACCGGCGTCGGCGACCTTCCACCACACCTTCGAGGACATCCCGTCGATCGACACCGTGTCCACCGCGGTCCACCCCGCCGGAGCGTCCATGTCCACCGCCGTGTTGTTCGCGTCAACCGCCAACACCAACACGTCACCAGCCGACACCCCGTCCGGCACCGGCACCGACGGCGTTCGCGAGCTGACCGTGACACTCTGGCCAGCCACGAACGCGATCCCGGCACCCACCGGAGCCGACGACACCGACACCGACTTGGACACCACACCCGTGGCACCACCGTTGTCGGTCACCGTCAGTTTCACCGTGAACTGACCATCCCCGGCATACACATGGCTCGGCTTGACCTCCGTCGACGTCCCACCATCACCGAACGACCACGCATACGACGCGATGCTGCCATCCGGATCCGACGACCCCGACCCATCGAACGAACACGACAGACCCTGACAATCCACCGAGAACGACGCCAGCGGAGCCTGGTTCGGCGGCGCGGACACCTGCACGGTCTTCTGCACCCGGCCCGTCGCGCCGTTGTTGTCGGTCACGGTGAGCGTGACCGGGTAGCTGCCGGGGCTGGTGTAGCTGTGGGAGGGCCTCGACCCGGTGGCGGTCGTGCCGTCACCGAAGTTCCACGACCACGAGGCCACGCTGCCGTCCGGGTCAGAGGACCCGGTGCCGTCGAACGTGCAGTCCAACGCTGTGCAACCAGACGTGAATGCCGCCACCGGAGGCTTGTTCACCGGCGCCTGCGGCCCGATGAAGACGGACCTGCCGCGCCAGTCGATCCCGCCGGACGCAGGGTCGTTGACCTTGGTCGCCGAGCCCGTGACGGTACCGTTCGCCAGGGAGATCTTCCAGAGAGCTCCCGTCGACTGCTTGACGAAGTAGAGCGTGTTGCCGTCGCGGAAGGCCCCGCCGACGTCCGACCACATCGGGTCGGTCGACGCCGTGAACTCGTCCGGGCCGACGATGCCCGCGTCAGGCGTGAAGTAGCGGTAGCGCAAGGTGCTCTGGCCGAACAGCGTGTAGTAGATGCGCCCGTTCCAGTAGAACATGCTGGTCAGGTTGCTCAACTGCCCGTAGAAGGCGACCGTCACGCCGTCGTAGACGCTGTCACCGCTCCCGGTGCGCACCCCGTCCCACTTGGGGTCGTGATAGGGGTCGAGCTTGGTCGCCGCCCCGAAGGAACCGTTCGACCACACCCGCTGGTAGAGGGCGCCGCTGACGTCTGCGTAGTAGAGCGTGGAGCCGAGCATGAAGGCGCCGCGCGTCTTGCTCCAGTCGAGGTCGCCCGCGTTCACTGGCTGCAGGGTCCCGGCCGTCTGGCCGTCGAAGGTGACCTGGCTGAGGGTACCCGGCGGAGGCGGCGTCGCGCCGCCACCGCCGGCCTTGACGATCTCGATGCCGTTGATCAGCGGGTTCTCGGTGACGTGTCCGAACTGGATGTCGACCGAACCGTCACTGGTGACGTTGAACTGTCGCATGGTGCCGGTCTGGTCACCAGCGGAGGCAACGATGTCGAAGTTCGACAGAACGCGCTGGCCGTCGATGTCGACGTTGAACACACGCTGGCCGGCGGTGCCGGTGCAGCTGCACCGATTGGCGAAGTAGAGCCGCACCGAGACCTGTTGTCCAGCTGGCACGGGGAAGTTCCAGGCCATCTCCGGGTCGCCGCCGCCGTCCCACCGCTCGGAGTCGAAGACCGAGCGCGGTGTCGACGCCGGCACCGTGCCGTCCACCGAAGGCACCGGGTCATAGGTGGCAGCGTTGTTTCCGCTGTTGTGGTAGGGGCTCTGCGGGTTGTCGTCCACTGCCCAGTTGGGACCGGAGTCCACCGCTTGCAGTGCCGGACCCGCGGCGTTGACGCGGTAGAGCACGTTGCTGTTCGCCGTGCTGCCCTGGGAACCACCGATCATCACGTTGCCGGGCAGCGCGGGGGACGTCGTCGATGCCAGCTGCTTGCCCTCGTCGAACTTGAAATAGGCGATCCGGTTGCGCCGGTAATCCCGGTTTCCGATCCACTCGGTGTCACTGCCGACGTAGATCCCGTCGGGACCGGCGTAGAGGGCGAAGGCGCCTGCGCCACGTGGGTTGCGGCCGGGGTTCCAGGCCACCGGGACACCGTTCTGTGCATCCACCGCCGCCAGTCCAGGCCGCGGGACGGCACCCTGCGCCGCGTAGTCACTGCCGAAGGTGTTGTTCATCCAGCGCATGTGCCCGCCGACGAAGACGACCTTGTCGGTGACTGCGATGCCACGAAGGGTGTCACCACCGGTGGCCGAGAACCAGGTCGGCTGGATGTCGGTGCCCGTGGCCGCGGTCTCGAACCGTGCGACACCGTCGCAGAGGGTTCCCGTGTTGTGACCGCCGGTTGCGGTGATCGCGAACCAGTTGCCGCTGGGCGCGAAGCGGACGCCACGGACCGTGGCGTCGAACGCCCACGAGAAGCACAGTGGCTGGTAGCGGTTGGTGTTCCAGTCCGGCTGAACGGTTGCCTGCGTGCCGGCGGTGTTGATCAGGACCACCTGGTCGCGGTCGAGGCCGTCCGCCTTGCGGAAGTTCCCGACGACGACGAGGCGGGAACCGTCCGAGCTGAGGTCCATGTCCCGCACCCCGATCGGCTCCTGCTTCCCGCCGGGCGAGGTGTTGTGGTGCTCGGTGAGCTGCACGTTCAGGAAGCCATCCACGCCGCCGGTGGTGGCGTTGACCGAGGTGAGGCCACCCGCCGGGTCGCCGCCGACCTGGTCGAAGTAGCCCCCGACGTAGAGACGGTCACCGCGCCGACCCAGCGCCTGCACACCCGCGTTCATGTTTGGTCCGTTGAACGAGGTGATCGGCTCACCGGTGTTCACGTCGAGCAGGGCCAGACGAGACTCTGATCGGCCGTTCACCTGGGTGAAGGCGCCGCCGACGTAGACGGTGTCCGCGGTCGGACCCGGCAGTAGTGCCTGCACCAGACCATTGAGTTGTGGGCGGAAGGTCGTCCGGAGGGCTCCGGTGTTGGCATCGAACGCCATGATGTACGGCTGGTTGATGGTGGTACTGCTGGGCGTTTGGCTGATCGTCGTGAAGTTGCCCCCTACGAAGGCCGTGTCACCCACCTGCGTGATGGCCAGCACCTGGCCGTCGTCGATCGCCGGAGTGCCGGACACGGGAACCGCTCCGGGGACGTCGTTCACTGTGGCCGCGCTTGCAGCGGGGACGGCCACTGGAGCCACCACCCCCAACAGCGCGGCGACAAGGGCGAGGACCGAAAGGAAAGCCAGCCGTGTCTTGCGCAAGGCAGTCACCTCATCACCATGAGCGGCTCATCGACATGAGCCCCTGATTTGTCCGCTCTTCCCCTTCGGGCCACAACGGCCACCGCCTATGGCGGTACGGGTGCCAGAGAACCTCCTCGGAGGGCCCCGCGTCAGGAAAACGAGGAAGTCAGACGACCATCAGCCCAAAATGGCCCGAATTGACTAGTCACCCGAGGGCCCCTTCCAGGGGGTCCGTGCCACTTTGCCGAATCGCCCTTCGAATTCCCCCGGACCGACCTACGCTGGGCGGGTCATTGAGGGGAAGGATCGGCATGAGCGTGGAGGGCGTCGGGGCAACCGCCCCGCCGAGTGTCGTTTACCTTGCTGGGGCCAGCCGGTCCGGCAGCACCCTGCTCGAGCGGGTGCTGGGCAGCGTGCCCGGGTTCGTCAACGTCGGCGAGCTGATCGACATACCCCGCCGGGTGGCGCGTGGCGACGAGCGGTGCGGCTGCGGCGAGCACTTCTCGGAGTGTCCGTTCTGGGTCTCCGTCGGCGAGCGTGCCTTCGGCGGCTGGAGCACCGACGTCCTCGACCACATGGGGGCGCTGCAGGCAGGGGTGGCGCGGCAGCGGCACATCGCCCAGCTGCTGAGCCCGATCCGGGCCGCGGGCTTCCGCGCGCGCGCTGCGGAGTACCGCGGTCTGTACGCCACGCTGTACTCCGCCGTCCTGGCGACGGCAGGGGCAAGCCATGTGGTGGACGCCAGCAAGTGGCCGGCCCAGGCGCTCGCACTCTGCGGATCCGAGATCAACCTTCGGGTGGTCCACGTCGTGCGTGACGTCCGCGGTGTGGCCTATTCCATGCAGAAGGATGTCGAGCGGCCCCAGGCCACACACGAGGTCGAGAAGATGGAACGCCGGAGCATCGCCATCACGGCTGCTCGCTGGTCGGTCAACCACGCCGAGACCGGCCTGCTCCGGACCAGGCGGATCCCGACGGCTCTGGTCCACTACGAGGACCTCGTGCGGGACGCGCCGGGTCACGTCAGCCGTGTGCTGGCCGAGGTCGGCCTCCCACCTCAGCCCGGTTGGCTCGACCACGTCCGGGACGGTGAGGTCAGTCTCGGGTCCAGCCACGGACTGTCCGGCAATCCTTCGAGATTCGTCGAGGGCACGGTGCAGCTTCGCCTCGACGAGGCCTGGCGCAACCACCTCTCCCGCCGCGACCGGCTCATCGCCTCGACGATCGGCCTGCCTTTCGGCAGTCGCCGTGACCCGTCGCCGTCCACGCCGAGCGCTACGCCGAATTCTGCCCAGAGAACGGAACCCTTGATCACTGTGAACAGTCGTCTCGAACCGGCCGCAGGTGCCGAATCGCCAACAGCTGACTCCGGCGGTATCACCGGCATGGTCTCCGTGGTGGTCTCCACCCGCGGTCGGCCGGAGCTCGTCCGCGAGACCTTGGACACGATCGTCGCGCAGGACTATGCCGGTCCCATCGAGATCCTTGTCATCCACGACCAGGAGCCGGAGGACCAGTCGCTGACGGCGCGGGGAACGGTCGACCGTGAGATCAAGGTCCTGAGCAACAGGCACCTGCCCGGCCTTGCCGGCTCGCGCAACAGCGGACTCGAGGTGGCCAAGGGGGAGTTCATCGCCACCTGCGACGACGACGACCTCTGGCACACCGACAAGGTGACCAGGCAGGTGCAGCTGCTGCGCGAGCAGCCCGACCTGCTGGTGGTGGGCTCCGGCATCCGACTGCTCTTCCCCGACCGGGTCAGGGACTGGCCGGCGCGTGCCGCCCGGATCCCCTTGTCCACTCTCGTCCACAACCGCGTGAAGGAGCTGCACTCCTCCACGTTGATGATGCGGCGGGACACTTTCGCCAAGGCCGGACGTTACGACGAGACGCTGCCGCACGCGTACGGGGAGGACTACGAATTCGTGCTTCGCGTCGCCAGAGTTGGCCAGATCGGGGTGGTCAAGGAGCCGCTGGCCGACATTCGCAAGAACGTCCAGTCGTGGTTCCTGGCGCGTCAGGACAACAACATCCAGGCCCTCGAGTACCTCCTGACGATCCACCCGGAACTGCGCGCGAGCCGCCGAGGTCACGCCCGCATCCTCGGGCAGATAGCGTTCGCCCAGTCCTCGCTGGGGCGGCGCCGGGCAGCGCTGCGGACGGCATCGAAGGCCCTGGTTCGCTATCCGCTCGCTCCCCACGCCTACCTCGCCGTGGCGCAGGCGGCGACCGGCCTGGAGCCGGTCATCGCTCTCAAGGCTGCGCGCTTCACGGGAAGGGGCCTGTCCTGATGGCACATTCGGCCACCTTGCCCAACTTCCTCTACGTGGGTCCCGACAAGGCGGGCTCCTCGTGGCTGCACATGGCGCTCGCACAACACCCCCAGATCTTCCTCTCCCCCGCGAAGGACCTCTACTACTTCGACCGCTACTACGACCGCGGGGTGAGCTGGTACGCGTCCCAGTTCCGCGGCGCCACCCCGCAGCATCGGGTCGTCGGCGAGGTGTGCCCCGATTACCTGGCCTGCCCGGACGCTCCGAAACGCATCACCGCGGACCTTGGTCGGCCTCGTGTGATGGTGACCCTGCGGGAGCCGGCCGAACGGGCCTTTTCGTCCTACCTCTACATGCTCAAGCACGGCGAGGGTGAGACGACGTTCCGGGCCACCCTGCAGACCCGTCCCGAGCTGCTCGAACACGGTCGCTACGCAACCCAGCTGTCTCGCTTCCTGGAACACCTGGACCGCGACCAACTGCTCATCGCCCTGTTCGATGACCTCAAGGCTGACCCACAGGCCTTCACGAACCAGGTCGTCCGCTGGCTCGGCCTGACCCCCATGACGCTGGACGAGTCGGCGCTCGAGAGCAGACTGCCCGCCAGCGGCGCACGTTTCGTGCCTCTTGCCCGAGCGATCCGCACTGCCGCAAGAGTGGTGCGCGACCACGACGGCGCCAAGCTGGTCGGCAAGGTCAAGGGGTCACCGCTGACCCATCGGCTGCTCTACAAACAACTGGGTGACCGGGCCCCGCGGCTGTCGGCCGAGGACGCGATGTACGTGCGCGAGCAGCTCGACTCCGAGGTCCGCAGACTCGAGACCGACTTCGGCATCCCGGTGATGGAACGATGGGGGTGGAGCGGATCATGAGCGTGCGCAAGGCGGTCCCCGAACCGCTGCAACGACTCGGCCGCCGGGGATACGTCGCTCTCGGGGGCGCCACGGCCGGCGCGCGGGTGCTGCCCGACTTCATCATGATCGGTGGCCAGCGGTGCGGCACCACCTCCCTGTTCCGGGCGCTGATGGAGCACCCGCAGGTGGTGCGGCCGACCTTCCACAAGGGCATCAACTACTTCGACGTCAACTACGACCGCGGGTTCGACTGGTACCGCGGACATTTCCCCTTGCGGGCCTCGGCCCGGCTGCGGACCCGGCAACACGGTCACCCCGTCGTCTTCGAGGCGAGCGGCTATTACATGTTCCATCCCTTTGCGATGGAGAGGCTGGCGCGCGAGATGCCGGACGTCAAGCTGGTCGCCATGCTCAGGGACCCCGTGGAGCGGGCCTACTCCGCGTGGAAGCACGAGAGCGCCCGGGGGTTCGAGCGCGAGGACTTCGACACCGCGCTGGCCCTCGAGGACGAGCGGCTCCTGGGTGAGTACGACCGGATGCGGCGCGACCCGACATACGAGAGCTTCACCCATCGGCACCATGCCTACCGCCGCCGCGGTGACTACGCGGACCAGCTCGAGCGGATTCTGCAGCTCTTCCCGCGCGAGCAACTGCACATCATGTACAGCGAGCGGTTCTTCGAGCAACCGGGGCAGGAGTTCGCCGCGCTTGGCGCGTTCCTTGGCCTGGGCAGCGTGTCCCCGCAGCGGTTCGACCGCTACAACGCGCGGCCGGCGGTGCAGGACATGAGCGCAAGCGCACGCGCGAGGCTCGCGGACCACTTTCGGCAAGCCAACGAGCGCCTCGCGGAGCTGCTGCACGAGACGCCGCCCTGGAGCCTCACGCGCGAGCCGGCGGCCTGATGACTGCGTCCGAGCTGGCCACGGCGCCGCCACGCCCGCGCCTGGTGCCACAGAGAAGCCGACCCGTGCGGGCGAGCTTCAAGTTCTTCCGGCCCGGTTGGCCATTGGTCGCCCTGTTCGCCGGTATGCCGCTGTGGTGGCTGCTTGGCCTGCAGGAGTTCGCGTTCCTCATCTTCAGCGTCCCGATGTTGCTGCACCTGGTGCGGCAGCGGCAGATCCGGGTGCCCCAGGGCTTCGGCACGTGGCTGCTCTTCCTCGTCTGGCTGGTGAGTGGCGTCTTCGTGCTGCAGGTGGACGCACCGGGTGCGGTGCCCGGCAACAGCAGCGCTCGCTACGTGACGTTCGCCTATCGCGCCCTCTGGTACCTGTGCGCGACGGTCGCGTTGCTCTACGTCGGCAACACACGCAAGACGCTTCCCACTCGTCGGATCACCCGGGCTCTGAGCTACCTGTTCCTCGTGCTGGTGGGCGGCGGTCTGCTGGGGGTGTTCCTGCCCCACCTGCAGTTCCCGTCTGTGCTGGAGATGCTCCTGCCCCACGGTCTGGCCTCGAACGGATTCGTCAGGAGCCTCATCCATCCGGCGACCGCACAGATCCAGGACTTCCTGGGCTACGCCGAACCGCGCCCGAGCGCGCCCTTCACCTTCACCAATGAGTGGGGCCTGGCAATCGCCTGCACCATGCCGTTCCTGGTCCTAGAGTGGTTCCGCCGTGACGCCGGCTGGCGTCGCTGGGCCGCGCCCGCGGTCCTGGCGCTGGCCGCGATCCCCATCGTGTCCTCGCTCAACCGCGGCATGTGGCTGGCCCTGATCGCGAGCGGCCTGTTCGTGGCAGTTCGACTGGCGCTGATCGGACGTGGGCGCGCCCTGTTGACACTGCTGGTGTGTCTCGCGCTCGGCGGTGGCCTCGTCGCGGTGTCACCGCTCGGGTCCTTGATCACCGACCGGATCCACACCCCACACAGCAACCAGGGCCGGACCAACCTCGGGACCCTTACCGCGGAGAGCGCCCTGAGCGGGTCCCCGGTGATCGGTTTCGGCAGCACCCGTGACGTGCAGGGCAACTTCGTCTCGATCGCCGCCGGGGCGACGGCCCAGTGCCCGAAGTGTTCGCCTCCCCCACTCGGTACCCAGGGCCAGCTGTGGCTCCTGCTCTTCGCGACCGGCTTGGTCGGCACCCTCCTCTACCTGGGATTCATGCTCATCCAGGCCTGGGCCCACATCCGGCTCACGTCGCCGACGGCGATCGCCGGACTGTGCGTCCTCGTCTGTCAGTTCGTGACCATGCCCGTCTACGGCGCCGTCGGGCCCGGACTGTTCCTCGGCATGATCGCGGTCGGGCTGCTGTGGCGAGAACGCGCCGAGCGCCATGGTGCATGGTTGCGCGCGCCGCGGCTGCGCAACCGCCGGCCAGCGGCTCCGATCGACCGCCCGCTCAGTGAGCTCACCAACCCCATCAACAGACGTCTCGTGCCCATCGTGCTGCTCGCGGCGATCGGCGGGGCCGCTGGTGCGGGCCTGCAGGCCTGGCAGGGTCCGCCGGTCTTCGCCCGGCAGTCCGTGTTCCTCCCCGGCGAGGCACGCGCCCTCCCTGGCGTGCGCTCGCTGTCCATGGACAGCGAATCCCAGCTCGCCACCTCCGACCCCGTGGTGGAGGCGGTCGCCTCAGCGATCGGCAGCGACGAACCTTCTTCCCAGATCAGGGAACGGATCAGGATCACTGCCCAGACAAACACGCGCATCCTCAACATCCGCTACCAGGACACGGACGCCGTTCGTGCGACGGCGGGGGTCGAGGCCGCCGTCGCGGCGGTTCTCGAAAGCCGGAACAAGTCGATCAAGGCGAGCAGTGGCGCCTACCTGAAGGTCATGCAGCAGAAGGACGCTGCCCTGACCGAGCAGGTCCGCACCACTCGGCAGGTCGTCGCGGACGCCGGGAGCAACGTCAACCCGGTGCTGCGCAAGCGGCTGGCCGGCCTCGTCTTCCAGGAGCGCAAGGCCGCTGCGACGATCGCCCGGATCCAGGCCACTCGTCCGGTCGCCGGTGAGGTGACCAGCGGCGTCCAGGTCGCCCGTCCCAGGGATGGATACCTCAAGAAGGCGGGGAGCGGCCTGATGCTCGGGCTCCTCGTCGGGATGACGTGGGCCTTCTACGCCGGTGGGTCCAAGCGGCGGCTGGGACGGCGCGGGTCTGCGGTCGCCCTCGGCGGCCTGCCCGTGATCGGGCGGGTGGACCTGCGGCGAACGGACACATCGGTGGAGGACTGTTCCCGTGTTTCCTCGCTGGCGGAGCCGCTCGCCCACCACAGCCCGATCTCCACGTTCTGGGGCGATGACCGTGATCGGGAAGCCTGTCGCGCGGCGTCGGCGCTCAATCGAGAGTTCGCCACGTTGTCCACCGGCTTCTCGCACGCGGTCATCGTTGCGTCCCCCCGGACCAGGGCTGACGACCTGGCCCGGATGCGGCGCGACCTGCGCCGGCTGGACCTGGAGCCGGTGGGCGTGGTGATCGTGCGGTGACCGGCTCCCCCCAGCACGTACCCGTGCTGATGTACCACAGCGTGAGCTCGGAGGCGACGGACGCCTTCCGTGAGTTCGTCGTCCCTCCCCGCCTGTTCGCGGAGCACCTGGCGGCGCTGCACTCGCTCGGCTACTCCACGACGACAATCACCGCCCTGGCGCAGATGCGCGCGCAGGGGACACCCTTGCCTGAGCGTCTCGTGGCGATCACCGTCGACGACGCCTTCGCCGACTTCGCCGACGCGGCCCTGCCCGCTCTGGCGAGCCACGGCATGGTGGCCACGCTGTACGTGCCCACAGGTTACGTCGGCGGGCGCAGCGCCTGGTTGGCCGACGAGGCGGAGGACCACCGGTCGCTGCTGTCGTGGTCCCAGCTGCGCGAGATCTCGGGGCACGGGGTGGAGTGCGGGGCGCACAGCCACTCCCACCCGCAGATGGACCTGCTGGACCGCCGCGCGATGACCCGCGAGATCGGCCTGTCCAAGGCCCTGCTCGAGGATCACCTCGGGAGAGCAGTGACGTCGTTCGCCTACCCCTTCGGGTATGCCAACGCGACGGTCCGGCGTCTGGTGGAACAGCTGGGTTTCTCGAACGCGTGCGCCGTGCGCGATCTCGTCAGCACCCCAGCCGACGACGCGTACGCCATTCCCCGGCTCACGGTGACACAGGACGTGATGGCGGCGGATCTCGCCTCCATGTTGCAGTCGGCGCGGACCGCCCGGCAGGAGCTGACCTCTTCGGCACGGGCCGTGGCGTCCCGCGGGCTACGCAGGGCTGGCCTCAAGAAGCGTGGCACGCATCCGTCACGGCACGACTGGTGGGCACCCACCTCGGCCTGAGCACACACAGCCGTCAGCGGCGGCGCCACCGGTTGCGACGCCGAGGCGGCAGCAGCTCCACTGCTCGGGCGAACGCCTCCACGGCCGGCCGGGCGTCGGTATCACCCGTGGAACCCGTCAGCACCAGGCGGGTCGGATCGGCGACCGCCTTGTCCAGCGCCTCGACCAGCTCGTCCTCGTTCTCCACGAGCACGATGTCACCAGTGCTGGCCAACTGGCGGCAGAAGGCCACCTGGTGGTCGTCGACCACCTCACCCAAGTCATGCAGTCGCGGCATGACGATCGGGATGCGTCCGCACCGCCGCACTTCGAGGATGCCCATCGGGCCGCCCTGCGTCACGACGATGTCACTCGAGCTCAGTCGGTCGATCAGCTCGTCGTGCGCAAGGTAGTCGTGACATTCCCCCCGCCCCGGACGATCGGCCGTGCCGTACTGGAACAAGACCTCCAGTCCCGCGGCGGACGGCTGTCCCAGCCAGCGTTCGACGCCGCCCACCAACCGGTTGAACGGGTGGTAGTCGGAGCCCACGGTCACCAGAATCGACAAGCTCACAGCAACCGTCCGATCAGCGTCGACCCGGGATAGAGGCGCTGCTGCCGCTCCCACTGGACACAGAACAGGGAACTGAGCGGGCGACAGAGCCGGCCGGTCAACGTCCTGGAGTCCAGGCGATCGAAGACCTCAATGTAGGCGGTGGGGATCCCGAGGATTCTCCCGAACACGAAGAACGGCACGGCGACAGCGGCGCCGGTGGAGACGATCAGGTCCGGCCGCCGCTTCCGGAGCACCTTCGCCGCGACACCGAAGTTGCGGATCAGGTTGGGGATGTTACGAGTCGTGGGGTGAAAGGCGAAGTCGACCTGCTCGTCCCCGAGCTGCGACACCGCGTCCGGGGTGCTGAAGGTCACGAACGACCTCTCCAGGGTCTCCCACCACGGCTTCAGGGTGAGCAGCTGGGCCAGGTGTCCCCCGCTCGAGCTCACCAAGAGGACGCGTCGGCCCGCCGCCGACGGGCTCGACACAGGGCCGCCGAGTTCCCGGTCGGGCATGGTGTTCCCATCGTCGATGTAGTGAAGGCAGCAGCATCGTAACCGTCTGCGCGCGTGCCGTGTTCAAGCGTCGCCCGGGATTGCCGAAAGCGGCCACAAGGCATCAGTCGGCGCTCTACGCTGAAATCCTGACGGGATCAATCCTGACGGGATCACTGGGGAAGGCTACCGAGTCTGTGGATACATCCGAGGTTGAGACGCGCTCTCCACTCATCGTGGGGGCCCTGCGCCGTAACGTGCTACTGCTTCTGGTCATGCTGGTCATCGGGGCAGCGGCCGGGGTCGCTTACACGGGATCCCAAGCAGCGAGCTACACCGCGAGATCGGCGATCCTGATCAAGCCGCTGCCGGGCAACCCGTTGTCCCAGGACACGGCAACGTCCAACGGCGCCCAGCTGACCGTCGCCATGGCGACGGAGTCGGGCCTGGTGGACATCCCTGCGGTCACGACCCAGCTCAGCAAACAGCTGGGCCGCACGGTCCCCGGACCGGGTGAGCAGCTGAACGTGAAGGTCCCGACCGGTGCCCAGATCATCCAGATCGAATTCACCAGCACCACGGCAGACCGGGCCCGGGAGGGTGCGCAGGGATTCGCCGACACGTACCTGAAGTACCGCAGTGAGCGGGCCGCGACGACCCAGAAGACCGAGATCGACAGCCTGAAGAAGCAGATCGACGCCGCGCAGGCCGACCTCAAGACCGCTTCGAGCGAGGCGGTCAAGAGCACCGACACCCGCTCCTATGCCTCCCAGCAGGTCCAGCTGTATGCCGACCGGCTGGCTTCCCTCAACGATGACCTGAGCGGCGCACAGGCAGTTGCGTCCGACCCGGGTTCGGTGATCACCGAACCCTCGACGCCGACCAACCGCGACGGACTGAACCCGTGGTTGATCATCCTCGTCACCACACTGCTCGGCGGCCTGATGGGAGCCGTGCTGGCCGTGACACGCGAACGCCGCCGCGACCTGGTGCGCGCCGAGGACGGTCCCGAGATGGCCGGGATCCCCGTCTTCGCCCGGTTGCGTCGCCAACCGAGGCGTCGCCACGGAAGCGAGGCGAAGGAAGAGCAGGAGTTCGAGGCCTACCGCAGGCTACGCGCCGGCGTGGTGGCCAACGCCCAAGCACCCGGCTCACTTGCAGTCACCTGCGTCTCCGCGGACGAGAGCGCCGCAACGGTAGCCAGCCAACTGGCGCTCGCACTGCGCAAGTCCGACTTCCAGGTCGCGCTCGTCGCGGCCGATCCCGGCGACGACGCGATCGAGCGTGAGCTGGGCATTCCCGCCGGACCTGGGCTGTCCGACGTGCTCGGAGATGACGCACCGATCGGTGCGGTGCTCACGCAGGCCAGAGGCCTCACCATCCTGCGAGGAGGCCTCAAGCCGGTGTCCTCCCGCGAGCTGTACGCAGGCCCCCGCCTGCGTACGGTGATCGAGGAGCTCACCACGGGCCACGACTACGTCATCGTCTCCTCGGCCTCGGCCAGTAGTGCCGACGGGGACGCTGCCGCGACGGCTTGCGACAACACCCTCATGATCGTCACCGAAGGACGAACCACCCATGGTCAGGTGTCCAACGCCCTCGGCCGATTCGATCGGCTCGGCGCCTCGGTGATCGGCGCCGCCGTGGCGCCGGCCGCGCCTCGCCGGCGGCGGCGTTCCGACTCCCACCATTCGGGCGAGGCAGGTGACACGGTGGTGGCCGAGCCGACAGGGCTCTCGGCCGAGGCCCGAGTCACCGCGCGAGCGGTCGATCCGACGGCGGGATGAGGGGGGCCTCCTCCTCGGAGGACGTCGCGCCGAGTGGCAATCTGACCGGCGCCACTTTCCCGGACGGCCTGACCTCCGTCTCCGCCCTCTTGTGGACCGGGGAGACGACGCGCTACGCCGCGCTCCCATCGGCCCAGCGCCCGGCCTTCCTCGTTCCACTGGGACCTCGGCGGGTCACCACCGCGGCACTCCGTGGCCTGCCGCGCCTGTCCTCGTTGCCGACGACCGTTCGTGGTGTCGTCGCCGCGATCGCGGGACAGTCCGGGGCACTCCGACTGTGGCCCCACCAGGTGACGGTCGAGGATCCCGGCGCGAGAGGCTCCCTCCTCCAACACCTCAGCACCTCCTTGCGCCTGCCATTGACGGCCTCCGCACGGTTTGGTCCACCCCGCGCCAACCGCAAGCCGGTGCTCGAGCTCCTCGATCGCCGTGGTCGCACCATCGCCTTCGCCAAGGTCGGATGGAACGAGCTCACCGCTCGCCTCGTCCGCCAGGAGGCCGAGGCGCTGCGCATGCTCGAGGCTCGTCACCTGCACCATCTGGTCAGTCCCCGCGTCCTCGCGAACGGAACTTGGGACGGTCTGGAGTACCTCCTCTTGAGCCCCGTGGACACCGTTGCGTCGGGAGACCCCGGCGTCAGGACCCGGCGGGCCGCCATGCTCGAACTGGCTCGGACCTTCGAGGGCCGTGCCGTGGCCCTCTCCGAGTCTCCGTACTGGAGCCGGCTCCTCTCCTCGTTGCAGTCGCTCAGGGGTGCAGGCGGCGCCCGGCTGTGGGGATTCGCCGAACGCGTCGACGCCGCCGCAGACCGGATCCGCATCATCCCGAGTGCCTGGCACGGCGACTGGACGCCGTGGAACATGACGACCCAGGGCGACACCGCCGTGGTGTGGGACTGGGAGCGATTCGAGTGTGACGTGCCCATCGGCTTCGACGCCCTGCACTTCACCTTCCACCACGCCGTCCGACGAGACGGTCTCACCCCCAGCGAGGCCATCAGGCAGCTGGCGGTGCGAGCGCCCGAGCTCCTGGAGCCGTTCGGCGTCGCCACGGCAGAGGCGCCCGCGGTCGTGGTGCTCTACCTGTTGCACCTCGGACATCGTCACGTTCGTGACGGCCAGGAGGAGGCCGGCGCCAAGAAGGGGCCGCTGGTGACCTGGCTGCTTTCGGAGCTGGATGAACTGGTCTCGTCCCTGGTCGACCTTCCCGGTCCCCCATCCAGCCGGACCGCCCCGTTCGTCGATCCTGGCCAGCCATGAACCCCATCAAACCGCCCCCGACGCGCTCCCCAAAGCACAGGTCGTCCGGCGTCGCCTCCCGTGCCGCCGCCGAGACACCCGTGGACGGCACATCGCACCCGCCCCCTCGCGCCTTGAGCCGCGTCGCGCGGGGAAGCACCATCAACCTGGCCGGGGCAGTCGTGGCGGCCATGGCGAACTTCGGCCTGACAGTGCTGGTGACCCGGCTCACGTCACAGTCGACCGCCGGTATCTTCTTCTCCGTCACGTCGCTGTTCCTGCTCGCCACCAGCCTCGGGCAGCTGGGGACGAACACGGGTCTGGTGTATTTCCTCTCGGGGGCGCGGGCACGAGGTGAGCTGCACCGCTACGCCTCCTACATGCGGGTTGCGCTCCGTCCGGTGCTAGTCGTCGGCGTGGTGATGGCCGTGGCCATGTTCGTCTTCGCCGGGCCCCTGGCACGCGTACTGGCCTCCGGACACGAGGCCGAGTTCACGAGCTACCTCCGTGCGGTCGCCATCTTCATCCCATGCGCCGGGCTGCTCAACCTGGCCGTGTCCGGCACCCGCGGGCTCGGCACCATGCGCATCAACGCGCTGCTGGACCAGATGAGCAGGCCGGTCCTGCAAGTCGGCCTCGTGCTGTTGGCCATCGTGTTCGGCGGCAGGTCTGCGGTCCTCGCGGTGGGTTGGGCCGTCCCGTACGTCATCCTCGCGGGGGTGGGGTGGCGGATCTGGACCACGATGAGGGTCCGCGCCGGCGGAGCCACCGTGGACCACGAGTTCCGGCCGACGAAGGACTTCTGGCGGTTCAGTGTGCCGCGTGCCCTCGCGAGCGTGGCCCAGGTCGCGATGCAGCGTCTCGACGTCGTCTTGGTGGGCGCCTTGGCCGGCATCCCCGAAGCGGCGTTGTATGCCGCGGCAACCCGATTCCTGGCCCTGGGCCAGATGGCCGGTGGCGCGGTCTCCCAGAGCGTCCAGCCGCACCTCGGCGAGACGCTGGCCCGCAAGGATGTCGGCGCCGCGTCCGAGCTCTACCAGGTGTCGACGGCGTGGCTCGTGTGCCTGACCTGGCCGATCTACCTGCTGCTGATCGTCTTTGCCCCGACTGTCCTGGACATCTTCGGGAGCCAGTACGACGCCGGCTCCATGGTCGTCATCATTCTCTGCAGCTCGATGCTGCTCGGCACCGCCTGCGGGATGGTCGACATGGTCCTGACCATGGCGGGACGCACCAGCTGGAACCTTGTCAACGTCCTGATCGCGTTTGCCATCAACCTCAGCCTGGACCTGCTGCTCATCCCCTCACACGGGATCACCGGCGCGGCGATCGGGTGGGCCGTCGCGATCGTGGCGGCGAACGTCATACCGCTCCTGCAGGTGGGGGTCTTCCTTCGGCTGCATCCCTTCGGACCCGGCACGATCACGGCGCTCGTGCTGGCCTCGGTCTGCTTCGGCGCAGTTCCCGTCGTCGGGCGGGCACTGATCGGCCCCGGCTGGTGGTCCCTCTTCCTCAGCGCAGCGGTCGGGTTCGTCGCCTACCTGGTCGGCTTGCGGTGGTGCCGAAAGGTCCTGCGGCTCCACGAGCTGCTCGCCCTGCGCGGGAGGGGCCGTCCTCGCCCGGCCGCAGCAAGCAGGCGGAGGCCGGGCGAGGAACGAAGGTCACACGAGGCCGACGGACATCGATGACTGCAGCGATGCCTTGAAGGCGTTGAGCTTGGCCTGGGACTGCCACAGCAGCCAGTTATTGCCCGAGTTGTTGTGCCGCAGGCTGTTGAAGTAGGAGATGACGCCGAGCTTGTCCGTGTTGGCGATGGACCACTTCCACTGCTGGGTCCACCACTCGCCCGGCTGGTCGTAGCGGTACGCGTCCGTCGTCCCGGTCTCGGCGACGCCGACCATCTTGTCGCTGTGGCCGCGCGCCGCCATCCAGTCGAGGATGCGGCCCAGTCGTTCGTCGTACCCAGCACCGCCCGCGTTCTGGTAGATGTCGAGCCCCAGGAAGTCGCAGCGATCCAGCATCGGGCCGGTGACCCAGTCGGCGGGGTCCTGACGCCGGTTCTGCGGGTTGAAGGTCCACTCACCGATGATGGGAACCGATGCGACGTTCTTGAGCCCGGTCTCCTTCTTCATCACATCGTAGACATGACACCACGCCCGCGCGAACTCCGCACCGGTGCCCGTCCGGTCGTTCTCCGGTTCGTGGTTGAACGTGACGACGATGGGCCCGGGCAGGCTCGCGTAACGGCGAGCCCGGGCGCGCAGATCCGCGTCAAAGCGCCCCGACGACACCTGGTTCCAGCCACCTGGTGCGGACGACGGCGGCTTGAACGAGATCCAGGACAGCCGTCCGGCCGCGTAGTCGCTGCGAATCCGGTTGTTCTCACCTCGGCCACCGTCCCAGTTGTAGTAGGTCCGGTAGAGGCCGACGGGCCCGGTCCGCCGCATGGTGTCCTCCAGGGTTCCCTGGCACGACAGACCAAGGACGATCTTGCCGGGTCGATGTCCCGGCCAGCGCGCTCCTGACGCTGTGTTTGTTGCGGTTGCTTGGGTTGTGGCGCGTGTTGCGGCGTGGGCCTGGAGCGGGGACGAAACCGCCGCTCCGACTGCTGCCACGGACGCCAGTTTGATCACGCTTCGGCGGCTCAATTCGGTCATGGAGGAGCACAGTACACATCACAAGACGGTAACGGAGTGTGGCGAAAATCACATTTGCCAAGTTCATACCTGCACTTTGACCCAAACCGACTCAACTTCTGCTAACCGAACCTCAGTTCGCAAGATTTCCCTCTTTTGCCACAGAGCCGCAGGCCAGGGCCGCGCCAGAAGCGGTGCGCATCAATTCGACTCGCCCGGGGTGCACGTACTTACCGGGCGGTCCTGCCGGTTGCCAGAAAAGCTGAAATGTCTCTTACGACACACCAAGGATGACCACAATGTGAGACAGGGGTCGCCCTTTCGGCTGTCAGTACGCGCCCGATCCGCGGAGGACAGCTCGCGCGGTCCGCCACAGGATCTGCAGGTCGAGAATCATCGACCAGTTGTCGACGTACCGCAGGTCCAGGCGGAGAGACTCGTCCCAGGACAGGTCGCTGCGGCCGCTGACCTGCCACAGACCGGTCAGCCCGGGCCGAACCCGCAGTCGCCGCACCGCGTCCGGCTCGTAGCCCTCCACCTCGGAGCGCAGCGGCGGACGGGGGCCGACCAGCGACATGTCGCCCTTGAGCACGTTGATGAGCTGGGGCAACTCGTCCAGCGAGTAGCGCCGGATGAACTGACCCACCCGCGTGACCCGGGGGTCGTTGCGCTGCTTGAAGAGCACTCCGTTGCCATCGTTGCCCTGTGCAGACACGTCCGCCAGCCGAGCCTCCGCGTCGACCACCATGGACCGGAACTTGAACATCTCGAAGGGTTCGCCCCGAGCACCGATCCGGTCCTGCCGGAAGAAGACCGGGCCTCGAGAGTCGACCTTGATGGCCAGGGCCACGACGAGGGCGACGGGGAGGATGAGCAGCGAGATGAGCACCGACATCACGCGGTCGAAGATGATCTTGCCCAGCAGCCGCCCGCCGTCCACCGTGGGCCGCTCGACGTGGAGGAGGGAAAGGCCTGCGGCCGGACGGATCGACAGGCGCGGACCGGCGACCTCGATGATGCCCGGCGACACGACGAGATCGACATTGCGGGATTCCAGGCCCCACGACAGCCGACGGAGCTCCGGTCCCGTCATCTCGGAGTGACTGGCAACCACCACCACTTCGGCATCCACCAGGTCGACTGCGTCCAGCGCGGTCCGCACACTCCCCAACATCTGGACACCGATCACCGACGAGGGCTCCTCCGCGTCCAGGTCGAGGCTCGACGTGCAGGCCGCCACGACCTCGAGACCGTGGCTCGGGACTCGGCGCAGCTCGTGGATGAGACCGATGACCGAGTCCGCACGTCCGACCACGACGGTCCGCTGGAGGGACTTGCCCTGGCTTCGGCGTCGATGCAGGTGCTTGCGCAGCGCGAACCGCAGCAGCAGCGCCACGCCCAGCAGGATCGGGAAGAACACGACCACGAACCAGCGGGAGAGGAACGGGCGCTGGCTGTACACGGCATACGACATGAAGCCGGTGATTGCCAGCAACCGCACTGCCGCCCGTGCCAGGGCCCGGAACTCCTCGGTCCCCACACCCATGAACCGGCGCTCGTAACCACGGCTCAGGGCCACTCCCGCGACCCAGGCGAAGGGGGCGACGACGGTGATGGTCAGGTAGGTCGGGGAGAACAGGCGCGCGGTGGCCTCATGGCCTTCGCCGAACAGCCCGGACAGCACCCCCGACAGCAGAGCAGCCAGGACGGCAGACAGCGCCGCGGCTGTGACGTCGAGGACCACGGCGGTGCGTTGATAGGACACGGCCCACGTGCGCCGAGGGGGCGACGGCGGCCGCGACAGCGACAGGAGCCCCGTGCTGGCGGTGCTGGAGACCATCTCGGCCGGCTGCCCGGGCAGGCTCGTCACGTGGGGCACCTGCGCTCCCACGTCGACGGTGTCTGTCATGCTCAGCTCCCCTGGTTGAAGGCCTGAGGAGACGCTAGCCGTGATGGTCATGGGTTCGCAGCCAAACAGTAAAGATCTGGTCAACCTAGTCCGTTCGGCCGAGCGACAATAGCGACGACGGGTGCTAGGGACGGGAGTGGAAGCGCTGCTGCGTCGTCTCGAGACCGAGCGCGACCAGGTCGTCCACCGCGTCGACCCCATCGCCGATCAGGAAGGGCAGCTCCTTGCGCTCGCTGCCCGAGAAGTCTTTGAGCACATAGGCTGCGGCGTCCATCCGACCCGGCGGCCGGCCAACCCCCAGTCGCACCCGCAGGTAGTCCTTGCTCCCCAGCGACTTGCTGACGGAGCGCAGGCCGTTGTGTCCGCCCTCACCGCCTCCGCGCTTGAGCCGCACCGAGGCGAACGGTATGTCGATCTCGTCGTGCACGACGATGATCCGCTCCAGCGGGATCTTGAAGAACTGCACGAGCCCGGCCACCGGTCCGCCGGACTCGTTCATGTAGGAGAGTGGACGGGCGAGGACCGCGCGGGGTCCCGGCGCCCCGCCGGGCAACGTCCCCAGGCGTACCTCCGCGACCTGTGCCTGAGCCTTGTGCGCACGCAGCGACGCCCCGGCCCGCGCGGCCAGCTCGTCGACGACCATCGCACCGATGTTGTGGCGGTTGCCCGCGTAGGTCGGCCCGGGGTTCCCGAGCCCGACGATGAGCCAGCTGTCCATGGTGCTCGTCAGTATGCCGAAGGGCCCCGTCCGCGCGGACGGGGCCCTTCGGGCAGTGCAGGGTGCGAAGGGATCAGGACTCGTCGCCCTCGGCAGGCTTCTCGTCGCCCTCGGCGGGCTTCTCGTCGCCCTCGGCCTCCGCCTCCGGCTCCTCGTGCTCGATGCCGGCCTCGGCCTCGGCCTCCTCCAGCTCGGCCTCCAGGGCCTCCTCGGAGATGGTCTGGGAAATGCCGACCACGAGGTACTCCGGGTCGGTCAGCAGCTCCGCGCCAGCGGGCAGGGCCAGGTCGCCGGCCAGGATGCGGGCGCCCACCCCGAGACCCTCGACACTGACCACGATCCGCTCCGGGATGTTGGTCGCGTCCACGGCCAGCTCGATCTCCTGGAGGTCGACGTTGACCAGGGTGTCCGGAGCAGCCTCGCCCTCGATGTGCACGGCGATCTCGACGTTGACCTTCTCGCCCTTCTTGACGGTCACGAAGTCGACGTGCTCGATGAAGCGCCTGATGACGTCGCGCTGGACGTCCTTGGCCAGGGCGAGCTGCTCCTTGCCGTCCACGACGATCTGCAGCAGGGCGTTGGACTGCTTGAGCGCCAGCATGGTCTCGTGGCCGGGGAGGGTCACGTGCAGCGGCGCGGCCCCGTGGCCGTAGATGACGGCGGGGACCTTGTCGGCCCGGCGGATGCGGCGGGCGGCGCCCTTGCCGAACTCGGTGCGGAGCTCGGCGGTCAGCTTGGTGTACTCAGGCACGGTGGCTCTCCTACGATTCGGGCGCCCGCCGATTTCGGCCGACACCAGGTCTGCGTTCACGAAAGGTTCACGAAAGATGGTGCATGGGGCCTCGACGCGGGGGCCGGCACGGGAGTGATCACACGTGCGGACGCGCAGGACACCGGTCCTGCGCCACCGCGTCGATCACGGATCTGCCAGACCGTCCGGCCCGTGCAGTCTCCCTCGCCGAGGCAACTTGCCAATCCTAGGCGACCGCGCCCGCCATACGGAAATCAGGCTCATCACAGCCCGGCATGCTGGGTGGCGACACGTTGCCGGCGCCTAACCCTGCTGAAGCGTGCCGATCGCGGCCAGGACCTCCTCCGCCACGTCCGGGTGAGCGATCACGAGGTCGGGCAGCTTGGGGTCCTCACGGTTGTACTCGAGCGGTGACCCGTCGATCCGGCTGGTGTGCAGCCCGGCGGCCCGGGCCACCACGACCGGGGCGGCCGAGTCCCACTCGAACTGGCCGCCCGCGTGGACGTAGGCGTCGGCCTCGCCGGTGACGACCGCCATACCCTTGACGCCGGCCGAGCCCATCGGCACGAGCACCGCATCCAGCTTCTCGGCCAGCGCGGTGACGAACTCCGGCGGGCGGCTTCGGCTGACCGCGAGCCGGATCGGGCCGGAGCGCGCGGGCACGACCGGCGGCTGACCGGTGTCGTAGACGACGTCGCGGGCCGGCAGTGCGACCGCACCTGCGGTCAGCTCGCCGGTGCCGTCCGCACCGCGCTCCCACAGCGCCACGTGCACCGCCCAGTCGTCGCGCGGGGGCTCGGAGTACTCCCTGGTGCCGTCCACCGGGTCGACGATCCACACTCGCGCCGCGTCGACCCGCCCCCGGTCGTCCTTGCCCTCCTCGGAGAGCACGGCGTCCTCGGGCGCCCGCTCCTTCAGCTGCGCCATCAGCCACTCGTGCGACTCCGCGTCACCACGCCGCTTCAGCGTCGGGCCATCGGTCTCCTGCGCGCGGACCACGAGCAGCATCCGGCCCGCCCCTTCGGCCAGTTCTCGGGCCAGGTCACTGTCGGAAGACACGTGCGACACCTCAGCTTTCGGTGAGTCGAGTGGGAACACAGTATGCCGTCACGTGGCGGCCGGGGCGGAGCGCGCCAGTCAGGCGCGGCCGTCGAACAGACTGGTCACCGAGCCGTCCTCGAAGACCTCACGGATCGCCTGGCTGATCAGCGGCGCGATGGACAGCTGGGTCAGCTTGGGGAAGTACTTCGCCGGGTCGATCGGCAGCGTGTTGGTGACGATCACCTCGCGCGCCACACAGTTCTTGAGCCGCTCGACCGCGGGGTCGGAGAAGATCGCGTGCGTCGCGGCGATGACCACGCTGGCCGCGCCGTCCTTCACCAGCGCGTCGGCGGCCTGGGTGATCGTGCCACCGGAGTCGATCATGTCGTCGACCAGGATGCAGGTGCGACCCTCGACCTCACCGACCACCCGGTTGGCGACGCTCTGGTTGGGCCGGTTGATGTCGCGGGTCTTGTGGATGAACGCCAGCGGCGCGCCGCCGAGGCGGTGCGACCACTGCTCGGCCACCTTGATCCGGCCCGCGTCCGGCGAGACCACGGCCAGCTTCTCGTTGCCGTACTTGCGCTCCACGTGCTTGGACAGGATCGGCATCGCCATCAGGTGGTCGACCGGCCCGTCGAAGAAGCCCTGGATCTGCGCGGTGTGCAGGTCGACGGCCATCAGGCGGTCGGCGCCTGCCGTCTTGAACAGGTCGGCCATCAACCGGGCCGAGATCGGCTCGCGCCCGCGGTGCTTCTTGTCCTGCCGAGCGTAGCCGTAGAACGGCAGGATCACGGTGATCTGCTTGGCCGACGCACGCTTGAGCGCGTCGACCATGATCAGGTGCTCCATGATCCACTCGTTGATCGGCGCGGTGTGCGCCTGCAGCACGAACGCGTCCGAACCGCGCACGGATTCGTCGTAACGCACGTAGATCTCGCTGTTGGCGAACTCATACGCCTGCATCGGCACGAGCTCGGTGCCCAGCTGGTAGGCGACCTCCTCGGCGAGCTCGGGGTGGGCCCGTCCGGAGAAGATCATCAGCTTCTTCTCCGGGCTGTGCTTGAGGCCGGTCATGCCCGGGCCGCCCCGCCATCAGCAGGATCAACCGGCGCGGCGGCCTCCGGTATGCCGTCCTGTTCCGCCGCGCCCGCGCACTCCCCCGCCGCCTTGGCCGCCTCGTCCGTCGCGCTGCCGGGGAACCTGCGCGCCACCCATCCCTCGACGTTGCGCTGCTTCCCGCGGGCGACCGCGAGCTCGCCCGGGTCGGTGTCGAGCGTGACCGTGGACCCGGCGCCGACGTAGGTGCCGTCCGCGAGGTGCACCGGCGCCACGAGCACCGAGCCGCTCCCGACGAAGGTGTACCGCCCCACGGTCGAGGTGCGCTTGGTCTGTCCGTCGTAGTTGGCGAAGATCGTTCCCGCCCCGATGTTGGCGCCTTCCGCGATCCGGGCGTCCCCGGCATACGTCAGGTGCGGCACCTTGGCCCCCTCGCCGATGACTGCGTTCTTGGTCTCCACGAAGGTGCCGATCTTGCCGTCCGGGCCGAGCTCGGTGCCCGGCCGCAGGTAGGCGAACGGTCCGACGCTCGCCCCCTCACCGATGAGCGCGAGCGAGCCGTGCGTGCGTATGACGTGTGCACCCCTCCTGATCTCCACGTCGGTGAGCGTGGTGTCGGGGCCGATCTCGACGTCGTCACCGATCGTGGTGGCGCCGTGCAGCTGGGTGCCGGGGTGGATCGTGACATCGCGGCCGAAGGAGACGTCGGTGTCGATCCACGTCGTGGCGGGGTCGACCACCGTGACGCCTTCGCGCATCCACCGCTCGACGGTGCGCCGGTTGAGCTCGGCGCCCAGCCGGGCGAGCTGGACGCGGTCGTTGACGCCTTCGGTCTGCCACAGGTCGTCGACCAGGTGCGCGCTGACCCTGCAACCGTCACCGCGCGCGATGGCGAGGACGTCGGTGAGGTACTTCTCGCCCTGGGCGTTGTCGGTGCCGACCCGGGCGAGCGCGCTGCGCAGGCGGTCGGCGTCGAACGCGTAGATGCCCGAGTTGATCTCGGTGATCGCGAGCTGGTCGGCCGTCGCGTCCTTCTGCTCGACGATCCCGGCCACCGCCCCGTCGCCGTCGCGCAGCACCCTGCCGTAGCCGGTGGGGTCGGGCAGGTCGGCGGTGATCACGCTGACCGCGCTGCCCGACTCCTCGTGCGCCGCGACCAAGGAGGTCAGGGTCTCGGCCGCCAGCAGCGGCACGTCGCCGTAGGTCACCAGGATCGTGCCGGTCAGGTCCGACGGGAGGCAGGTGAGCCCGCACTCGACCGCGCGGCCGGTGCCCTTGACCTCGTCCTGGTCGGCGACCAGCGCCTCCGGGTCGACCTCGGTCACGTGTGCCGCGACCAGGTCGCGGCCGTGGCGCACCACGACGGCCAGGTGCTGCGGTGCGGCACCGCGCGCGGCGGCGATGGCGTGGCCGAGGAGGCTGCGCCCCCCGATGGTGTGCAGGACCTTGGGGACGGCCGACTTCATCCGGGTGCCCTCCCCGGCGGCGAGGACGATGACGGCGGCCGGGCGGTGGGTAGTCACGCGGTGGCTCTCCCGGTGGTGTGGGGATCCGGACAGGCGAACAGGGGCAGGCTGGCCCGCTGCCGCCTGCGATGCTACCCGCCGGGTGCCGCCGTCCGGCCGCTCCCCTCGCCTACCACCACGCTCCCTCCTCGCCCGCGCCCGCTCCCACCTCATCCCCCGTGCGGGCGTGGAATATCCGGCCGGTTACGGCGCTTCCCCCTCTAGATACCCCCATGGGGTATCATCAAACCGCGAGGGAGGCCGACACATGGCACACGAGCAGACGGCTCACAACATGACTGCCGAGGGGGCGGACGCGCACCACCCGCAATCGAGCCACGACGCCCACGGGCATGACGCCCATGCGGGTCATGGCGGGCACGGCGACCATGCGGCGCAGTTTCGCGACAGGTTCTGGCTGAGCCTCCTGCTCGCCCTGCCCGTCGTGTTCTTCAGCTCGATGGTCGGCGACCTGCTCGGCTACGCGCCGCCGGACTTCCCGGGCGCCCACTGGATCGCGCCGGTGCTGGGCACCGTCATCTTCGTCTACGGCGGGCAGCCGTTCCTCACCGGAGGCTGGTCGGAGGCCAGGTCGCGGCAGCCCGGGATGATGCTGCTGATCGGTATGGCGATCACGGTCGCCTTCGTGGCGTCATGGGTCACCACGCTCGGCCTCGGCGGTTTCCACCTGGACTTCTGGTGGGAGCTGGCCCTCCTGATCGTCATCATGCTGCTCGGGCACTGGCTCGAGATGCGGGCGCTCGGAGCGGCCTCGGGTGCACTGGACGCCCTCGCCGCCCTGCTGCCGGACACCGCCGAGAAGGTGACCGACTCCGGCGTCGAGCAGGTCGCCACCACCGAGCTGCTCACCGATGACGTCGTCCTGGTGCGCTCCGGGGGCCGGGTGCCCGCGGACGGCGTGATCGTGCAGGGCCGGGCCGCGGTGGACGAGTCGATGATCACCGGGGAGTCGGCACCGGTGGACCGCGGCGACGGGGACGCGGTGGTGGCCGGGACGGTCGCGACCGACAACGCCCTCCGGGTGCGGGTGACGGCCGTGGGCGAGGACACCGCCCTCGCCGGCATCGGCCGGCTGGTGAGCGAGGCGCAGTCGTCGTCGTCGCGGGCGCAGGCCCTGGCGGATCGCGCCGCGGCCCTTCTGTTCTACTTCGCGACCACCGCGGGCGTGCTGACCTTCATCGCGTGGGCGCTGCTCGGCGACCTCGACGACGCCGTCACCCGCACGGTGACCGTGCTGGTCATCGCCTGCCCGCACGCCCTGGGCCTCGCGATCCCGTTGGTCATCGCGATCTCCACCGAGCGCGCCGCGGCCTCTGGTGTGCTGGTCAAGGACCGGCTCGCGCTGGAGCGGATGCGGCAGGTCGATGTGGTGCTCTTCGACAAGACCGGGACCCTGACCAAGGGGCAACCGCTCGTGACCGACCTCGCTGTGGTCGCGGACGCCGGCCTCGACCAGGGCGCGCTGCTCGCCCTCGCCGCTGCGGTCGAGTCCGACAGCGAGCATCCACTGGCCCGCGCCATCGTGGCCCGACACCGGTCCGAGACCGGTCGCGCGGCCCCTGCCGCCGAGGACTTCCGTTCCTCGACCGGCCGCGGTGTCGAGGCGACCGTCGGCGGCGCGAGGGTCGCCGTCGGTGGGCCGGCGCTCCTGCGGGAGGCGAGGGTCGACATACCGGCTGAGCTGGTGGCGACCACCGACTCGTGGAGCGCCCGCGGGGCAACCGTGCTGCACGTGCTGCGCGAAGGCGCGGTCGTGGGTGCCGTGGCCCTGGAGGACGAGGTGCGTGAGGAGTCACGGCACGCGGTGGACGCGCTGCACGAGCGCGGGGTCAAGGTGGCCATGGTCACCGGCGACGCACGGCCGGTCGCCGACGCGGTCGCCGCACGGCTCGGCATCGACGAGGTCTTCGCCGAGGTGCTGCCGAAGGACAAGGACGCCAAGGTCGCCGAACTGCAGCGGCGAGGACACCGCGTGGCCATGGTCGGCGACGGCGTCAACGACGCCCCGGCGCTGGCGCGGTCCGAGGTCGGCATCGCCATCGGCGCCGGCACCGACGTGGCGATCGAGTCGGCCGGCGTGGTGCTGGCCTCCGACGACCCGCGATCAGTGCTGTCGGTGATCGACCTGTCGCGCGCGAGCTATCGCAAGATGTGGCAGAACCTGGTGTGGGCGAGCGGCTACAACCTGGTGTCCGTGCCGCTGGCCGCCGGCGTGCTGGCCTTCGCCGGGGTCGTGCTGTCACCCGCCGTCGGAGCGGTGCTGATGTCGCTGTCTACCATCGTGGTCGCCGCCAACGCACAGCTGCTGCGCCGTCTGGACCTGCGCCCTGCGCCGCTCGAGGCAGCAGGCACACGAGGCCGAGATGGCACAGGTGACACCGTTGGCGCCGAGACGACCGTGCACCGGTGAGCGGACGTCATACCGACCACGCCTGATGGATCCCCGCGGGAAGTGATCGTGGGGTTTGCGACAGCGGGCTGTCGCAGACCCCACGATCATTCCCCACGAGCGGCAACCGGCGTCAGCGGCGGCCGAGGCGGCGCTCACCGCTCGCGCCCGGCCGGTAGTCGAGCCCGAAGTGGGCGAAGACGTCGGCCTCGGCCTCCGCGGTGAGCTCGCCGTCGGTGTCGATCGAGGGGCCGTCCTTGACGAGCTTCTTGGCCCGCATCACCCGGACGTGGTCGGGAGCCACGCGCGCCCCCTCCAGCGGCACGAAGACCAGCCGGCGCCGGCCGGCCAAGCCGATCCGCACGCTGGCGAAGGTCGGCTCCTCGCTGGCGGTGTCGAAGTAGACCGCCTCGAGGACCCCCACCTTGGAGCCGCCCTCGTCGACCACGTCGTGGCCGCGCCAGTCACGGATGTCGTCCACCTCGAATGCGCGCATGGCCTCACGGTACCCGCGTCCGGCCCGCTCAATCCGGCTTCGCCGGGTCGGTCACCGGGCCGAGGTCGGGGCGGTCGCGCAGCTCGAGCGGGCCACCAGCGGTCTCCATCTCGAGCACCCACACGATGTTGCTGCCGCTGCGCCAGAGCGGTGCCGGTGCGTAGAGCGTGCGCTGCGGCCCGACGTGCCAGTAGCGACCGAGCAGGAACCCGTTCAGCCACACGAATCCCTTGCCCCAACCGGGCAGCGCCAGGAAGCCATCGCCGGGTGCCGGCACGGAGATCTCGCCCCGGTGGAACGTGGGAGCCTCCGCCGCAACGGGCGCCAGTGCACCCCCGCCGCCGTATGCCGCGCCGCTCCCCTCGGGCGCGCCGCTCCGGTCCGCTCCTGGCCCGGCCCCCGCCCGCTCGGCGAACCGGGTGACGGCGGTGAGGAAGCCCGGGTCGTCCAGCCGGACCGGGCGGCTCGCCCACCCGTGGATCCAGCGGCGCCCCAGCCGAACACCGCCGGTGATGCCCTTGCGTTCACCCAGCTGCGTGCCGTAGTTGACCCGGCCCTGGTTCTCCACGAACAGGTCGAGCCGGACCACGGCGCCGCTGCCTCGCACCGTCAACGCAGCCTCGGTCTCGTTGCCGTCCAGCGCGCCGAGCGGCCGGCCGTCGGCCAGCACGGTCGCTCGGTCGTGCAGCCCCACGACGGACAAAGGATGCTCACCCGCAGGCGCCAGCACCCGGCCGCGGTAGTGCACCAGGCCGTGGTCCTGGCCCAGCTGTTCCATAGTCAGCGGCATCGGTGACGCCGCCGCCTCCCCGAGCTCCTCGGCGACCTCGAGCAGACCCGGCCCGGCGGTCGTCGGCACCCGCTGCGTGGCGAGACGGGGCAGCTCGGGCACACGCGTCAGCGGTGGCAGCTCGCGGTGTCGCCCGATCACCTCGCGGAAGGCGTGGAACTTGGCGGTCAGCTCGCCCGCCTCTCCGACCGCCGCGTCGTAGTCGTAGCTCGTGACTGTGGGCTGGTGCCGGCCCTCGCTGACGTTGGCGCCGCTCCACAGCCCGACGTTGGTGCCGCCGTGCGCCATGTAGAGGTTGAGGCTGGCGCCCGCCGCGAGCAGCTCGTCCAGCACGCCCGCGGCGGAGTCGACCGAGCGCACGTGGTGCGGCTCGCCCCAGTGGTCGAACCAGCCGTCCCAGTACTCCATGCACATCTGCGGCCCGACCGGCTGCTCCGCTCGCAGAGCGTCCAACGACTCTGCCGTCCGCGACCCGAAGTTGACCGTCGCCAGCACTCCCGGCACGCTGCCGCACCGGAGCATGTCGGGCGTCGGCCCGTCCGAGGTGACCAGCAGCACGTCGACCCCACGGGAGACCAGGCCGGCCCGGAGGTGCTCGAGATAGGCAGCGTCGTCGCCGAAGCTGCCGTATTCGTTCTCCACCTGCACGGCCACGACCGGACCGCCGCGCGTGGCCAGCAGCGGCAGGACCCTGGGCAGCAGCACGTCGAACCACTCGTCGACCGCCGAGAGGTATGCCGGGTCGCTGGTCCGCAGTGTGCGGGCGCCACCCGGCAGCACGCCGTCTGCCAGCAGCCAGGCCGGCAACCCCCCGAAGTCCCACTCGGCGCAGATGTAGGGACCGGGCCGCACGATCACGTCCAGCCCGGCCGCGCCCGCCAGCTCGAGGAACCGGGGCAGGTCGTTCCATCCGCGGAAGTCGTGCTCACCGCGACGTCGCTCGTGGACGTTCCACGCGACATACGTCTCGATCGTGTTGAGTCCCAAGGCGCTCAGCCGAGCGAGCCGGTCGGCCCACAGATCCGGGTGGACCCGGAAGTAGGCGCCGGAGACGATCCGGTGCGGCCGACCGTCGCGGAGGAACTGGTCGCCGTGCACGAGAAGGGGGGTGGACACGGTGGATCCTTGCACGCAGCGAGCCACGGACTCTCGAACGGATCCGGGGAACGGGTGTGAGCCGTGGGATCGCGGGTAGGCAGTCCACAGGCGCCGGGCGTTCCCCGGGCGTGTGCCTGGCGCAAGAGCCGGTCGGTCGAGACCAGAGCCGACCGGCTCGCCCCTGTCCGCACACCCGGAGCCGCGCACCAGGTCGAGGGATAGCCTGCAGTCCTCACCGATTTCGAGGAGACTGCCGGACGTGGACGAGGCCGACTACCACCAGCTGAAGTTCGAGCGACGCGACAACGGGGTCCTGCTGATCACCCTGGACCGGCCGGAGAAGCTCAACGCGGCCGACGAGCAGATGCACGGCGAGCTGGCCCGCGTGTGGGCCGACGTCTCGCGGGACCCGAGGACGCGGGTGGCGGTGGTGACCGGCGCGGGGAGGGCGTTCTCCGCGGGTGGCGACCTCGCGATGGTGCAGCGCCAGGCGGGCGACTACGACGCGGTCTCGCACATGCTCGGCGAGATGTCCGACATGGTCTACAACATCGTGAACTGCGAGAAGCCGATCATCAGCGCCATCAACGGTGTCGCCGTCGGCGCCGGCACGGTGGTCGCCCTGATGGCCGACATCTCGATCTGCGCCGAGGACGCCAGGATCGGGGACGGCCACGTCAAGCTGGGCGTGGCCGCCGGCGACCACGCCGCCATGCTGTGGCCGCTCCTGTGCGGAATGGCCAAGGCCCGCTACCACCTGCTCACCGGCGAGATGATCACCGGTGCCGAGGCCGAGCGGATGGGCATGGTCAGCAAGGCGCTGCCCCGCGACCAGGTCCTGGGCGAGGCGCTCCGGGTCGCCGACCTGCTGGCCACCGGCTCACAGCCCGCGATCCGCCTCACCAAGCGCGCACTGAACAACTGGCTCAAGCTGGCCGGCCCGATCTTCGACCAGTCCGCGGCCTACGAGATGCTCTGCTTCATGGGACCCGACGTCCGCGAGGGAGCCGCCGCCATCACCGAGAAGCGCCCGCCCCACTTCCCCTCCGCGGAGGGACCGACCGCCTGAGGTGCCCTGACCTGAGAGTGAGCGACATGACCGCCTACGACCCCACCGCCTACCGCGACTACATCGAGCACGAGTTCAGCTATCTGTCCGGCTTCCGGCGCAACACGCACCGGTATGCCGACCGCGTCGCCTTCCGCGATCCCTCCACCGACACGACGCTCACCTACGCCGAGCTCGGCGCACGGGTCGACCGGCTCGCGACCGGTCTGGCCGACGCCGGCGTGAAGCCCGGCGACGTCGTGGTCTACCAGCTGTTCAACTCGCTCGAGTTCGCGCTGCTCTACCTGGCGACGCAGGCGTGCGGCGCGGTCGGGTCACCGATCAACTTCCGGCTGGCACCCGGCGAGACCGCCTACGTGCTGGACGACTCCACTCCGGTCGTCTTCATCTTCGACGAGTCGCTCCGCGACGACGCCGTGGCGGCGATCGAGCACGCCCAGCACCGTCCCGCCGTGGTGGCGATGGTGGGCAGTGGCGAAACACCTTCGGGCGTGGTGCGGTTCGAGGAGCTGGTCGCGGACTCGCCGCGCGAGCTGCCCGGCACCGCCTCGAGCTACGACGAGACGACCCGGCTCTACACCTCGGGCACGACGGGGATGCCCAAGGGTGTCCCGCTGCCGAGCATGGTCGAGGTCTTCACCGCGCACGACGTGATCATGCACTTCCCCCTCGCCCCCGAGGACCGCACGCTCAACATGTCGCCGTGGTTCCACCGCGGCGGGCTCTACTCCGGCGGGCCGAACCCCGTGTTCTACCTGGGCGGTTCGGTCGTGCCGATGCGCGCCTTCGACGCCGCACGGTGCCTCGACCTGGTCGAGCAGGAGGGCATCACCTTCCTCATCGGAGCGCCTCCGAACCTGGCCATGCTGGCCCGCGAGCAGCAGGCTCGCGCGCGCGACCTGACGACGCTGCACGGGATCGTCACGATGGGCGCGCCGCTGGAACGCGAGGCGTGCCTGCACTACCAGGAGCTGCTGAGCGCCCGAATCTTCAACGGCTACGGCACCACCGAGGCCTTCTGGAACACCTTCCTGCGGCCCAGCGACCTGCCCGAGCACGCGGGCACGGCCGGACGAGCCTGCACCGACGACGACGTGGCCGTCGTCAAGGTCTACGACGACCGGCTGGCGGACCCCACCGACTACGTGGCCAAGGGTGGCGGAGAGGTCGGCGAAGTGATCGTGCGATCGCCGAAGTGCGGCTTCGGCTATGCCAACTCGACCGAGGAGCAGGACGCGAAGTACCACCAGGGCTGGCTCTACATCGGCGACCTCGCCACGTGGGACGCCGGGGAGTACGTCACCATCGTGGGCCGCAAGGACGACATGGTCATCTCCGGCGGGGAGAACGTCCACCCGGTGCAGGTCGAGGAGGCCCTCAACGGGCACGTCGGCATCGCCGACTCCCTCGTCGTCTCCGTGCCGGACGAGAAGTGGGGTCAGATGGTCGTCGCCTACGTGGTGCCGGCCGGAGAGTCGCTCACCGTCGCCGACTGCGAGCGGCACTGCCGCGAGCACCCGATGCTGGCGAACTACAAGCGCCCGCGTGCCTACCGGTTCGTCGACGAGCTGCCGCTGACCGCGACCGGCAAGAAGATGCACTACGTCGCGCGCGAGAAGGCGGCCGGCGAGTACGCCGAAGGCCTCTTCGAGACCGTCTGACCCACCCGCCTGCCCCGCCCTCGGGGGAGCCGGTGGTGGTCAGACCGCGGACGGCTCCGGCTGTGCGTCGGCCTGCTCGGAGCCGGACCGGTCGGCTACAGCGGGTGCACGCCGCATGTGTGCCGGCCGCTCGAAGACCATCGCGGCCAGGAAACCGACCACCAGCACGGCTGCGGGCAGCAGCAGCGAGTTGGCCATCGCCTGGGAGAACCCGTCGTGCAGCGCTGCGGGCAACGGGCCGGTGCCCGCAGCGGCCTCGGCCGAACCTCCACCGGGCATCGCCGGCAGGTGCGAGGCCAGCTGCGACTCCATGAGCACACCGATCGCTGCGCTCCCGAGCACCGCGCCGAACTGGCGGGTCGTGTTGTAGACCCCCGAGCCGGCACCGGCCTGGCTCATCGGCAGGTTGCGGGTCGCGGTCGTCGACAGCGGCGACCACATGAAACCGTTGGCCACGCCGAGCAGGGCGATCGGCAGCAGCAACTGCCAGATCGGCACCTCTGGCGTCATGATCTGGCTCAGCCACACCATCGAGATGGGGAAGGCCGCCAGCCCTACCCCCGCGATGTAGCGCGGGTGGAACCGGTCGGCCAGCTTGCCGACGAAGGGCGCGAGCACGCCGGAGATGACGGCCATCGGCACCAGCAGCAGCGCCGAGCGGGTCGGGCTGAGGCCGCGCACGCTCTGCGCGTAGAGCATGATCGGGAAGGCCATCGCGGTGATGGCGAAACCAACCGTCGTGATCGACACGTTGGCCAGTGAGAAGTTGCGGTCGCGGAACAGGCTCAGCGGCACCAGCGGCTCCCGCCGGTTGCGTCCCTGCCACACCACGAAGACCACCAGGACGAGCACGCCCACCCCGATGAGGGACCAGACCGAGACCGGCCCGGTGATCTGACCCCAGTCATAGTTCTGGCCCTCCTGGATCCCGAAGACCAGGCAGAACAGGCCGATGGCCGACAGCATCACGCCGACCATGTCGAAGCGGTGGCTGTGGGTGGGCAGCACGGGGACGAAGATCATCGCCAGCACGAACCCGACCACGCCGACCGGCACGTTGATGAAGAAGATCCATTCCCACCCCAGGCTGTCGATCAGCACCCCACCGACGATCGGGCCGACCAGGGTGGCGACACCGGCGACCGCGCCCCACAGGCCCATCGCCTGGCCGCGCTTGGTGGCCGGGAAGGTGCGGGTGATGACCGACATGGTCTGTGGGGTCATCATCGCGGCGCCGAAGCCCTGGAACACCCGCGCGATGACCAGGTGGTCGATGGTGCCGGTGAAGCCGCACCACAGCGAGCTGAGCGTGAAGACGGCGAGCCCGACCAGGTAGAGGTTCTTGGGCCCGAAGCGGTCGCCGAGCCGGCCCGTGATCAGCAACGGCACGGCATACGCGAGCAGGTAGGCGCTGGTGACCCAGACCACCGAGTTCACCCCGGCATCCAGGTCGGTCATGATCGCGGGAGTCGCGACCGACACGATCGTGCTGTCGACCAGGATCATGAAGAAGCCGAGGCACAGGGCCCACAGGGCTGGCCAGGGGCTGACCGGCGCCTCGTGGCGTCCGGGTGGTCGGTCGTTCAGGGTGTCGGCCATGTGAGGTCCTTGGAGTCGATGCGGGTGATGAGCCGGCTGATCCAGTCGAGCTCGGTGGTGGTGATGGCGCGCAGGTAGTCGAGCTGGAACCAGTAGGCTTCCGCGACCTCCAGGCGTCGGGCGACCTCGAGGAGGTCCGTGAGCTCCGTGACGGAGGCCTCGAGCGCGGCGCGGCGCCGGGCGAGGGCCTCGAGCACCTCGTCACGCGTGAGGTTGTGGGACTCGGCCAGCGCGACGGGGAAGATCGGGAACTCGTTGACCGGCTCCGCGAGCAGCTCCTGGATGCGGGCACGCAGCGCGGCGCGCCCGCGGTCGGTGAGCTCGTAGGTGGTGCGCTCGGGCCGGTTGCCCTCGCGCTCGGTGCCGGTGGCGACGACCAGCTCGTCGGAGGCGAGCCGCTCGACCGCGTGGTAGAGGGATCCCGGACGCACCTTGACGATGCGGGTCTCCTCGCGCTCGACGAGCAGCTGGTACATCTCGTAGGGATGCATCGGCCGCTCACGCAGCAGCGCGAGGACCGAGATCGCGAGCGGGGTCAGCGGACACGTCACGAGGGTCCCAACACTGGACCGCCCGAAATATTCCACGCGGAATAGTCAAGCACCGACGGGCCGGTGAGATCGAGTTGATTTCTACGCGGCGGCGAGCGGACGGCATACCCGGCACTGGCAGTGGCTCTCCGGCCGGGCACGGAGCTCCCCGGGTAGGAATCGAACCTACGTCGCTAATCCTGATTCAAAGTCAGGCGGCCCCTACCAGCAGAGCAACCGGGGAACGTCCCGCGGGCGGGATCGTGGCAAGGGTAGTGGACCGGACGGCCCCGACCGAACCGCGTGAGGTCCGGCGCACCGACGGCCGTGGGTTACGGTGGCGTAGGTTCGATGGCACGGCGCACGAATACGCGATCGGCATGACGGAGGCACTTGACATGATGGCCGGGTGAACGCGCCCAGGGTCAAGGCCGACGCACCCTCCGTCCGCGCCCGGATGACGGGTGAGCAACGACGCGAGCAGCTCATCGAGGTGGGCCGCAAGCTCTTCGCCGAGAAGGGGTTCGAGGGGACCACTGTCGAGGAGATCGCGCACAAGGCCGACGTCTCCAAGCCGGTGGTCTACGAGCACTTCGGCGGCAAGGAGGGCCTGTATGCCGTCGTGGTCGACCGCGAGATCCGCATGCTTCTCGACGGCATCACCACGGCGCTGACCGCCGAGGCCACGGCCCGCGGCCTGGTCGAGCGGGCCGCCCTCGCGCTCCTCGACTACATCGAGGGATCGACCGACGGGTTCCGCATCCTGGTCCGCGACTCGCCGCCCGGCCAGGCGACCGGCTCCTTCGCCAGCCTGATCAGCGACATCGCCACGCAGGTCGAGCACATCCTCGCGGACGAGTTCAAGCGCAAGAAGCTGGACCCGAAGGCCGCGCCCATCTATGCGCAGATGCTCGTCGGCATGGTGGCGCTGACCGGTCAGTGGTGGCTCGACTCGCGCAAGTTCAAGAAGGCCGACGTGGCGGCGCACCTGGTCAACCTGTCGTGGAACGGGCTGGCCGGCCTCGAGGCCAAACCCCGCCTGCGCCTCGACCCCTGACCTCGGCGACCTGCCCGCCTCACCGGTGAGTAAAAGGTTGCGTGCGAGCTGAACGCACGTTTAGCATACTGATCATGCGTTCAAGGGAGTCCGACCTCACTGCCCGCGCCAGCATCCGCAACGCCGCACTGGCGCTGTTCGCCGAGCACGGGCCGGGCGCGGTCAGCGTGCGCCAGATCGCGACGACGGCCGGGGTCTCGCCGGCGCTGGTGCTGCACCACTTCGGCAGCAAGGCCGGCCTGCGCGAGGCCGTCGACGAGCACGTCGCAGGGGTCTTCGACGAGTTGTTCGACGCGGGCAGCACGGACGACGCCCTCCCGGCGCTGGCGGACGGCGACGCCGGCTCGATCGCCCAGCTCTTCGCCGAGGCCTTCCCGCCCGAGTCCCCGCTGCCTGCCTACCTGCGGCGCCTCCTGCTCTCCGGCGATCCGGCCGGGACGCGGCTGTTCCAGAGCTGGTATGACGCGACGCAAGCCGTCTTCAACCAGATGGTCCGGGAGGGGCTGGCCACCCCCGGCCGCGACCCGGCGGTGCGTTCGGCCTTCGCGTTGGCCAACGACCTGGCGCTGATCCTGCTGCGCGGACCACTCGAGCACGTCCTCGGCTTCGACCCCTTGACACCCGCCGGCATCGACCGTTGGGCCCGTGAGGTGACGGCCGTCTACCGCGACGGGTTGTGGGGCGCCGCTGCGACACCGTCCGCGAGAAAGTGAGACGAGGATGCACGCCACACCCGACGCCACGGCGACAACCCGCGAGCGAGGCAACCACGGGAACGACCTGGACGACCTGGTCAGGGCCGATGGCCTGGTCAAGACCTTCGGCCGGTTCCGCGCCCTCGACGGCCTGGACCTGCGCGTCGCCCGAGGCGAGGTGCACGGCTTCCTCGGACCCAACGGTGCCGGCAAGTCGACCACCATCCGGGTCCTGCTGGGGCTGATGCGTGCAAGCGCCGGCCGGATCGAGGTCTTCGGCCAGGACCCGTGGGAGGACGCTGCCACGCTGCACCGGCGGCTCGCCTACGTGCCGGGTGACGTCGCGCTGTGGCCGGGACTGACCGGCGGACAGTGTCTCGACCTGCTCGGCGACACCCACGGCGGCCTGCGATCCGGGGCGCGGGCGGAGCTGATCGAGCGGTTCGACCTCGACCCGGCCAAACGTGCCCGCGACTACTCCAAGGGCAACCGGCAGAAGGTCGCCCTGATCGCAGCCCTCGCCGCCGACGTCGAACTGCTCGTGCTCGATGAGCCCACCTCCGGCCTCGACCCGTTGATGGAGCAGGTGTTTCAGCAGGCCGTCCGAGAACGCCAGGCACAGGGAGTGACCGTCCTGCTGTCCAGTCACATTCTGGGAGAGGTCGAGGCGCTGGCAGACCGGGTGAGCATCATCCGCGCGGGCCGCAACGTCAGCTCCGGCAGCCTGGCCGAGCTGCGCCGGCACACCCGCACGAGCGTCCACGCCGTCACGCGGGGCCGTTCGTCCGGTCTGGCGACGCTGCCCGGCGTCGGCGAGCTCGACCAGCGCGAGGTGGACGGCCGGCACGCCTCGTCCTTCACGGTCGACGCCGAGCACCTCGACGAGGCGATCGGCCTGGTCCACGGGGCCGGCATCCACACGCTCACCAGCGAGCCACCGAGCCTGGACGAGCTGTTCCTGAGCAACTACGCCGCCGACCCGGCGCTCGCGGGCGGCCGCGGGAACCGCGGCGATGGCGGCGGCGACTCGGTCGACCCGTCTGGCCCGCACGGCAATCGGGGTCGACGTGGCCACCGGCACGGCATACGGGGTGCGCGTCGATGAGCACCACCCGTCTCGGCTCGACAAGCCTTGTCCCCATGGTCGGCATCTCACTGCGCATCGGCTGGAAGGCGATCCTGGCCTGGGTCGTCGGCATCGCCGCGCTGATGGTGCTCACGACGGAGTCGGTCAGCGGCCTCTACGACACGCAGGCGAAGATCGACAGCTACGCCGAGGCGATCGGCGGTGGCGACGCACTGATGCTGCTCAACGGCAAGGTGCACGGGCTCGACACCCTCGGCGGTGTGATCGCCAACGAGTTCGGGTTCGTGGCGTCGTTCGCGGTGCCACTGATGGGGATCAGCCTGATCGCCCGCAGCACCCGCCGCGACGAGGAGTCCGGGCGCCTCGAGCTGCTGCTCGCCGGTCGGATCGGGCGCACCGCGCCGCTGGCGGCCGCCGCGCTGGTGGCGACCGCGGCGCTAATCGTCACCTCGCTGGCCCTGGCCGCGGGCCTGATCTCCGTGGGCGTCCCCGTCGCCGGGTCGCTGCTCTACGCAGCGTCGCTCGGCGCCCTCGGGTTGGTGTTCGCCGGCATCGCGGCTGTCGCCGCACAGGTCGTCCTGCACGGCCGAGGCGTCTACGCGATCGCCCTCGGCCTGCTCGTCCTCGCCTACCTGCTGCGTGGTGTCGGTGACGTCCTCGGCAACGGGCTCACCTGGTTGTCCCCGTTGGGCTGGGCCGAGCAGACGCGGGCGTTCGGGGACGCTCGCACGTGGCCCCTGCTGCTCTCGCTCGCCGTCGGCATCGCCCTTGTGGGTGTGGCGGTCCGGCTCGCCTCTGCCCGCGACGTCGGCAGCGCGCTGCTGCGACGTGGTGCCTCGGCGCCGGCCGCCTCCGCCTTCCTGCGCAGCAGGTGGGGGCTGGCGTCGACGCTGCACCGCGGCGCGGTCATCGGCTGGGCCGCCGGCGCGGTCGTCGTGAGCGGCATGTTCGGGTTGCTCGCCCAGAACGTCATCGACGCGATGGCAGGCAACCCGGCACTGCGTGACGCGTTGGGCGGTGCCGGTGGAGCCGACGGGTTCCTCGCGATGTCAGTCCTGCTCGTGGCACTGGTCAGCGGTGGCTACGTCGTGCAGGCCGTCGGAACCCTTCGTGCGGAGGAGTCAGCAGGGCGGCTCGAGCCGCTGCTGGCCGGCACCTCGAGTCGTATGTCGTGGCTCGCCGTCCACCTCGTCACGATCCTCGCCGGACTGGTCGTGATCGTGGCCCTCGGCGCGCTCACGCTCGGGCTGAGCGTCGCCTGGTCGACCGGCCACGGCGAGACAGGGCGGCTCGTGGGGGCCATCTCGTCCTACCTGCCGCCGGTTCTCGTCCTGCTGGGCGTGGCGCTCGCGGTGTTCGGTGCGTGGCCGAGGGGTTTCGTCGTGGCGTGGGCGGCGTTCGGGTTCACCGCGGTCGTGGCCTTCCTCGGCGACGCCCTGCAGCTACCGACCTGGCTTGCGGACCTCGCACCCACCAGCCACGTCGGCGACCCGCCCGCCGAAGCGGCCGGCGGCGCGCAGCTGGCGCTGCTCACCCTCGTGGCGGTCGGCCTGGTGGCTCTCGCCTTCGTCGGGTTCCGCCGCCGAGGTGTCCCGGCCCGTTGAATCGCTGGTCAGGACCGCTCATCCGGACTGCTGGTCAGGACTGCTGGAGCTCGATCCGGTTGCCCACCGGGTCATCGGTGTGGAACCGTCGCACGCCCGGCACGTTGTCGTCCCAGCGCACTTCGCCGCCGGCGCGTGCCACGGCCTCGGCCACGGAGTCCACGTCCGGGACGAGCAGGCACGGGTGCGCCTTGCGGGCGGGCCGGAAGTCGGCCTCGACGCCGCAGTGCAGCTCGGCCGTGCCGGAACGGAACCACGCCCCTCCCCGGGCGGCCAGCACCGGCGGCTTGCTCACCTCGGTCATGCCGAGCACGCCCGCGTAGAAGCCGCGCAACGCCTGCTCCGACCCGGCCGGACACGACACTTGCACGTGGTGCAGGGCGGTGACCGCCCGGAGTGGTCCGGGGGGTTGGTTCGGCGTGTAGTAGTCGGCCATCAGCTCGCTCGCCCAGTCCGGCTGTCGGACCGCGCCTCTCGGCCCGAACTCGCGCATCACCGGCTTCACGTCGAGCACCGGCGTCCCATCGATCGCGTCCAGTCCCTCGACCTCGAGCCGCGTGCCGTCGACCGCCAGCAACCGGCAGCGACTGACGCCGATCCGTCCGGGCCGACGCTTGCCGCGCTGCGCGAAGATCCCGACCAGCGGCCAGTCGGCCCTACCCCTCGGCCTACGTGCGCCACGCTGCTCGGTGCCGGGCGCGACCAGGTGGAAGTGGTAGACGACCTCGAGGTGCGAGAAGTCCTCGATGACGGCCAGTGCATCCGGGCCGAACTCGGTGGCGTCGAGCTCGATGGCCGCACGCACCGACCCCCAGTGGTCGTCGGCAGCCTCGGTGCGACCGCCGACGACCGTGCCGATCGGCCGCATCGTGAACGCTTCCAAGTCAGCCCTCCCGTCGGTGGCCGACAGCGAAGATCCGCCGGAACGGGAATGGCGTGCCGTGGCGCTGGCGGGGGTAGGCCTGCCGCAGCGACTCGGCATACGCCGTCATGAACTCGGTGCGTTCCTGCTCGCCGGTCAGGACCTCGAGCACGGGGCGCAGCGCCGTGCCCTTGGTCCACTCGAGCACCGGATCTGCTTGCAGCCCTTGGGGATCGAGCATCTGCAGGTAGGTCGTCTCCCACACGTCGACCTCCATTCCGGCGTCCGCGAGCACAGCGGCGTATGCCGTGGGCTCGGCCACGGCATACGCTCCCCGAAACCGCGGGACAAGCTCGTCGGCGCGTGGCATCCGCGCCGCGACGTCGCGCAGCAGAGCGTGCGCGGGGGCGTCGAAGTTGCCCGGCACCTGCATGGCAAACCACCCGCCCGGCGCGACCTGGTCGATCAGCCGTGGCAACAGGTCCAGGTGGGTGGGCACCCACTGCAGTGCGGCGTTGGTGACCAGGACGTCGACCGGCGCTTCCGCCCGCCACGTGACGAGGTCGGCCTCGACCCACTCGACCCGGCCGTCCGGGTCGGCGTCGCGGGCCTGCTCGATCATCGGGGGTGAGGAGTCGACGCCGACGACCCGGGCCCCCGACCAGCGCTGCGCCAGGTGCAGCGTGAGCGGGCCCGCGCCGCAGCCGAGGTCGACCACGCGGTCCGGCGCGTCCGCGTCGATGCGCGAGGTCAGGTCGAAGAAGGGGCGCTCGCGGTGGCCCGCGAAACGGGCGTACTGCTGTGGATCCCAGGTGATGGGCATGATCTACCTCTCGATCTCAAATAGCTTGATATCAAGATACTTGATGGACACTAGACTCGCCACCATGTCGACGCCCGAGGACGAGCAGGACGAGGTCGACCGCATCGTCGAAGCCTGGCAACGCGAGCGGGGAGACCTCGAGGTCACCCCGCTGCACGTGCTCTCACGGGTGTCCCGGCTGGCCCGCCACCTGGACCTGGCCCGCGGCTCGGCCTTCGCCCAGCACCGCCTGGAAGGGTGGGAGTTCGACGTGCTGTCCGCACTGCGCCGAGCCGGCGCACCCTACGAGCTCTCCCCCGGGCAGCTGGTCAAGCAGATGCTGGTGACCAGCGGCACCATGACCAACCGCGTCGACCGGCTCGAACGACGCGGGCTCGTGCACCGCAAACCGAGGCCCGGTGACCGGCGCGGCGTCATCGTGGGCCTGACCCAGGAGGGGAGGAAGGTGGTCGACAGCGCCATGGCCGATCTGCTCGACCGCGAGCGCGAGCTGCTCGCCGAGCTGCCTGAGGGCGAGCGCCGGCAGCTTGCCGAACTGCTCCGCAGGCTGCTGCTGCCGTTCGAGCCCTGACGGCGCGCGGGCGGGCGGCCAACGACCCGTCGGCGCTGCTTCCCACCGGCCGCGGTGCGGTCAGCCGACGATCTCGGCGGCCTCGAGCCACTCCAGCTCCAGCGACTCCCGCTCGTCCACGATCGCGCGCAACGTCTCGTTGAGCTCGAGCACGGCCTGGTGATCGGTGGCCTTCAGCGCCATCTCGTCGTGGATCCGCTGTTCGCGGGTGGCGAGCCTGGACAGCTGTCGCTCGATCCGCGCCAGCTCCTTGCGCGCGGCACGCAGCTGCGCCGGGCGGTGCGTCTGCGCCGCACCGGTCGCCGAAGCCCCGTCTGCGGGCTCGTGGACACTCCCCGTCGAGGTCGCTCCCGCCGACGGGCGCCCAGCGGTCGCGTGTCCAGCCGAACCCTGTCCCGAGACGTGCTGCTGGTGGCGCAGCTCGAGGTACTGCTCGACCCCGCCGGGCAGGCCGCGCAGCCGGCCGTCCCCCATCAGCGCCACCTGCTTGTCGCACATCCGCTCGAGCAGGTAGCGGTCGTGCGACACGACGAGGAGCGTGCCGGCCCAGCCGTCGAGCACGTCCTCGAGCGAGGTGAGCGTTTCGATGTCGAGGTCGTTGGTGGGCTCGTCCAGCAGCAGCACGTTGGGTTCGGCCATCAGCAGTCGGAGCAGCTGCAGCCGCCGCCGCTCCCCACCGGACAGGTCGCCGACCCGGGTCTGCTGGCGGCCACCGGAGAAGCCGAGCCGCTTCGCGAGCTGGCTCGCGCTCACCTCCTTGTTGCCGAGCCGGGTGAACGCCTTGACGTCCTCGATCGCCGCGATGACCCGCCAGTCGGCGAACGCCTCCAGCTCGCGGACCTCCTGGGTCAGGAACGCCATCGACACCGTCTTGCCGACCTTGCGCTTGCCCGACGCGAGCTCGACGTCACCGTGCACCGCCCGGAGCAGGGTCGACTTGCCGGCGCCATTGACGCCGACGATGCCGATCCGGTCGCCCGGCGCCAGCCGCCAGGTCACCCGGTCCAGCAACCGGCGGTCACCGAGCTCGACCGTGGCGTCCAGCAGGTCCACGACGTCCTTGCCGAGCCGGGTCGTGGCAAAGCGCACCAGCGAGACCTCGTCCCGCGGGTCCGGCTCGTCGGCGATCAGCGCGTTGGCGGCCTCGATCCGGAACTTCGGTTTGCTGGTGCGCGCCGGCGGCCCGCGGCGCAGCCAGGCCAGCTCCTTGCGCAGCAGGTTGCCGCGCCGCTCCTCAGTCACCGCGGCGATGCGGTCGCGCTCCGCCTTGGCGAGCACGTATGCCGCGTAGCCGCCTTCGTAGGACTCGACCCGCCCGTCGACGACCTCCCAGGTGAGGGTCGCGACCTCGTCGAGGAACCAGCGGTCGTGCGTCACGGCGACCAGGCCGGTGCCGGGCCGGTTGCGGCGGGTCGCGAGGTGCTGCGCCAGCCAGGCCACGCCCTCGACGTCGAGGTGGTTGGTCGGCTCGTCGAGCAGCAGCAGGTCCGGGTCCTCGACCAGCAACGCGGCCAGGGCCAGCCGCCGGCGCTCGCCGCCGGACATCGGGCCGACGACCGCGTCGAGCCCGCCGACCTCCGGCGCCTCCACCCCGCCGAGCAGCCCGTCCATCACGTCGCGGACCCGGGCGTCCCCTGCCCACTCGTGCTCGGGCAGGTCACCGAGCACCGCCTCGCGCACCGTCGACTCCGGGTCGATCGTGTCGACCTGGCGCAGCAGACCGACCGAGAGCATGCCGACCCGCGTGACCCGGCCGGAGTCGGCCTCCTGGTCTCCTGCGAGCACGCGCAACAGGGTGGACTTGCCCCCACCGTTGCGGCCCACGACGCCGATCCGGGCTCCCCCGTTGACTCCCAGCGACACCCCGTCGAGGATCGTGTGGGTGCCCAGCGTGAGTGAAACCTGCTCGACGGCAACCAGATTGGCCACGCTCAGCGACCCCGGGTCATCTCGTGGCTGAGCACGTGGGCGCCGTGAGCCGGTCCCGTCGCCCGCTTGACCTCCGGAGCGGATCCGACGGCCGCGAGCGCGACCGCGAGGTCGAGGGCCCCCTCCGCATCGGCCGCGAGGAAGGCCACCGTCGGACCCGAGCCCGAGACCACCCCACCGAGCGCCCCCATCTCCAGGCCGGCCGCTAGCAGGTCGCGCAGCGGGGGACGCAGCGAGAAGGCCGCCTCCTGCAGGTCGTTGGACAGGGCCGAGCCGAGGGCCTGCGGATCACCCGAGCGCAGGGCGGCCATGAGGTCGTCGGACGGCTCGGGTGCCGCGATCCGGCGCCGTCCGCGCATCCGGTCGCACTCGGCATACACCGCGGGAGTCGACAGCCCGCCCTCGCTGATCGCGAAGACCCAGTGGTAGCTGCCGCGGGCCAGGACCGGGGCGAGCGATTCCCCGCGACCCGAACCGATCGCCGTGCCACCGGTGAGCGCAAAGGCGACGTCGCTGCCGAGATCACCTGCCATCGCGTCAAGCTGGGGCCGGGACAGCTCGAGGCCCCAGAGCGCGTCACACGCCACCAGGGCCGCGGCGCCGTCTGCTGAGCCACCGGCCATGCCCCCGGCCACCGGGATCTGCTTGTCGATCGTGATCCGCACCGGCGTGTCGACGCCACCCGCCTGCGCCACGCGGCGCGCTGCCAGCAGGGCGAGGTTGCTCTCGTCGAGAGGGATCTGCTCGGCGTAGGGGCCGGCCGCGACGACCTCCCAGTCGGCGGCCGGCTCGACGGTCACGTCGTCGTAGAGGCTCACGGCGTGGAAGACCGTGGCCAGGTCGTGGTAGCCGTCCGCGCGGTGCGGCCCCACGTTGAGCTCGAGGTTGACCTTGGCCGGGACCCGCACGGTGACGTGGCGCGACCCCTCCCTGGTCGTGATCATGCCGGGGTCCCCGCGAAGTATCGGAGGCCGGGGTCCCCGCGAAGTATCGGAGGCCGGGGTCCCCGCGAAGTATCGGAGGCCGGGGTCCCCGCGAAGTATCGGAGGCCGGGGTCCCCGCGAAGTATCGGAGGCCGGGGTCCCCGCGAAGTATCGGAGGCCGGGGTCCCCGCGAAGTATCGGAGGCCAGGGTCCCCGCGAAGTATCGGAGCGCAGCGGAGAACTTCGTGGGGTGGCAGCGCAGCGGAGTGCGGGGTCCCCGCGAAGTACCGAGTGAGGCACGAGCGAGGACTTCGTGGGGTGCTTTTCGTGTGGTGGTTCATGTGCTCACCCGAGGTCCTGCCGGGCGGCGATCGCGATGAAGGCCTCGACGTCGAGGCTCTCGCCACGCGTTCTCGGGTCCACACCGGCGGCCCGCAGGATCTCCTCGGCCCGCGTCGCGGAACCGGCCCAGCCAGCGAGGGCCGCCCGCAGCGTCTTGCGACGCTGGGCGAAGGCCGCGTCGACGCACGCGAACACCTCGGCCCGGGAGGCGTTCGAGCGCGGAGCGGGGTGCCGCCTCAACTCGACCAGGCCCGAGTCGACGTTGGGCGCGGGCCAGAACACGTTGCGGCTGACCGTGCCCGCGAGCCGCACGTCGGCATACCACGCAGCCTTGACGCTCGGCACGCCATACGTCTTGCTGCCGGGACGGGCGGCGAGCCGCTCGGCGACCTCGAGCTGCACCATGACGAGCACCCGCTCGAGGGTCGGGAACGCCTGCAGGAAGCCGAGAACGACCGGCACCGAGACGTTGTAGGGCAGATTGGCCACCAGCGCGGTCGGCTGGGGGTCGGGCAGCTCGTCGACGTTGAGCGCGTCCGCCTGCACCACCGACAACCGGTCCTCGTGTCCGGGGGCGTGCTCCTGCACCGTCTGCGGCAGGGCGAGCGCCAGCACCGGGTCCACCTCGACCGCCACGACCCGGCCCACCTCGGGCAGCAGGGCGAGGGTGAGCGAGCCGAGCCCGGGTCCCACCTCGACCACGACGTCGTCCGGGCCGACCCCGGCGAGTCGGACGATGCGGCGCACCGTGTTGGCGTCGATGACGAAGTTCTGCCCCCAGTGCTTGGTGGGGCTCACCCCCAGGCGCGTCGCGAGCTCACGGATCTGGGCGGCGCCCAGCATCCCGGTCCTCGCCGTGTCGTCCGCAGCCATGTCGAGCAGCCTAATGGCCGACGCCGCCGGGTCCGTCCGGGGTCGTCAGGGCGTCGTCCCGGGGTTGCCCCGCGTCGTCTGGGATGTGGGTCAGAGGTAGCGGGAGCAGACCGGCCACAGGTCGGCACCGAAGCGGGCGTAGAGCTGCTGAGCTCGGGCGGTCTGCTCGTAGGGATCCGCACGGGCCGGACTGCCCAGACCGCCCACCGACCGCCAGGCCGAGATGCTGACCTGGTAGAGACCGAAGTAACCGTGGGCGCTGACCTCCCGCGGGTCGCCACCCGACTCGCACTCGGCCAGGGCGGCCCAGTTCAGGCCCCGCCCGGGGTCGTGGCCGGGCACGTCGGGGACCAGGCGCGGCCGGGCCGCCCCGCCCCGGGAGATCCGGAGCGGCTCGTAGGCCGGCTCCGAGCGGCTCGGCGGGGCGGACGTCGACGGGTCCGTCGCGGTGGACGTCGAGGCGCCCTCCGCGTCGGCCGAGAGCAGCGTGGGGCCGGGTTCGGCGGTGGGCAGCAGATGTCCGCAGAGCAGCGCCCCGGCCGCGAGCGCGAGGAGGGCGACCGCAATGCCCGCGGTGCGTGGCCGGCTCGGCGCCACCTCGGCCCTCCCGTCGTCGGCACAGTCCCGGGGTCTCGGGACATGGCGTCACACCTTGGCGTAGCCCCCGGCCAAGGTCAAGTTCTGATAACGGGATGTCGTCGGTTCGGTAACGTTTCTGCGGCGCGTCTACCAGGGACCATAGATCCGCTCGGAGTTGTCGGCGACCGCGGTGCAGAGCGCGGGCACGTCGACGTTGAGCACGTCGGCCATCGCCCGCACGGTGAGCGGCACGAGGTAGGAGGCGTTCGGCGCCCCCCGGTGCGGGCTGGGGGTCAGGTAGGGCGCGTCGGTCTCGACGAGCAGCTGCGACAGGGGCGTGACGGCGAGTGCGTTGCGCAGCTGCCGGGCGTTCTTGAAGGTCACCGTGCCCGCGAAGGAGAGGTGGTAGCCGCGCTCGACGCAGGTGCGGGCCATCTCGATGTCGCCGGAGAAGCAGTGCAGCACGGTGTGCTCGGGGGCTCCCTCCTCGGCCAGGATCCGCAGCACGTCGTCGTGCGCGTCGCGGTCGTGGATCTGCAGCGCCAGGCCGGTCCGCTTGGCCAGGTCGATGTGCCAGCGGAAGGAGTCCTGCTGCGCCGGTATGCCGTCCGGCCCGGTCCGGAAGTAGTCCAGGCCGGTCTCACCCACCACCCGCACCCGCGGGTGGGCCGCGAGCCGCTCGATCTCGGCCCGGGCCGCGTCGGTCTCGCCCCGGGACGCGAGGCCCGGCGTCTCGTTGGGGTGCAGCGCCACCCCGCCCAGCAACGCGGCATACCGATCGATCACCTCGACGGTGAAACGGGCGCCGGGCAGGTCGCAACCGATCTGCACCATCCGCGGCACCCCGACCGCGGTGGCCTCCGCGATCGCCTCACCCGGGTCGGGTGGCTCGCCGCCGTCGCGGCCGATGTCGAGGTGGGTGTGGTTGTCGACGACCGGGATCGGCAGCGGGTCGGGCGCCGGCGGGCGATCGCCGCGGGACGTCACACCCGCTCCCGCGTGCTCGGCTCAGGCGCCTTTGCTCGGTTCAGGCCGGTTTTGGCCACCCCGAAACCGGCATGAATCGAGCAAACCGGCCCGGGGTGAGCAGGGGTCACCCCGCCTCCTGCGTGAGCCGGGCGAGCTCCTCGTCGACGATCGCGTGGTCGAGCTTGGTGAAGACAGGGGTCGGCTTGCCGATCGGGGCGCCGACCTTGACGGGACGCGACTCCCACGCCGGCGTGGTCGAGTAGTCGCCGGTGATGACGGGGTAGCCCGGGCCGCCGTCGAGGTCGTCGACCTCGTCGATCCTGGGCATCGGCACGAACTCGCCGTCGCCCCCGATGACGAGGTGCACGGCGTTGGCACTGTGCGGCAGGAACGGCGCGATCAGCGTGTTGCAGTCGGACACGGCCTGCGCCAGCACGTGCAGCACCGTGCCGAGCCGGGCGCGCTGCTCCGGAGCCTTGAGCGTCCACGGCGCCTCGTCGGTGACGTACTTGTTGGCCTCGCCGATGACCCGCATGACCTCGCCGATCGCGGCCTTCTGCCGGTGCCGTGCGATCAGCCCACCGACCGTGTCGAACGCCGTGCGCACGTCGGAGAGCAGCGCCTCGTCGCCCTCGGTCAGCTCGCCCGCCGCCGGGATCTCGCCGAAGTTCTTGTGGATCATCGTGGCGGTGCGGTTGACCAGGTTGCCCCACCCCGCGACCAGCTCGCTGTTGGTGCGGCGGACGAACTCAGCCCAGGTGAAGTCGCTGTCCTGGTTCTCCGGCCCGGCCGCGCAGATGAAGTAGCGCAGCGCGTCGGCCTGGTAGCGGGACAGGACGTCGCGCACGTAGATCACCACGCCGCGGCTGGAGGAGAACTGCTTGCCCTCCATGGTGAGGAACTCGGAGCTGACCACCTCGGTCGGCAGGTTCAGCGCGCCATACTTTCCGGGCTCGCCGCCACGCGACCCACGGCCGTCGTAGGCGAGCAGCTCGGCGGGCCAGATCTGGCTGTGGAAGACGATGTTGTCCTTGCCCATGAAGTAGTAGGACTCCTGGGCCTCCGGGACGGTCCCGTCGACCCACCACTCGCGCCAGCGCTCGGGTTCGCCCAGCCGGCGCGCCCATTCGATCGACGCCGACAGGTAACCGATCACCGCGTCGAACCACACGTAGAGCCGTTTGGTGGGCTGGTCGCGCCACCCCTCGAGCGGCACCGGGATGCCCCAGTCGAGGTCGCGGGTCATCGCCCGAGGCCTGATGTCCTCGAGGATGTTCTGGCTGAACCGGATGACGTTGGGCCGCCACGTGCCGGTGGCCTCCCGGTCGTCGAGCCACGCGCCGAGCGCCTCGGCGAGTGCCGGCAGGTCGAGGAAGAAGTGCTGGGTCTCGACGAATTCCGGTGTCTCACCGTTGATCTTGCTGTGCGGCTCGATCAGGTCGGTCGGGTCGAGCTGGTTGCCGCAGTTGTCGCACTGGTCACCGCGGGCGCCGTCGTAGCCGCAGATCGGACAGGTCCCCTCGATGTAGCGGTCGGGCAGGGTGCGCCCCGTCGACGGACTGACGGCGCCACGCGTCGTCTGCTCGATCAGGTAGCCGTTGCGGTGCACCGTGGTGAACATCTCCTGCGCGACCGCGTAGTGGTTCGGCGTCGTCGTGCGGGTGAACAGGTCGTAGGACAGTCCCAGGGCGTGCAGGTCCTCGACGATGAACCGGTTGTTGCGGTCCGCCAGCTCGCGCGCGCTGACACCCTCCTTGTCGGCTGCGACCAGGATCGGGGTGCCGTGCTCGTCGGTGCCGCTGACCATGAGCACGTCGTGGCCCGCCATCCGCATGTAGCGGCTGAACACGTCGGACGGCACGCCGAATCCGGCGACGTGGCCGATGTGGCGCGGACCGTTGGCATACGGCCAGGCGACGGCAGACAGGACCTTGGTCATGCCTCGAATCCTAGGGTGCGACCACAACCCGGTATCCCGCGCCCGTCACCAGCCCGCCGCCCGCACGTTGCCCGCTCGTCCGCCGCTGAGCCAATGACACGCCATCCGCCTCGGCCCGTGAGGGGCGGGGTCAGCGGGTCGGGGGGTCAGCGGAAGGCGGACTCGCCGGTCAGGGCCTGACCGACCACGAGGGTGTGCATCTCCGGCGTGCCCTCGTAGGTCAGGACCGACTCGAGGTTGTTCATGTGCCGGATCACCGGGTACTCCAACGAGATCCCGTTGGCGCCGAGGATGGTGCGCGCGGTCCGGCAGATCTCCAGCGCCTTGGTGACGTTGTTGAGCTTGCCGACGCTGACCTGCTGCGGCAGCAGCGTGCCGGCGTCCTTGCGGCGGCCCAGGTGCAGTGCCAGCAGCGCGCCGAGATTGAGCTCGGTCGACATCTGCGCCAGCTTGGACTGGGTCAGCTGGAAGGCGCCGATCGGCTTGTCGAACTGCACCCGCTCCTTGCTGTAGGCGAGCGCCGCCTCGAACGAGCTGCGGGCCGCGCCGAGCGAGCCCCAGATGATGCCGTAGCGCGCCTCGTTGAGGCAGGACAGCGGACCCTTGAGTCCGCGCACCTCCGGGAAGATCGCGGACTGCGGCAGCCGCACCCCGTCGAGGACGAGCTCGCTGGAGACCGACGCCCGCAGCGACATCTTGTGCTTGATCAACGGCGCCGAGAATCCCGGGGTGTCCGTGGGCACCACGAACCCCCGGATCTCGCTGCCGCCCTCGTCCCCGTCGACCTTGGCCCACACCACGGCCACGTCGGCGATGGAGCCGTTGGTGATCCACATCTTGGCGCCGTCGAGCACCCAGTCGTCGCCGTCGCGGCGGGCGTGCGTGCGCATCGAACCTGGGTCGGACCCGTAGTCGGGCTCGGTGAGCCCGAAGCACCCGATCGCGTCGCCCGCGGCCATCCGGGGCAGCCACTCCTGCTTCTGCTCCTCGCTGCCCCAGCGGTGGATCGCGAACATCGCCAATGACCCCTGCACGCTGACCAGCGAGCGTATGCCGGAGTCGCTCGCCTCGAGCTCGAGGCAGGCCAGCCCGTAGTCGACCGCGCTCATGCCGGCGCAGCCGTAGCCCTGCAGGTGCATGCCGAGCAGCCCGAGGTCGCCGAGCTCCTTGGCGAGCTCGCGGGCCACCGGCAGCTCGCCGGACTCGAACCACTCCGCCACGTGCGGGTCGATGCTCTTGTCACACAGCTGCCGGACGGAGGCGCGGACAGCCTTCTCCTCGTCGGACAGGACGTCGTCGATGCCGACGAGGTCGAGCGGGTCGAGCGAGGGCTTGCGGCCGGGGTGCTTCGCGTTCATCGGGAGGCCTTTCGGGTCGGTTCCTGGTCACCAGTCTGACGGGTCGTGGCAGGTGGGAGCGGTGCCGGGTCGGCTTCGAGGAGCCAGGCCCGGACCTCGGCGTCGTCCTCGCCCAGACGCGGCGGCCGAGACGGGGTGGTGGTGAGGTCGGCGTCGTAGCGCACCGGGTGGCGCACCTGGGGCACGCCACCGGCGCCGTTCGATCCGGCCTTGCGCGTGGCACCCTCGGCGGGGTCGACCCCGGCGCCCCAACCCTCGGCGGGGTCGTCGACCCGCGACCACGGCTCGAGCCCGAGCCGTTCCGCGAGGTCGAACCCGTCGGCAAGGTCGCCGACCCGGCCGGCCGGCACGTCTGCCGCGGTCAGCCGCTGCTGCCAGGTGTCCGCGTCGGCGGCGGCCAGCTGCGCCTCGAGGACGCCAACCAGCTCCTCCCGGTGCCCCACCCGCGACGCGTTGGTGGCGAACCGCTCGTCCGCGGCCAGCTCCGGTGCACCGAGAGCCGTTGCCAACCGGGCGAACTGGCCATCGTTGCCACAGGCGACCGCGAGCAGGCCATCGGCGCAGTGAAGTGTCTCGTAGGGCGCGATCGACGGGTGCCGGTTGCCCATCCGCCGCGGGGCCCTGCCGGTCTGCAGGTAGCCCTGGGCCTGGTTGACCATCGAGGACAGCAGGCTGGAGAGCAGCTCCACCTCGACCCGGCAGCCCTGCCCGCCGTGTTCACGGGCGGTGAGCGCGGCGAGGATGCCGATCGTGGCGTCCTTGCCGGTGAGCACGTCGACGAGTGCGACGCCGGCCTTGGTCGGATCGCCGTCGGGCTCGCCGGTGACGCTCATCAGCCCGCCGACCGCCTGCACGAGGAAGTCGTAGCCCATCAGGTCGGCGCCGGCCCCCCGGCCGAAGCCGGTGATCGACGCGTAGACGATGCGCGGGTTCGCGGCGCGGACCTGCTCGTAGCCGAGGCCGTGCCGCTCGAGGGCGCCGGGCCGGAAGTTCTCGATGAAGACGTCGGCACGCCGGGCCAGCTCGTGCGCGAGGGCGCGGTCGCCCTCGTCGCGCAGGTCGAGCGTGACGCTGCGCTTGCTGCGGTTGATGCTGTCGAAGTAGGACGAGGAGTGGTCGGACCACGGCGGCCCCCACGACCGGGTGTCGTCGCCAGCACCGGGCCGCTCCACCTTGACGACGGTCGCGCCGAGGTCGGCGAGGTTCATCGTGGCGATGGGGCCGGCCAGGACCCGGCTGAAGTCGGCCACGAGCACCCCGTCGAGCGGTGGCCTCACGTGGCGACCCCCTCCGCGACAACGTCCCCACCGGGCGCCTCGCCCGGGTGCGTGTCCCTGTGTTGGTCATCCGCGTGCTGCTCGTCGCCCTCGGAGGTGTCGCTCGCCGCGTATGCCGTGCCGGGCGCCTCCGGCTGCCCGTCCACCCGCCGTGGCACGTTCCACGGGTTGTCGTCGCGCAGGACGGCCGGCAACCCGACCTCGGGCACGGCCTGGAAGGCCACCGGACGGGTGAAGCGGTCGAGCGCAGCGGCGCCGACGCTCGTCGCGTCCGGTCGGCTGGTCGCGGGCCAGGGTCCGCCGTGGTGCTGGGCCCAGGTCGTGGCGACCCCGGTCGGCCAGCCGTCCACCAGCACCCGGCCGACCTGCCGGGCCAGCCGCGCCACGAGCGCCGTCGTGTCCGCGTCGTCCGCACCGGAGGTGGCGACGGCGCCGGCCAGGCTCGGCTGCAGCCGGGCGAGCACCGAGTCAAGGTGCGTCTGGTCGTCATACTCCACCACCAACGCCACGGGGCCGAAGCACTCCTCGAGCAGTGGTGACCCGGTGCGCAGGTCGTCGGCGTGAGCCGTCAACACCGTTGCGGCGGCAGCGAACCCGCCTTCGGCGCACTCGGCCGTTCCCACGACCTCGGCGCCGGCCTCGACCAGCCGGGCCACCCCCGCGGCGTAGGACGAGGCGATCCCCTCGGTCAGCAGCCAGCCCGGTGGCCGGGTCCGCACCTGCGCGGCGACCGCCTCGGCGGCACCGCTCCCGCGCGGCACCAGCAGCAGCCCGGGCTTGGTGCAGAACTGCCCCTGACCCAGCGTGAACGAGCCGACGAAGCCTTCGGCGACCTCGGCCAATCGGGCACCGGCGGCGCCCGGCGTCACCACCACCGGGTTGACCGTGCCCATCTCCGCGAAGACCGGGATCGGGCGGGGCCGGGCGAGCGCGCGCTCGGCGAGCGCCATACCGCCGGCCTGCGATCCGGTGAAGCCGACCGCCGCGGTCTCGGGGGCGTCCACCACCTGCAGCCCGGCGTCGAAGCCGACCACCACCGAAAACACACCCTCGGGCGCGCCTGACCCGGCGAGGGTCTCCGTGACCAGCTCCCCCAGCCGCACGCTCAGCCGCGGGTGAGCGGGGTGGGCCTTGACGACGACCGGGCAGCCTGCTGCCAGCGCCGAGGACGTGTCGTGGCCGACCACGCCGAAGGCGAAGGGGAAGTTGCTCGCCCCGAAGACCGCGACCGGCCCGACGGGCCACCGCACGCGGCGCAGGTCCGTGCCGTCCGGGAGCTGGTCGACGGTGACCTGCGCCCAGCTGCCCTCGACGGCGACCGAGGCGTAGAACCTGGCCTGGTCCGCCGCCCGGACGACCTCGCCGAGCAACCGGTCGAGCCCGAGCGCGGTCTCCTCGTCGGCCAGCCGCGCCAGCTCGTCCCGGTGTTGCTCGAGGGCGTCGGCGACGGCGCCGAGCCAGCGGGAGCGCTGCGCCGGGGCGGTGGCCGCGACCTCGGCGGCGACCGCGCCGGCGGCCATCACCAGCCGGGCCACCTGCACCGGGTCGGTGTGCGGCACCTCGCCGCGGGCAGCGCCGGTCCGGGGGTCACGGCTGGTGTCCACCGCGTCGGTCGGCAGCGTCGTGGTCATCCTTGGCCTCCTGCGTCGTGCGATGGGTTCATGATGCCTCGCGCACGGCCTCGGCGAGGACCGCGAGCCCGTCGGCGAGCAGCTCGTCGCCGATCACCAGCGGCGGCAGCAGCCGGATCACGTTGCCGTAGGTGCCGCAGACGAGCACCACCACCCCCTGCTCGTGACAACGCGCCGCCACGGCCTTGGCCACCTCGGGCGCGGGCTCGAGCGAGCCGGGCCGCACGAATTCCATCGCCAACATGGCCCCGCGTCCCCGCACCTCGGCGATCGTGGGGACCTCCTGCGCGAGCGGCTCCAGGACGCCCCGCGCGACCTGTTCGATGTGCCGGGCGGCCTCGAGCAGACCACCCTCCTCGATCATCGACAGCGCGCCGAGCGCGGCCGCGCAGGCGACCGGGTTGCCGGCATAGGTGCCACCCAGACCCCCGGCGTGCACCGCCTCCATGAGCTCGGCACGCCCGGTGACCGCCGACAGCGGCAGGCCCCCGCCGAGCGCCTTGGCCGAGCAGACCAGGTCGGGCACGATCCCCTCGAACTCGGAGGCGTAGACCGTCCCGGTGCGGCCGAGACCGGCCTGCACCTCGTCGGCCACGAAGACGATGCCGTGCCGCTTCGCGACCTCCTGCACCCCGGCGAGGAACCCCGGCGCCGGCACGATGAAGCCGCCCTCGCCCTGCACCGGCTCGACCACGATCGCCGCGACCTCCTGCGGCCCGACCTCCTCCAGCAGCTCCTCGAGCGCGGCCAGCGCCTCGGCCGCCGCGTTCTCCGGCCCGGTCGGCCAACGCAGCGCGTAGGGGAAGGGCGCCCGGTGCACGTGGCCGGGGAACGGGCCGAAGCCTGCCTTGTAGGGCATCTCCTTGGCGGTCATCGCCATCGCCATCATGGTGCGGCCGTGGTAAGCGTGGTCGAAGACGACGACCTCGGTGCGGCCGGTCGCGTGGCGCGCGACCTTGACGGCGTTCTCGACCGCCTCGGCGCCGGTGGTGAACAGCGCGGTGCGCTTGTCGTGGTCGCCGGGCGTGAGGGCGTTGAGCCTCTCCGCGACGGCGACGTAGCCGTCGTACTCGGTGACCATGAAACAGGTGTGGGCGAAGCGTGCAACCTGCTCCTGGACCCGCGAGACGACTTCGGGCGCACTCGCACCGACGCTGGTCACCGCGATGCCCGACGCGAAGTCGATCAGGTGGTTGCCGTCCACGTCGACCAGCACACCCCCGCCGGCGCGCTCGATGAAGACCGGGAGCACGACGCCCATGCCGACCGGGACCGCTGCGGTGCGCCGCTGCTGGAGCTCCCGGGACCGGGGACCAGGCACCTCGGTGCGCAGGATGCGGCGCTGCTCGGGCTGGCCCGGCGCCGACTCCGTGGCGGCGCCCGGCTCACCACGGGTGCTGTCGGAGGTGGCGGTGGATTCGGCGACGGACATGGCTGCTCCTGAACCTCTGAAGACTGCTGACGGCTGCTGGACCCGGCGTCGGCACCTGGGCGGTGGACCTGCGCGACTGCTGGGCGTGCGGCACCGCCCGGACGGACGGCACTTCGCACGATAAGCGGCACCGGCTCGTCATACCTCATATGATCTGACCGGAAAACGTCGAACCTGGACGATCTGTCCCAGAGGAGCCCTCGTGCCCGACCTGGTCGCGCTCTGTGCTGCCCTCGGTGGCCGCCTCGAGCCGTATGCCGGCGCGCGCGTGCCCGCCACGCAGGTCACCGGCGTGCACGTGAGCGAGCTGGTCGACCCGACACCGTTCCTCGAGGGCGGCGAGCTGCTGCTCACGACCGGCATGCCGCTGGTCGGGCGCGGTGTGCAGACCAGGGCGTATGCCGCCCGGTTGCGCCGGCGCGGGGTCGCCGGCCTCGGCCTCGGCCTTGGTCCGGTGCACGACGAGGTGCCGCCGGATCTGCCGGACGCGTGCGCGGCGGAGGGCGTGCCGCTGTTCGTGGTGCCGCCGGCGACGCCGTTCCTCGCCGTAGCGCGCACCTACTGGGGTCTGCTGGCCCGGACCGGCGAGCAGCGGCTGAGCGCCGCCCTGGGTGCGCACCGCGCGCTGGTGCGCGCGGCGGCCGGACCCGACCCCACGCGGGCGGTCGTGCAGACCCTGGCCGGTGCGGTCGAGGGCTGGGCGGCCCTGCTTTCGAGACGCGGTGAGGTCGACGCGGTATGGCCGGAGACGTCCCGGGGCGTCGCGGAGCAGGCCGCCGTCGAGGTCGCGAGGCTGCGCATGGCTGGCCCCCATTCTTCGGCAACCTTCCCGCTCGGTGACGACGACGTGGTCCTGCACCCGCTGGCTGCCCGGGGCGGCGCGACCGGCTTCGTCGCGACCGGCTGCCGGCGCCCGATGAGCCACGCCGACCGGCAGACCGTGCTGACCGCGAGTGCGCTGCTGGCGTTGCAGACCGAGCAGGAGCACCGGGCGGACGCCGGGCCGCGCGGCCTGCGGGCGGGCGCGGTGCGGTTGCTGCTCGCCGGTGAGGTGCGGGCGGCCCAGCTGCTGCTCACCCAGAGCGGTATGCCGTGCCCGCCCACCTGGGTGCGACTGCTCCTCGTGGAGCTGGGCCGCCCGGGAGACGACGACACGGTCGACGGCCTCGAGCGCTCGCTCGCCGCCCGGCCGGGTCCGGCCGTGTGGGTGCTCCCTCGGGACACCGGGCTGCTCGCCGCGCTGGCCGGTGCCGTCGACGAGGCCGGCCTGCGCGACTGGCTGGCGCAGACCGTCCCGGACGCCCGTGCGGTCGTCTCCGCACCGGTTCGCCTGGAGGACCTCGGCCGGGTCGACGCGGCACTCGCCGACACGGCCGGTCGGCTCGCACCCGGCACGCTGCGCGGCGCGCGGGCGGTCGCGCGGGATGCCTCGCGGGAGGGGGCTCCCGTCGACCTGCAACCACTGCTCGAGCACCGGCGCAGCGACCTCGTCGGCGCCGTGACGGCATACCTCCGCGCACGGGGGCACTGGGAGGAGGCGGCACGCGACCTGGGCGTGCACCGCAACACCCTGCGGCACCGGATCGGCACCGCCCGCCGGGTCCTCGATCAGGACCTGGACGACCCCGACGTGGCGGCCCGGCTCTGGCTCGCCCTGCGCGACGCCGGCCTGGCCTGACCGCCGCCGGCCTGGCCTGACCGCCGCCGGAATGGCTGGGAAGTGACGTCCGCCAGCAACTCCCGGCGGGTGGGCGGTTGCTGCGACACTGTGCGCACGCGATCACGAAGGGGGCGGGCATGCTGGCAGCACTGACGGGATGGGGTTGTCCGCGGCGGCCGGCCTCAACGCCTACATCCCGTTCCTCATGGTGGCGCTGCTGGGGCGGTTCACCGACGTGATCACGCTGCCGCAGTCCTATGCGTGGATCGAGAGCACCTGGGCGATCGGCGTGGCCGCCGTGTTGCTGCTGACCGAGGTGGTGCTCGACAAGATCGCGATCGTCGACAGCCTCAACGACGCGGTCGCGACCTTCATCCGGCCCACCGTCGGAGGGCTGATCTTCGCGGCGACGAGTGCGGCGGAGAAGGTCGACAGCTCCTCCTGGATGCAGGACCACCCGTGGGTCGGTGTCGTGCTCGGCGTCTCGATCTCCGGCATCGTGCACGCGACCAAGGCGACCACCCGCCCGGCGGTGAACATCTCGACCGTGGGCCTCGGCGCTCCCGTCGTCTCGGCCGCGGAGGACACCACCTCGGTCGGGCTCAGCCTGATCGCGGTCTTCCTGCCGGTCCTGGTGATCGTGGCTCTGGTCCTGCTGGCGTGGGTGATGTGGTGGGCGTGGCGACAGTTCCGCCGGATGAGGCGACGTCGGCCTGGCCGGTCCCCCTCTCCGGCATGACGTCATCGATCTCCTCGACCGTGGTGAGCACGGAACGGCTCAGGACGTCGCGCGGGAGGCGAGGGCCCCGTCATACAGGGCTTTCTTGGACAGGCCGGTGGCGCGGGCGACGTCGGCGCAGACGTCCTTGAGCCGTTCGCCCTGCGCGACGCGTGCCAGGACGGCGGCGATCCCGTCGTCGAGGTCGACGACCTGCGGAGGTGCGCCCCCGACGACGAGGGTGATCTCGCCCCGCACGCCCTCAGAGGACCACGCCGCGAGCTCGCCGAGGCCGCCGCGCCGGACCTCCTCGTAGGTCTTGGTCAGCTCTCGGCAGACGGCGGCGGGACGGTCGGCGCCGAAGGCCGTCGCCATCGCGGCCAGGGTCGCCTCGAGCCGGTGCGGCGCCTCGAAGAAGATCATGGTGCGGGATTCCCCTGCCAGCGCGGTCAGTGCGCGGGCCCGCTCCCCCGGTTTGCGCGGCGGGAAGCCCTCGAAGCAGAACCGGTCGACGGGCAGCCCGGACACCGCGAGGGCCATCAGCACCGCGCTCGGTCCCGGCACGCAGGTGACCGGCACGTCCGCGTCGATCGCGGCCGCGACCAGGCGGTAGCCGGGGTCGGAGACGGACGGCATACCGGCATCCGTGACGACCACGACCCGCTCCCCCGCGAGCAGGCGGCCCAGCAGGTCCGGCGTGCGGGAGGCCTCGTTGTGCTCGTGGTAGCTGAGTACCGATCCCTGCGGCGAAATCTCGAGGGCCTGGCACAGCCGGGAGAGCCTGCGGGTGTCCTCCGCCGCGACCACGTCGGCCTGCGCGAGCTCCTCGGCGAGGCGGGGCGCGGCGTCGCGCGGGTCGCCGATCGGCGTCGCGGCGAGCACGAGCGTGCCGGGATGGTTCGTCGGCGTCGTCATTCGTCGATCCTCTCAGCCCGCACCCCGCGGGAGCCGCACCCGGCTGGAGCGGCAGCAGCCATGCCCGGCAGCAGCCGCACCGGGCAGGAGCCGTCGCCGGCAAATGTGACAATGGAGGCACTCGTCCGCTGCCTTGCTGGGCCGGACCCGACACCAGGGAACGATCGATGTCCTCGACCCGCGCCGCCGCGCCCTTCCAGAGCTCCGCCAAGACCCCCGGCGGGAGCTCCGACGAGTCCGCGGAACCCGCCCCGATGCCCTTCGCGAGAGCCCTGCCGTGGCTCATGGTCCTCGGGGGCGGTGTGGGTTTCCTCGGCGCGTTCGGGCTGATCTACGAGGAGATCCAGACCCTGATCGACCCGAGCCACGTCGCGATCTGCAGCCTCAACCCGATCATCTCCTGCGGTTCGGTGATGGCGAGCGAGCAGGCGTCGGTCTTCGGCTTCCCGAACCCGGTGATCGGCGTCGCGGCCTTCCCGATGGTCGTCGCGGCGGGCGCCGCCCTGCTCGCGGGCGCGCGCTTCAAGCGGTGGTACTGGCTCGGGCTGCAGGTCGGCGTCACCTTCGGGATCTGCTTCGTGGGGTGGCTGATCTTCCAGAGCCTCTACCGGATCAACGCCCTGTGCCCCTACTGCATGGTGGTGTGGACCGTGACCATCCCGCTGTTCCTCTACGTCACGCTGGCCAACCTCGATCGCGGGCACCTGCCGGTGCCCGCCGCGCTGCGCGGAACGGTCGACGCGCTGCGCCGCAACCACGCGCCGCTCCTGGCCATCTCGTATCTCGTCGTCCTCGTGCTCGTGCTGCACCGTTTCTGGTACTACTGGTCCACTGTCCTGGACTTCAGCTGATGCCGGGCTCGCCGCGCCGCGCGCCCGAGCGGGGGAGAAGAACCTGCCTATGACCAACACCCATCCCGAGGCCGAGCACGACCCGACGGCGGCGGAGGTGGCCGCCATCTTCGGTGAGTGGGGCGAGCGACGCTATGCGAGCAGCCCTGTCCACCAACGGATCTGCGAGGCCGTCTCCGCGGACCCGTCGCTGGCCGCCCCGCTGATCGACTGGCACACGCAGGCACACTCCCGCCCGACCCCCGACACGGGCGACCTGGTGCAGCCGGCGCAGCTCTTCACGCCGGTGCAGTACCTGCTGCGCACCACGGCCACCGACCACCCGCTCGCCGAGTTCTACCCCACCCTCGGCGGCATGCGGTCGGCCGGCAGGGCCCTCGTCGACGCCTGGCGCGACTTCGTCATCACCCACCACGACCGGCTGGTCCCGCTGTGCGGCCGGGCCGCCCGGCAGAACGACCCGCAGGTCTGGGCCCAGGTCCGCCCGGGCATCACCTGGGCAGCGGCCACGCACGCCGACGGCCGCCCGCTGGCGCTCATCGAGCTCGGCGCTGCCGCGGGCCTGGGGCTGCTGCCCGACTTCTACCGCTTCGACTACGGCCGCGTCACCATCGGCGACGGCCCGGTGACCCTGGAGTGCCACCTCCGCGGGGGCCTGCCGCCCGGCCTCGCGGACGAGCTCGACATCGCCGAGCGGATCGGACTCGAGCTCGATCCCATCGACGCCGACCAGCCCGACGACGCGGACTGGCTGGTCTCGGCCGTGGACCCGGAGGAGACGACCAAGCTGGTCCGGCTCGGTGGCGGCCTGGCCCGCGTGCGCGACACCGAGATCGACCTGCGGCACGGCGACATGTTCGACCTGCTGCCCCGCGCCCTCGCCGAGGTGCCGGACGGCCACCTGCCGGTCGTCTACGGCGCCTCGGTCATCGCCGAGGCCGACGAGCCGGCCCGGATGCCGCGGCTGCTCACCGACGCCGACCGTGACCTGGTCTGGATCATGGCCGAGGCCACCCAGGTCTCCTACCCCCTCGTGACGACCGACCCGCCACCGGCCTACGACGACCCCACCGTCGGCGGCCTGGTCGCCGTGGTCATCCGGAGCGGGGAGGTCGTCGACGTGGTGGACCTGGCCAGGCTCGACCGGTATGACACCTGGCTGGAGTGGGACCCCCGTCCCCTCACCCCGCGCGCACCATCCGCATGACCGAAACGGCCGGTCCTCGGGTGTCGTGACGACCCTCGTCACGCCCCGGCGACCGGAGGCACCCGAGCCAGGCACGCTGCATACGATGTCGGCCATGACGGCGACCGAGCAGCTGCGGGAGCGGCTCCTCGGACACCGACCCACCTCGCCGACGTTGATCCTGTGGGGCTGGCTCGGGCCGTTGATCGCCATGGTGATCGGCGGGTTCCTGCGGATGTGGCACCTGGGGCGGCCGCACCAGCTGGTCTTCGACGAGACCTACTACGTCAAGGAGGGCTACTCCTACCTGCTGCACGGCGTCGAGCTGGCGAACCGCAGCAACCTCAAGAAGCCCGACGAGCTGTTCACCCAGGGCACCCCGAACGTGTTCGGCACCACCGGCGAGATGGTCGTGCACCCCCCGGTGGGCAAGTGGATCATCGCGGCGGGCGAGCACATCTTCGGCATCGACAACTCGTTCGGATGGCGCTTCGGCGTCGCGGTGTGCGGGACGCTCTCGATCCTCATGGTCGGGCGTGCGGCGTGGAGGCTGTTCCGCTCCCCCGTGCTCGCGACCATCGCCTCGCTGCTGCTCGCCTTCGACGGCCACCACTTCGTCCACTCCCGCACCGGACTGCTCGACCTGTTCGTCATGTTCTGGGCGCTGGCGGGCTTCTGCGCGCTGCTGATCGACCGCGACCACAGCCGCGAGGTCCTGGCTCGCCGGGTCGGGGCCCTCCGCCACGAGGGCGGCGCCCGGCTCGAGCGGGCCATGCTGTTCGGGCCCAGCATGGGCATGCGGCCCTGGCGCTGGGTCGCCGGCATCTGCCTCGGCCTGTCCTGCGGGAGCAAGTGGTCCGGGCTGTTCTTCGTCGCGGCCTTCGGCCTGATGACGATCCTCTGGGACATGGGGGCGCGGCGGGCGGCCGGGGTGCGGCACTGGTGGGTCGGCGCCGTGGTCCTGGACGGGCTGTATGCCGTGGTGTCCATGGTCTTCACGGCCGGCGCCGTCTACCTGGCGTCCTGGGCCGGGTGGTTCCTGACCTCCGACGGCTACGACCGCACCTGGGCCCTCTCCCACCCGGCCACCTCGGGCAAGGCCTTCGGACCCGACTCGAGCAACTTCGCCTGGCTGCCCGACAGCCTGCGCTCGCTGTGGCAGTACCACATCGAGATGTACAACTTCAGCGTCAACCTGGAGTCCAGCCATCCCTACCAGAGCAACCCGTGGTCCTGGATGATCCAGGGGCGGCCCACATCGTTCTTCTACGAGGGGCCCAAAAGAGGCCACGACGGGTGCATGGTCGCCGAGTGCAGCAAGGCGATCACCTCGATCGGGACCCCGACTCTGTGGTGGGGTGCCACCGTCGCCATCTTCATCCTGCTGTTCATGTGGCTGCTGCGCCGCGACTGGCGGGCCGGCGCGATTCTGGCCGGGTTCGTCGGCGGCTACCTGCCCTGGTTCCACTACCAGGCCCGCACGATCTTCACCTTCTACGAGGTGGCCTTCGTGCCGTGGGTGGTGCTCGCGGTCGTGTTCGTCGCGGGCATGGTGCTCGGTCGGTCCTCCGAGTCGGTGCGGCGCCGGCAGGTGGGCGCGGTCTGCGTGGGCGCGTTCCTCGTGCTGACGGTGGCGCTGTTCTTCTTCTTCTACCCGATCTACACCGCCGAGGTGATCCCGCGCAGCTCGTGGCAGCTGCGGATGTGGTTCCCCAGCTGGGTGTGAGGCCCACCCGCCATACCCCGGCTTGTTGCTGGGAGAAGGCGTCATATGCGTCGCCTTCGCCCAGCGACGGATGGGGCGGGTGGGTCAGGTATGCCGGGTGGTGGCGTCGGTGAGGAAGGGCTGCAGCAGGCCGGGGACGGCCTCCTCGGCGAGACGGACGGCCTCGGGCAGGGGCACGTCGAGGACCTCGTAGGCCTCGTCACCGGCCGCCGTCGTCGCCGTGAGCGTGGCGAGGCCGGCGCGGCGCTGGAAGAACGTCTGCTCGAGGTTCCAGCCGATGATGCCGTCGCGCTCGAGGACACTGCGTTCACGGGCGAGCGACCCCGAGCTCGCCACGAGGTAACCGCCGACCACGGCGTGGCCCAGCCCCCGGTAGCGGTCAGCCGCCAGCACCGGCGAGAGCGCCAGGAGCACGACCAGCGCCGCCGGGATCCAGCCCGGCAGGCCCTGGGACCAGCCGACCACCGCGCCCACTGCGAGCACCAGGAGCGGGGCCACGGCACGGACGTAGCGCCGTTGCCGCGCGGCCGGACCGTGCTGGGTGAGGGGGTGGTCGAGCGTGTCCTGTTGTCGCACGACGAGCCCGGCGACGCCGCGGGCGACGGCGACCGGCGCGGGCGGCACGAGCAGGGCGCTCTCGCCCGACTTCAGCCCGGTCGTGATGGCGGACAGCCGCGCGCCGCCGACCGACCGGAGCAGCAGCGGCTCGGCCAGCTCGACCCCACGCAGCCGTCGCTCCTCGATGCTCGTGGCGCGGGTCGTGAGCAGGCCGCGCGAGAGGTGCAGGGTGCCGCCTGGGTGGCGGGTCAGCCGCAGCCCCCAGTAGGCGAGCAGGTAGCCCACCACGGACAGCAGCGTGATGAAGGCGAGCAGCACCGGCGACGCGACGAGCACGGCCACGAGGACCCCCACCGACTCCACCCGCTCGGCGGTCCAGTTGGCCACCCCTGCCTCTCGGTCGTTGCCGAGCAGGTCGTCGCCGAGCCGCCAGGCCACGCCGAGGGCCGCGAGCGCCGCCACCAGCCCGGACAGGGCAAACGGCGCATAACGCACCCAGCCCGGGTCCAGCCGCAGCAGCTCCTGCTCGGGTGGCTCGAGCGCTGGCGCGCCTTGCGGCGGGGGCCAGGCAGCGCCGGCCCGCACCGGGCTCGGCCGGGGCGGCTCGCCCGGCTCGCCCGCACCCTCGAGAGCTCGCTCCGAGGAGGCACGATCGACGGCACCGGCGGCACCCGCGCCGGAGGGGCCCGCGATGCCTGCACTGGTGCGGTGGAGCAGCTCCGAGCGCAGCCGGGAGGCCTGCTCCGTCGGGAGCGAGTCGAGGGTGAGCCGGCTGTCGTCGGCCCCGGTGCCGATCTCGACCTTGGCCAGCCCGAGGACGCGGTGCAGCGGCGAGGCAGTCACGTCGACGGTGCGGACCCGGTCGGCCGGTGTGGTGAAGGACTTGCGCCGCAGGAGTCCGCTGCGCAGCTGTACCTGGTCGGGTGTGAACCGGTAGCGAGTCGTGAACCACCGCAGGATGCCGGCGGTCACGGCGACGACGACACCGGCCGGGCCCCACCACCACTGCCCGCGGTCGCCGCTGCTTCCGACGATGACCAGACCGAACAGGGCGGGTATGGCGCGCACCACCTCTCGCACGGGATGGACCATCAGCATCCGGGCGCTGAGGCGTCTCCAGCCGGCCTCCTCGTCGGTCCGGGGCTGGTCGGTGGTGGCCGGCTCCGGCTCGCTCACGTGGCGTCGCCCTCGCTGTGCTCGGTGATGATGGTGAGGTCGTGCACGAGGCGTTCGGCCACGGCCAGGTCGAGCCCACGGATGCGGAGCGGCCCGGCCGCCGAGGCCGTGGTCACCGTGACGTTGGCCAGCCGGAAGAGCTGCTCGAGCGGTCCGCGCTCGGTGTCCACGGTCTGCACCCGCGAGAGCGGTGCGATCCGCCGTTCCTGGTCAAACCAGCCCGCCTGGGTGTAGACGGCGGTGTCGGTGACCTCCCAGCGGTGCACCCGGTAGCGCCAACGCGGCATGACGACCAGGTGCGCGGCCGCGATGACGACGGTGACCACCAGACCGAGGACGTGCCACGTCACGTGGTCGGCGTCCAGCAACCACCAGGCGACCTGGGCGGCGAGCAGGACGACCCAGCCCCAGAGGGCCCGCACCGTCCAGAACCACACGGCTCGCGGGCTGACCAGGTTGACCGGCGCGCGCAGCTCGGGCGGCCGGGTCGTGTCCGGTGGTGGTGACGACATGGCTCAACCCTGCCACGGCCGGGAGCAGCGCACGCGAGGGCGGAACAGGCGAAGCGTGCCGAGCACGCTGCCCGCGCAGGGGAGCAACCTCTGTGCTCGCGCAGGTGGGTGACCTATGTTGGGCAGATGGTGATCAACCCCGCCCCCGACGCCCTCGGGGCCGAGCCCCCGGGCGACCCGGGCGACCCGGCTTCGAGGGCCGGGGCCGCCGGGCAGGAGCACCAGAGCACGGTCGGGACGTGGCGCTGGGACATCAGCACCGATCACGTGGAATGGGACGACGGCACGGCTGCGATCTTCGGGGTGGCGCCGGGGGACTTCGACGGCAGCTACACGGGATACCGCAGGCTCATCCACCCGGACGACGCAGCTCCCATGGAGGCGAAGCTGTGGGCGGCCCTGGAGTCAGCCTCGGTCAGCTTCACCGACGACCACCGCATCGTGCTTCCCGACGGGTCGACCCGCTGGTGCCAGGTAATCGGACGGATCCAGCGGGACCCGGGCGGCAAGGCCGTCGGACTGGTCGGGATGACCCTCGACGTCACCCGGCAGCGCAGGGTCACGTCCGAGACCGCTGCCGTGCGGGCGGCCGAGCGCCGGGCCACCGCGCAGGCCCAGGCGGCACGGCGGCGGGTGTCGATGCTGGCCCGGGCCGCAGGGCTGCTGGACATCCCGCTCGACCTGGACGCCACGCTGCAGGAGGTCGCCGACCTCGCAATCGGCGTGCTCGCGGAATGGTGCACCGTCGACCTCATCGGCGGCGGCCGGGTCCACCACGCCGCTGTTGCACACCGAGAGCCGGCGATGGTGGCCATGGCACGGAGCGTGATGGAGCGCTTCCCGCAGGACCCCGACGAACCCACCCTGCAGCACCTCCTGCACACGCTCGAGCCGTTGTACGTGCCGGTGTTCGACGATGAGGCACTCGAGGCCAGTGTGTCCGACCCGGAACACGTGCGAATGCTGCGCCAGTTCGAGATCAGCTCCTACCTGGTGGTGCCCCTGGTGGCCGACGGAGAGGGCGTCGGCATCATGACCCTGGTCGCCTGCCAGGGCCGCCGGCTCGAGGCCGACGACGTCGACCTCGCGGTGGAGCTCGGCCGCCGGGCCGGGTCCGCGGTGGAGAAGGCCCGCCTCTACTCCGAGCTGCGGGAGACGACGAGGGTTCTGCAGACCACCTTGTTGCCGCCCTCGCTCCCCGAGGTCCCGGGCGTGACGCTGTCGGCCCACTACCAGTCCGGCACGGCGGGTCTGGACATCGGCGGCGACTTCTACGACGTCTTCCGCACCGGTCGCGATCGCTGGTGGATCGTCCTCGGCGACGTGTGCGGAAAGGGTCCGGCGGCGGCCGCCCTGACCGCCGAGGCCCGCTATTCGCTGCACGTGCTCGCACCGGACACCGACGACCCGGCCCAGGTGCTGGAGCGGCTCAACGACGTCCTCAACGCGGTGGACCGCGAGGGGAAGTTCATCAGCATGGTGCTGCTCACCTTCCTCGCGCCCACGGGTCAGGAGAGCTCTGCCGGCACCGGTCTGCGGCTGCAGCTGGCCTCTGCGGGGCACCCGCCGCCGCTTATTCGCAGGAGCGGCGGCGGGGTCGAGTCGCTGACCAGCCATGGGACCGTCGTCGGCGTGGTCCCGCAGGTGGACCTCGAGTCGATCAGCGTGGACCTAGCCCGGGGCGACACGCTCCTGCTCTACACCGACGGGGCGACGGAGGCGAGGGACGCCGACGGCCACGAGCTGGGCGAGGCGACGCTGCGCGAGATCCTCCGGCAGCACGGCGGCGGAGGCCCGGACCTCGCCGACCGGCTCGCGGCCGCGGTCCTCACCCGTGCCGGCACCGAGCCCCAGGACGACATGGCGCTGCTGACACTGGGCCGCTGACCCGACCCCGCTGCCCGGTCACTTCGTCACGCTGTGGTCCAGACGCCAGAGCTGCCGCGGCGGTGGCTGTCGACCAGGTGCGTGTCGACGATGCCGACCGCCTCCATCAGGGCGAACATCGTCGTCGGCCCGACGAAGACGAAACCCTTCTTGCGCAGCGCCTTGGAGAGCGCGACCGATTCCGGTGACGTGGTGGGGACCTCGGCATACGTGCGCGGCGCCGGGGTGCGCTCGGGCCGGAAGGACCACACGAAGTCGACCAGCCCCTCCTCGTTCCGCAGGTCGACCGTCGCGCGGGCGTTGGTGATGGTGGCCTCGATCTTGCGCCGGTTGCGCACGATGCCGGCGTCGGCCATGAGCCGCTCGGTGTCGGCCTCGGTGAAGGCGGCGACCGCGTCCGGGTCGAAGTCGGCGAAGGCCTCACGGAAGGCCGGTCGCTTGCGCAGGATGGTCGCCCAGGACAGGCCCGACTGGAAGGCCTCGAGGCTGATCCGCTCGAACATCCCCCGTTCGTCACGGACCGGCATGCCCCACTCGGTGTCGTAGTAGTCGCGCAGCATCGGGTCGACCGAGGCCCACACCGGCCGGGCCAGGCCGTCCTCACCCACCACGGTGTCCGTGCCCGCCATACGACCTCCTCCCTCCTCACGCCGTCACCCGTGCTCGTCCCAGACCGCTTTGCTCACCTCAAACCGCTCCTGGACCACGCGGAACCGGCCTGAGGTGAGCAAACCGGCTCGAGGTGAGCATAGGCACCGGTGGCGGGGGGACGGCATACTCGGCGTCCATGGCAGGCAACCCGCGCGTCATCCACACGGCTCAGGCCCTCGTCGACGAAGTGGTGGAGATCGCCGGCCTCCCCCGTCGGGGGCAGAACGCGATGGCCCGCTCCTACACCCGATACGCCGGCGGAGCGGTGAACATCCTGCTCGCGGCGGCGCGGTCGGGAGCGGAGTGTCTCCACGCCGGGGCACACGGCACGGGCCCGAACGGCGACCTCGTGCGGAAGGTGCTGCTGGCCGAGGGTATTCGCCTCTCCAGCCCGATCGTTCCGGACGCCGACACCGGGATCTGCTTCGTCATGATCGAGCCCTCTGCCGAGCGGACCTTCGTCACGACGATGGGGGCCGAGCGCCGGATCACCGTGGAGAGCCTGCAAACCTGCGCGCCGGCACCCGGAGACCTCGTCTGCGTGAGCGGGTACTCGCTGCTCGACCCGACGAGGAAGCCGTTGCAGCAGTGGCTCGACACCGTGCCCGAGGGCGTCGTGGTGGTCCTCGACCCCGGGGTCGCCTTCGCCGACCTCCCCGAGGACGTGCGGGTTCGCGCGCTCGGGCAGACGACGGTGTGGACCTCCAACGCCGAGGAGGCCGAGGCGTTGACGGGGGTCGCGGACTTCCGTGAGTCGGCGGTTGCCGTGGCAGACCACCTGCCGGACGGGGCGACCGTCATCGTGCGGGACGGCCCGAAGGGATGCGTCGTCAGCGAGGGCGGACAGAGCACGTATGTCGAGGGCTTCCCGCAGATTCCGTTGGACACCAACGGGGCGGGAGACACCCACACGGGGGTGCTGTGCGCATGCCGTGCCGCGGGCGGGGCGTGGATCGAGGCGGCGAGGCGGGCCAACGCGGCCGGCGCGATCAAGGTGACCCGGCGCGGCCCGGCGACGGCCCCCGCGGCCCGTGAGATCGACGCCTTCCTCGCCAGCGAATAACCCACCGCGACGACCCTCGTGAAGATGGTCGTGGGTCTGCGACCGCGCCGGGCCGTCGCAAACCCCGCGAACCATGTGCCACGGGAGCGAGGGAGTCAGGCCGGGGCGTAGTGCCGCACGCCGTCGAGGTCCTCACAGCGCACCCGGCCGCGCTCGGCCAGCACGGCCAGGTGGGCAGCGGTCTCGAGCACCGCGAGCATCTGGTTGAACACGTCCATGTCCGCCAGCGCGCGCTTGCGCCGGGTCCAGCCGAGCCGGGCGGCCACCTCGTATGCCGTGTCCGCGCCGGACTGCATCGCCGCCAGGCTCGCGTCGAGCCGTTCCTCGTGGTGGAGGAGAAGCTCATCGACCCGCTCGTGCACGCTGGCCGTGACCGGGCCGTGTGCGGGGAGCAGCCGTGCGTCCGGCATCGCACGCACCAGCCGCAGCGAGGTGAGGTAGTCAGCCAGGGGCGAGGTCACCACGGCCTGTTCGAACCCGATCGACGGCGTGATGTGCGGGAGCACGTGGTCTCCCGCGAAGAGCACCTCCTGCGCGGCGTCGTGGTAGACGAGGTGGCCGCGCGTGTGTCCGGGGGTGTGCACGGCCTCGAGGGTCCGCTCCCCCAGCGGCACGCGCGCCCCGTCCGGGAGCCAGTGGTCGGGCGGCTCCCAGTCGGTGCGATCGGGGTTCGGGTCGAGGCCGGCACGGACCTGCTGAGCCAGGTGCCCGGCACCGGCCGACTCGAGCAACCGCACCTGGGCGATCTCCCGCCGCGGCGCGGTGGGCGCGAGCAGCTCCAGCGACGGCCGCTCCCCCTCGCCCAGGCTCACCCTCGCCCCGAACTGGCGGCGCACGGCCACGGCCTGGGTGTAGTGGTCGCGGTGCGCGTGGGTCACCAGGAACGCCGAGATGTCCGCGAGGCCGTAGCCGATCTTGTCGAGCGACTGGGCCAACAGCTCCTCGCTCTCGGCCAGCGCCCACCCGCCGTCGACGAGGACGACCCGGTCACCGTCCCGGATGGCGTAGACGTTGACCGCCCGCAGCCCGTCCTGCGGCAACGGCAACGGAATCCGGTGCACGCCCGGTGCCACCTCGTGGGCTCCGGGCTCGGTCCACTGGTCGCGGTCCTGCGTCGCCATCAGGGGCGGCCGAGCAGCATCGCCATGCCCTGACCCACGCCGACGCACATCGTTGCCAGGGCATAGTCCTGCTTCTCGTCCGCCATCGTCATTGCCGCGCTGAGGGCCAGCCGGGCGCCGCTCATGCCGAGCGGGTGCCCCAGGGCGATCGCGCCGCCGTGCGGGTTGACGTGCTCGGCGTCGTCGGCCAGGCCGAGGTCGCGCAGCACCGCGAGAGACTGCGAGGCGAAGGCCTCGTTGAGCTCGATCGTGCCGATCGCGTCGAGCTCGACACCGCTGCGCGCCAAGACCTTTCGCACCGCCGGCACCGGTCCGACACCCATGACGCGCGGCGGCACCCCGGCGGCTGCGGTCGACACGACGCGGGCCAGCGGGGTCAGCACGTAGCGCTCCACCGCCTCGCCCGAGGCAACCAGCAGGGCGGCTGCGCCGTCGTTCACCCCCGAGGAGTTGCCAGCGGTCACCGAGCCGCCCTCGAACAGCGGCCGCAGTCGGCCCAGCGCCTCGGCCGACGTGTCCCGCGGGTGCTCGTCCTGCGCCACCTCGACCGGGTCGGCCCTGCGGCGCGGCACCGAGACCGGCACGATCTCGCGCGCCAGCCGCCCGTTGCCCATCGCCTTGGCCGCCCGCTCCTGCGAGCGCAGCGCGAAGGCGTCCTGGTCCTCGCGGGTCACGCCGTAGTCGTCGGCGACGTTCTGCGCGGTCCTGGGCATCCCGTCGACGCCGTACTCCCGCTCCAGTGCAGGGTTGACGAAGCGCCAGCCGATCGTCGTGTCGTAGATCTCGGCGCTGCGAGACCAGGCGGTGGCCGCCTTGGGCTGGACGAACGGTGCCCGGCTCATGCTCTCGACCCCGCCGGCGACGAAGAGGTCGCCGTCGCCCGCGGCGATCGCGCGCGCCGCGTAGCCGACGGCGTCGAGTCCGGAGGCGCACAGCCGGTTGATCGTCGTGCCGGACACCTCGACCGGCAGACCGGCGAGCAGCAGCGCCATCCGGGCCACGTTGCGGTTGTCCTCACCGGCCTGGTTGGCGCACCCCATCACGACGTCGTCGAGCGATGCCCAGTCCACCGACTCGTGCCGCGCGACGAGCTCCTTGATGACGTGCGCCGCCATGTCGTCCGGGCGCACAGGGGCGAGCGCCCCGCCGAACCGGCCGATCGGCGTCCGCACGCCGGAGACGACGTATGCCGTGCGCCCAGTCTGTGTGCCGCGCCCCTCGTCGCCGCTCATGCTGTCGACCCGCCGCTCAGGTGCGCCCGGCCGGCCTGCGTGATCACGCGGTCCTGCAGCTCGGTGTCGATGAGCGGCGGGTCGGCGGTGTAGAGCTTGGCGACGGCGGCACGGTCGAGCCCGACCTCGCGGGCCGCCTGGTGCGCCTCGAGCTTGTGCAGCCGTCCCCCAGGCGCGTCGGCAATTCGGCGCAGGAACGCCGTCTCGGGGTCGTCGCCGACGCCGTTCCGCGACGGCGGGTCCGGCAGCTCCACGAGCGCTTCGAGCTGCTGGATCACGCCCCGGACGGTCTCGCGCCACGCCTCGGCGGTCTCCCGGACGTCGTGTGGCGCGCCGCCCGACCCCTGCCAGGTGCGCTTGGGGTAGCGCCGGAGGTACTCCCGCTCGAGCTCGAGCATCCGCGCCGTGTGGTGCGCGAACTGCTCGGCGGTGCCGTGCAGGAATGCCCAGTTGCGGGTGTCGTGGGCGTGCTTGCCCTGTTGCTCGAGCTCCTCGTCGGACAGCTCGCTGGCCGGTCGGCCCTGGACCTCGTGCTCGCTCATCGGGGGTGTCCTTCCTGGTCGATCCTGCGCAGTTGGTCGCGGTAGTGCTTGGCGGCGTCGGTGTATTCGCGCACCGCCTCGTCGATCCACGTCGTCTGGTCGGCGTCGCGCATCGGCTTGGGACGGGCGGGGATGCCGAGGGCCATGTGTCCGGCGGGCACCTCGAGACCCTCGGGGACGAGGGCCTGTGCGCCGACCACCGAGCCGGTGCGCACGACAGCGCGGTTGAGCACCACCGACCCCGACCCGATGAGGCAGCGGTCCTCGACCGTGCAGCCCTCGAGATGCGCGTTGTGGCCGACCACGCAGTCATCCCCGATCATCGTCGGCCAGTGCTCGGTGGTGTGCACCACGGTGCCGTCCTGGACCGAGGTACGCGCACCGACGGCGATCTCGCCGAAATCGGCACGCAGGACCGCTCCGGGCCAGACCGATGCCTCGGGGCCGATGCGGACCCGCCCGATCAGCACGGCGTCAGGGTGCACGTAGGCGTCGGGGTCGATCAGGGGCTCGTGCTCACCCAGCGCGTAGATGGGCATGTCAGCGGTCCCCCCGGTCATCAGAGGGTTGACGGGGCGCACCGTCAGGCGCGGGCTCGGAAGGACCAACGGAACCGGCGGGATCGGCGGGATCGGCGGGATCGGCGGGATCGGCCCCTGGCCGGGGCAACCCGGCATACACCCGCATCGCGTTGCCTCCGAGCACGCTCGCGGCCACCTCGGGTGACAGTCCCAGTCCGGCGACTGCCCTCGCGTTCTGCGCGGTGCCGGGCACCCCCGGCCAGTCGGTGCCGAAGATCCACCGGCGGGCGAGCCGGCCCAGGTCGTACTTCGCGTAGTACTCGGGCAGCCGCTTGGGCGGCAGGCCGGACAGCTCGAGCCACACCGTGTCGAAGGTGAGGGCCATGAAGGCGGCCGCGTCGTACCACCAGCCGCGCCCACCGTGGGCGAGCACCACGTTGAGCTTTGGGAAGTCACGGATCACCGGCAGCAGGATCTCGGGGTGGGCCAGCTCGTTGGACGAGCCGGGGAAGGTGCTGGTGCCGCAGTGCACCACGAGCGGCACCGCCCGCTCGGCGAGCACCTGGTATGCCGGGTAGAGCGCCCTGTCGTCGCAACGGAAACCGCCGTGCACGGGGTGCAGCTTGAGGGCGGCCGCGCCGTGGTCGAGCTGTCGCTCCAGCTCGGCCGCGATCGGGAAGTGCAGGTGTGGGTTGACGTTGGCCACCGGTCGGAAGCGGCTCGGGTTGTGCTCGACGATCGGCAGCAGGTCGTCGAAGAGCTGCATGCCGGTGGCCTTCGGGCTGTATTCGCAGAACAGCAGGGCCACGTCGACGCCCTGGTCGACGAACAGCTCGTCCAACCGGGCGGGGCGCGGCCGGCCCTGCTCGTCCCAGACCTCCTCGAGGATTCCCTCGGGTCCGAAGTCGCGCGCCCACTGCAGCCACGACGGGCGCAGCGAGCCCAGCACGGGGACGTGCACGTGGGCGTCGACCAACCGCATACCGTCGAGCACGGGCGGCTCCTAGCGCTCGGCGACCATCGGGGTGTCGACCCCGATCGGCCCGGTCTTGTGCGAGCCGCCCGGCGCGCCCAGTGGCTCGTCCCGCCCCGGCAGCGTCTCGGTGAAGAACCGCTTGTTGTCCTCGGTGAACTCGGCGTCGGCCTCCGGCACCCGCCGATCCTGGGTGATCGCCTCGACCGGGCAGACCGGCTCGCAGGCGCCGCAGTCGATGCACTCCTTGGGGTTGATGTAGAGCTTGCGGTCACCCTCGTAGATGCAGTCGACGGGACATTCCTCTGTGCACGACTTGTCCGTGATGTCGATGCAAGGACTGGCGATGACGTAGGGCATGAGGCTCTCCTGCCTTCGTGGTCGGGGATGGTCCGGAGGGTCGGCTCAGGCCGGGACCGGGACAGCCGCCTGGTTGTCGGTCGAGTGGCCCGGGAAGAGCTGGGCGTCCGGATCCAGATGGACTGCAGCGTTGTTCACTGCAGTCGCCACCTCGCCGAAGCCCACGGCAATGAGACGCACCTTGCCATCGTATTGCGTGATATCACCGGCCGAGAAGACGCCGGTGACCGAGGTGCGCATCGCCGAGTCGACGACCAGGTGCCGGTTGTCATGCAGCTCCATGCCCCAGTCGCGCAAGGGACCGAGGTTGGCGGTGAACCCGAGGGCGGCCACGAGCTTCTGGCAGGGCAGGGTGCGCGACTCTTCCTCGCCCTTTACCGTGATGTCGATGGTCTCGAGCGCAGCGGCGCCGGTCGTCGTGGTGACCTGCGCGTTGACGATGACCTCGACGTCGGAACCGTGCAGCTGGTCGACGGAGGCCTGGTGCGCCCGGAACGCCTCGCGGCGGTGCACGAGCGTCACCCGGTCGGCGATCGGCTGGAGCATGAGCGCCCAGTCCACGGCGCTGTCACCGCCACCGACCACGACGACCTGCTTCCCGGCATACTCCGCCGAAGAGGGCACGAAGTAGTCGAGACCGCGGCCGAGGAAGTCCTCGCCGGCCGGCAGCGGCCGGGGTGTGAAGGTGCCGATCCCGCCGGTGATGATCACCGCGCCGGCGGTCACCTCGGTGCCGTCGCTCGTGCGCACGACCAGCAGGTCGGGCCGGCCGTCGCGGGTGATCCGCTCCAGCTGCTGCGCCTCCTGTCCGAGCAGGTAGGTGGGCTCGTAGGGGGCGGCCTGCTCGACCAGGTTGCTCACCAGCTGGCGCCCGGAGATGGCGGGAAATCCGGCGATGTCGAAGATCTGCTTCTCCGGGTACATCGCCGTGACCTGTCCACCGACCTGGCTGAGCGAGTCGACCACGGCCACGCGCAGGCCGCGGACGCCGGCGTAGTAGGCGCCGAACAGCCCCACGGGGCCGGCTCCGACGATCAACAGGTCGACCTCGACGGCGCTCATGCGGTCACTCCGGGCGACTCGGGGACGGACGTGGAGGCGGTCGGGAGGGGCGAGGTCGGCGCAGCGGCGGCGGCACCCGACTCCACCACCAGGTCCCGGATCTTGAAGCGCTGCACCTTGCCCGTCGCGGTCTTGGGCAGCTCGTCGACGAACACGACGGCACGCGGCCGTTTGAAGGACGCCAGTCCCTCACGGCACCAGGCCACCAGCTCCTCCTTGGTCACGGCGTCGCGGTCGACGGGGACGACGGCGGCGACCGGCTTGATCAGTCCCTCGGCGTCGGGTGCGCCGACCACGGCCACCTCCGACACCTGGGGGTGCTCGAGGAGCCTGGCCTCCACCTCGGCCGGCGACACCCAGATGCCCCCGGCCTTGAGCAGGTCGTTGCTGCGCCCGAGACACGTGTAGTAGCCCTGCTCGTCCTGGACATAGCTGTCACCGGTGGACAGCCACTCGCCCTGGAAGACCTGTCGACTCGCGTCCGTGCGGCGCCAGTAGCCGACGGCGCTCGACTGGCCGCGCACGAACAGGCCACCGGGCTCCCCCACCGGGACCAGGTTGCCGTCCGCGTCGCGCAGCTCGATGTCGTAGCCGGGCACGGCCCGCCCGGTGGTGCCCGGCCGGATGTCGTCGGGACGGTTGGACACGAAGATGTGCAGCACCTCGGTGGAACCGATGCCGTCCAGGATCTCGAAGCCGAAGCGGTCGGTGAAGCGCTTCTGCAGCGGCGCCGGGAGGGATTCGCCCGCGGACGTGCCCAACCGCACCGACGCGAAGGTGTCGTCGGGGATGTCGCTGGCCAGCAGCGAGGCGAAGAACGTCGGGACGCCGAAGAACAGGGTGGGCCGCTCGGCGCGGACCCGCTCGGCGACGACCGCCGGCACCGGACGGCGCGGCTCCAGGATCGTGCTGGCGCCGGCCGACAGCGGGAAGAACAGCGAGTTGCCGATGCCGTAGGCGAAGAAGAGCTTGGCGATGGAGAAGCACGCGTCGTCGGGGCGGATGCCGAGCACCTGCTGACCATAGGTCTCGCAAACGTGCCGGATGTTGGCGTGGCGGTGCATCGCGCCCTTGGGGCTGCCGGTGGTGCCCGAGGTGTAGAGCCACAGCGCCCAGGCGTCCTCGACCGTGGGAGCCAGCTCGCGTCGCGCGGCCTCGCCCCGTCCTCCGGTGACGAACTCGTCCCACGTGAGCAGCCGGGTGCCGGCCGGCACCGGCAGGTCGGCCGCACCGTGCAAGACGACGTGCTCCACGTCGGGCGCGGCCTGCAGCGCCTGCGACACCGCCGCGGCGTACTCGTGCGTCGTGAGGACGACCCGGGCGCCGGAGTCGGCGAGGATGGTGCCGAGCTCGGCACCGTTGTACATCGTCGACACCGGGACCGCGACGACCCCTGCCCGGAAGGCGCCGAGGATGCCGGTGACCATCTCCGCGTCGTCGGACATCACCAGGACCACGCGGTCGTCGCGTCGCAGGCCCAGGCCTCGCAAGGCTCCGGCGACGTCCGCGCAGGCGGCGGCCAGCTCGGCATACGTCAGCGTGTTGCGGCTGCCGCGCACGGCGACGCGTTCACCGTCACCGGCCTCGACGTGGCGGTCGACCAGGTAGTGGGCTGCGTTGAACTGCTCTGCCATCGCCATCACACCCGGTTGAAGTCGTAGGAGCCCTTCAGGCCGCTGCCGAAGCGGCGTAGCGCACCATCGGGGCCGGAAGCGTTGGGCCTGATGAAGATCCAGTTCTGCCACGCGGTGAGGCGGCCGAACACCTTGGTCTCCACCGTCTCCGGTCCGACGAACCGGTGGTTGGCCTCCATGCCGGTGAGGGCATCGGGCGACAAGGAGGCGCGCTCCTCGAGCACGATCCGCAGCTCCTCCTCGAAGTCGATGTCGTCGAGGGCCATGGTCACCAGACCGAGGTCGTCTGCGGCGCTGGAATCCAGCCGCTCACCGAGCCGGCCTCGGACCGCCTCGAGCTCGTCGTCGTGGCCAAAGTAGCGCGACTGCAGGCGGGACAGGCCGTTGCCCATCGGGTAGCTGCCGTCGTTGGACGCGGTGAGGACGATCGCCGCGGGGTCCGCGTCGGGGTCGACGTCCTCGTAGACCCCCTCCAGCATGTACTGCCGGTCGGCGGCGAGCGCCAGCTCGAGCAGGAGGCCGGCGAAGCAGCTGCCGGGCTCGATGACGGCGAAGAGACTGCGGCTGGTGACGTCGAGGCGCTTGAGCGTGCGCTTGTAGTAGTGGCGCACCTCGTTCACGAACCAGTCGTCCGCCAGGTCGGCGAGCTGGGCGTCGTAGGCGAGGACCTGGTCGGTGTCTCCCTCGGCCCGAAGGACCCAGGTGCCGAGCTCCTGCTCGTTGGTGCGCAGGTGCAGGATCAGGTCGTCGAGCGCGCGGGTGAGGGCCATCGGCCAGTAGTCCACGCCCTGCGCGAGGACCGCGGCGGCGTCGGCCGGGGGCGCCTCGGTGGGACCCTGCACGGTGATGTCGACGCGGCGTCCGGCGCGGTCGAGCGTGGCCGTGACGAAGGGGTAGGTGATCGTGTCACCGTCGTCCTGACGCGCCAGGGGCGCCAGGGTCACGCCGGTCGCGTCGGCCGGCCGGGTCGAGCTCTGCGCGACCTCCGCGGCCCGCCGCGCGACCTCGTCGGCGAAGTCCTTGCGGGGGACGGTGGCGTCCACGAGGCCCCACTGCACCGCAGTGTCGCCGCGGTAACCCTCGGACTTGGTGGCGAACAGGTCGGCCCTGTCCTTGCGGACGTGCCGCTTGTCCACGACGCGCGTCAGGCCGCCGGTGCCGGGCAGGACGCCGAGCAGCGGGACCTCCGGCAGCGAGACGGTGGAGGAGCCGTCGTCGATGAGGACGATCTGGTCACAGGCCAGCGCGAGCTCGTAGCCGCCGCCCGCCGCCGTGCCGTTGAGCGCGGCGATCCAGGTCTGCCCGGAGTTGTCGGTGGCGTCCTCGATGCCGTTGCGGGTCTCGTTGGTGAACTTGCAGAAGTTCACCTTCCAGCCGTGACTGGACTGCGCCAGCATCCGGATGTTGGCGCCCGCGCAGAACATCCGCTCCAGGCCCCCGGTCATGACGACGGCCTTGACCTCCGGGTGCTCGAAGCGGACCCGTTGCACGAGATCGTAGAGCTCGATGTCCACCCCGAGGTCATAGGAGTTCATCTTCAGGTCGTAGCCGCCGACCAGCCCGCCGTTCTCGTCGACCAGGAGGGTGGCCGTGGCGACCTGCCCGTCCACCCCGAGCTTCCAGTGCCGGTACTGGTCGGGCGCCGTGGCGAAGCTGACAGTGGGAGGGCTCGCCGGCGCGGTGGCGTCCACGGCCTGTCCCTCGGCGGTCTCCGCGTCCTGGGCGCTTGAGGCTTCCCTGGGGTTTTCGGTGCGGTCGGTCACGGTCATGGCTAGCTCCACTCTCGGCGCTCGGTCGGGGTCCACCAACAAGACTCTACGTTTAACACGTAGTTCGTCAAGAGTTTGTAGAATTAAATCTGGATTCGGACTAGGGTTGAGCACGAGTCGCTCGCAGATCCAGCCCTGGGTCGCTGGCACCATGGCGAACGACACCCGCACACGACAGGAGAGCACCCGTGCCCGAGTCCCGGCAACGCGCCGCCGCTCGATCCGCTGAGGCGCCGGCCGGTCGTCAGCGCGAGTCCAGCTCGAGCAGCGCCCGCTCGCTGCTGCTCACCACGCTCGGCGAGTTCGTCCATCCGCGCGACGGCGTCGCCTGGACCGGCACCCTGGTGGAGGCCCTCGGGGCCCTCGGGGTCGAGGAGAAGTCCGCCCGGCAGGCGGTGGCGAGGACGGCCGCCGAGGGTCTGCTGCAGTCCTCCCGGCACGGTCGCAAGGTGCGCTGGTCGTTGACGCCCACGGGCGCCTCGCTCCTCCAGGAGGGAACCGAGCGGATCTACGGGTTCATGCGCCAGAACCGGGCCTGGGACGGTCGATGGCTGGTGCTCACAGTCGGAGTCCCCGAGAGCCAGCGCCAGCTGCGGCACCGCCTGCGCACCCGACTGACCTGGCTCGGGCTCGGTTCGCCCTCGCCCGGGCTGTGGGTCGTGCCCGACGCCTCCAAGAGCGACGCGGTCCGCGCGGCCGTGCAGGAGCTCGGTCTGCTCGAGCGGTCGTTCGCGTGGGCCGGGCCGGCCCTGGCGGCCGGCGACCCGGCGGCCCTGCTCAGCTCCGTCTGGGACCTCGCCAGCGTGGAGAAGCGCTACCTCGGCTTCATCGACCGGTTCGACGCGGAGGAGGTCACGAGCGACCGCGAGGCCTTCGTCGCGCAGGTCCAGCTGATCCAGGAGTGGCGCCGATTCCCCTTCCTGGACCCCGACCTGCCCGTCGAGCTGCTCGACCACGACTGGCCCGGTCCGCGGGCGGCAACGATCTTCCACGACCGCCGCGACCGGTGGCACCGCCGAGCCCAGGTCGAGTGGGACCGGATGGACCGGGCCGCCGGCGACCGCAACTGACCCGCAGGGGTCAGGGGCGGCGGCGCAGGGCCAGCGAACCGACCACAGCCAGCAGCACGCCGACCAGGAAGATGATCGTGCCCATCACGTCCGCCTGGGGCGGCACGCCGAGCCTGCTCGCACCCCACACCCACAGCGGGAAGGTGAGGGTCTGCCCAGCGGTGAACTGGGTGATGATGAAGTCGTCGATGGACAGCGCGAAGGCGAGCAGCCCACCGGCCGCCACACCCGGCACGATCTGCGGCAGCGTCACCAGGCGGAAGGTGGTGAACGCACCGGCCCCCAGGTCACGGGCGGCCTCCTCCGTCGCTCCGTCCATGCCCGCCATCCGGGCACGCACGGTGATCGCCACGAACGGGATGGTGAACATCACGTGCGCGATGACGATGGTCCAGTAGCCGCGAGGCAGCCCGACGGTGATGTAGAGCGACAGCAGCGCGGCGCCCAGGCCGATCTCCGGCGCCGCGATGTTGGCGAAGAGCACCAGGTCGGTCAGGCCGTGCCCCCGGTAGCGGTAGCGCGCGAGGGCCACGCCCATCGGGGTGCCCAGGAGCACCGCGCAGATGGTCACGACGATGGCGATCGTGAACGAGTTGACCAGTGCCTCGGTGAGGTTCGGGATGGCGAAGACGTTCTGCCACCACTTGAAGGTGAACCCCTGCCAGCGGAAGTTGAACCGGCTCTGGGTGTCGTTGAACCCGAACGCCGCCATCACGACGATCGGCAGGAACATCCACGCCAGGATCAGCCAGGTGTAGACGCGTAGGAGGCGGCCCTTGCCCCGGGGCCTGCGACTCGGACGCGGCTCGGCGGCCGGGTCCTCGCCGCGCGTGCGCTCGGCCGTCGCGGCGGTCATCCGGCGCTCACCTCCATGACGTCCTCGGTGCCGAGCGCCTTGGCGTAGGCGAAGATGCCGATCAGCAGGGCCGCCATGAGCACGAACGAGAGCGCAGCAGCCTGGGGATACTGGCTGTTGGAGATGTAGAGAGTCTGGATGATGTTGCCGATCATCACCTGGCCGGTGCCGCCGAGGATGGAGGCGCTGATGTAGTCGGAGGTCACCGGCACGAAGGTCAGCAGCACGCCGGCGAAGACCCCCGGGATCGACAGCGGCAGCACCACCCGCAGGAACGTCTGCGTCTTGCTGGCGAACAGGTCGCTCGACGCTTCCAGCACCTCGCGGTTGATCCGCTCCAGCCCGACGTAGATCGGCAGCACCATGAAGGGCACCGAGTAGTAGGTCAGGCTCGCGATCACCGCGAAACTTGTTGCGAGCACGTGGAAGTCGCCTGGCAACAGGCCCAGGTCGCGCAACGGCCCGAGCAGGAGGCCGTCGTCGGACAGGAGGAACTTCCACGCGAGCGTGCGCAGCACGAAGGTCACGAAGAACGGCAGGAGCAGCAGGAAGAGGTAGACCGCCTTGCGGTTGCCGCCGTGGAACGAGATCCAGTAGGCCATCGGATAGCTGATGATGATCGTGGCGACCGTCGTGATGACACCGTAGACAACCGACCTGAAGAACTGCGAGTGGTAGGCGGACAGCATGTCGGCGTAGTTGCCCACGTCGAAAGTCTGCGAGAAGCCGCTGATCAGGTTCCCGCTCATGGTCGAGATGCTCAACATCGCCACGATGGGGACGACGAAGAAGATCGCGATCCAGAGGCCACCGGGCAGGATCAACGCGTATGGCGTGAGCGTCGCCCTCAGCCGGCGCCCCATCAGGGCCTCGACACCGGTGCCGCGTGGTGCGGTTCGCCGGTCAACGCGTAGGAGTGCTCGACCCGCCAGGTCAGCCAGACGGCCTGCCCCTGCGCCGCGGCGCTCTCGGAGCTCGCGGCGTTCTGCAGGAAGACCACCACGTCGGCTCCGGTGGCGGTGGTCACGGTGTAGCTGGTGGACGTCCCTTGGTAGACGACCGCCTTGATCGTCCCCCTCAACGAGCAGCCCTGGTCCGGTGCCCGGGCCGCCAGCTCGATCTTCTCGGGCCGCACGGTGAGCTCGAGCGCATCTCCCGGTGACGCGTCCGGCGCCGCGACCAGGACGCGTCCGTCCGCGCCGAAGTCGAGCAACGCCATACCATCCACCATCCTGGCGACCCGGCCGGTGAGGATGTTGGAGGTGCCGATGAAGCCGGCCGTGAAGCGGGTCGCCGGCTGTTCATAGATCTCGCGTGGCGTCCCGAGCTGCTCGATCCGGCCGGCGTTCATCACGGCGACCCGGTCTGACATGGTCAGGGCCTCGCCCTGGTCATGGGTCACGTAGACGAAGGTGATGCCCACCTCCTGCTGGATCCGCTTGAGCTCGATCTGCATCGACTGGCGCAGCTTGAGGTCGAGGGCGCCCAGGGGTTCGTCGAGCAGCAGCGCCCGGGGGCGGTTGACCAGCGCTCGGGCCAGCGCCACGCGCTGCCGCTGGCCACCGGACATCTGCGAGGGTCGGCGCTGTTCCATGCCGGTGAGCTCCACCAGCTCCAGGGTCTCCCGGACCCGTTCGGCGATCTCGGGCTTCGGGACCTTGTGCCGGCGCAGGCCGAACGCGACGTTGGCGAAGATGTCCATGTGGGGAAACAGCGCGTAGCTCTGGAACACCATGTTGACGTCCCGCTTGTTCGGCGGGGTGTCCGTGACGTCGCGGCCGTAGAGCAGGACGGCGCCCTCGGTCGGCTCCTCGAACCCGGCGATCATCCGAAGCGTCGTCGTCTTGCCGCAGCCGGACGGCCCCAACAGTGAGAAGAACTCTCCCGACTCGATGGTCAGGTCGAGTCGCTCGACCGCGCGGAAGCCTTCACCTCGTCGCGCGGCGTAGGTTTTGCCCACCCCGGCCAGCTCGATCGCCGCGGACGGTCTCGAGGCGGAGGGCCTCGCCGCTCCCGGGGCGTGTTGGGTGGCCGGTGTCTCCATCAGGCGCCCTCCACAGGTCAGGACTGGAAGATCGGATCGAAGACCGCGTTGAACGCGTCGATCTCGTCCAGCTTCAGCGTGCGCCCGGTGGACACCTGGCCATAGGTCTTGTCGCTGGGGAAGACCGCGTAGCTCTTGGCGAGGTCGCGCAGGTATGTCGCGTCATCGCCCTTCGACTTCTTCGCGTCGGCGAGCACGATGTCCTTGGCCGAGGGCACAGGGGTGATGTAGTTGACCCACTCGGCCACCATGGCGGCGACCTTGGGCTCGTAGTAGAAGTCCATCAGCATCAGGGCGTCGACCGGGTTCTCGGCATACTTGAGGATCAGGAAGTTGTCGGTCCACAGCAGGGCGCCCTCCTTCGGGATCACGAACTCCAGCTTGGTCCCGGACAGGTTGCTCTGGAAGATGTCGCCCGACCATGCCTGGCACACCCAGATGTCCCCGTTGGCCAGCGCCTCGACGTAGTCCTGCTCATAGAACTTGCGGACGTTGGGCTTGACCTTCTCCAGCCACTCGGCGGCCTTCTTCCAGTCGTCCTCGGTCGAGGTCTTCGCGTCGATGCCGAGCGCGAACATGGCGGCGTTGCCGAGCTCCTCAGCGTCACCGAACATGCCGATCTTGCCCTTGAAGGCGGGATCCAGCAGATCGTCGAAACTGGTGATCTTGCGCCTCGTCTTGGCGGGGTTGTAGGCGAGTCCGCTGAAACCCGCCTGGTAGGGAATGGTGTAGGTGTTGCCCGGGTCGTAGGTCGGGTCCTTGTACTTCGCGCCCGCGTACTTGGCGAAGTTGGGCAGCCGGTCGTGGTCGAGAGGCACCAGGTAGCCGAGCTGGATCATCCGGCTGAGGACCTGCCCGTCGGAGATCACCGCGATGTCGTAGCCGGTGCTCTGCCCCGCGGCGAGGGTCGGACGGATCTTGGCGAAGAAGGAGGGGTTGTCCTGGATGTCCTCGCGATAGGCCACCTTGATGCCGGTCCGCTTCTCGAACAGCTCGAGCGAGGGGTGCTTGCCCTTGTTGCCTTCGGCGGTGTCGAGGTAGAGCGGCCAGTTGGCCCAGGTGAGCTTTCCGGTCTTCTTCTTGCCGGACCAGTACTTCGTGACCGCGTCCTCACCGGCCGTCGCGCCACCCGTGCCGCCCGTGCCACCGGTGGCCCCCGTGCCTCCCGTGCCTCCGGTCTCGTCGCTCGCCGGCGCCTGACCGCTCACGCCGCACGCCGACAGCACTGCCCCGGCGCCAAGTGCGGCGGCCCCCGCGGCCGTCATCCGAAAGACGGCTCGGCGGCTGACTCTCTGCTGGGTGAGCCCACGCCACAGCGCGGGATCGGTTCCCCGGGACGGTTCGTTTTCATTGCTCGGCAGCATGGTCGTGCACCTCTCCGCAGGATTACGCCGTCAACGTACCCATCCGCAACGGATTCCGCTAGGGTTCTGCCGATCTTGTGATGAATTTAGTTGTCAAGCGACTCCACCGGCGCGACCGCCCGAGGCGGCCCGCGCGATGACCCGCGCCGACGGAGAGGCACCCCCCGGCTCACTCCTCGACGACGTCTCGAAGGCGATCATCGCCGAGCTGCAGCAGGACGGACGCCGGTCCTACTCGGCCATCGGCCGTGCCGTGGGACTGTCGGAAGCCGCGGTGCGGCAACGAGTCCAGCGGCTGCTGGACAGCGGGGCGATCCAGATCGTGGCGGTCACCGACCCGATGCAGCTCGGCTTCGCACGGCAGGCGATGATCGGCATCCGTGCCGACGGTGACCTGGGGCCGGTCGCCGACGCTCTCGCGGAGATCCCCGAGGTCGACTACGTGACGATCACCGCTGGATCGTTCGACGTCCTGGTCGAGGTCGTCTGCGAGAGCGACGACCAGCTGCTCGAGCTGATCTCCCATCGGATCCGCTCGATCGAGGGCGTCCGCACCACCGAGTCGTTCGTCTACCTCAAGCTGTGCAAGCAGACCTACTCCTGGGGCGTCCGCTGATCCCTCGCGGGCCGCGTCAGCCGCGATTCGCGCTGTCGTCGCCGCTCAGTTTCCGGCCGCGGCTCAGTACTGGTGGTCCTCGATGTTGACGTAGCCGCCGCTCTCCTCGTGACCGGGCGGGCGACCCTCAGGGGCCTCGCCCGAAGCGGACGACGTCGCGGCAGGCGCCGGGGTGGCGGGAGCCTCGTCGGCACCGGTCACCCGCTTGCGGAGCGAGGCGTCGTTCTCGTTGCCCTCGTAGCCGCGCACGAGCAGCCAGTCGTGGACCGCGTCGCGGTCAGGGTGGGTGTCGCGCACCGTGTTGTAGACGTAGTTGGTGCCGCGCCTCGCCGCCTCCCGCTCGATGTTCGCCAGCACGAAGCTGCCCACCCCAGCCTGCTGCCGCTCTGGATCGACGGCCAGCAGGATCTCGGTGTCACCGCCCCACGTCGAGTCGAGCCAGCCGTAGCCGACTGGCTTGCCCTCCTCGGACGCGACGAACCAGTCGCCGGGCAGGTCCTGTCCCGGGCGGAAGTCCACGTTGAGGGCGCCCCGCGGCGCGCCGCCGATGATTCGCTGCTTCGCGTCGTCCCAGGTGGGGCTGTCCTCACGGGACCAGGTCAAGCTCATGGTGTGCTCCTTGGAGGACCGTATGGCGTGGAGGGCCCCCGCGACGTACCGCGTGAGGCACGAGCGAGGACCGGCGTGACATTTCGGCGACGATCGCAGTCTGTCACTGTCACGCCCTACGGGACAGGGTCAGGAAAGGCCCTCTTCGGCCAGGTGGACGTAGTCGAACTCGACCGGCTGGTCGTTGATCCCGGTCTGCGGCGGGGCGATCCAACCGGCGAACTTGCCGTACTCGTACTCCGGCACCATCAGGGCCGCGACCTTGCGCCGGTCCTCCGAGCTGGGCACCCACTGGTCCTTCTGGGCCTCCCAGGCCTCGTCGTCGAGCACCTCGCCGGTGGGGCTGACGTGGTGACCCGCGTAGTTGCCGACCGCCCGGTTGAAGCCCTCGTGCGGCAGCAGGAGCCGCTCCTCGAGGCCGGCGTCCTCGAGTGCCTGGTTCCACCGGCGCACGCCGTTGGCGCAGTCGGCGACGTATTCGTCGCGCAGGTCGAGGTTGAGCGCGCTGAGCATCGGCACCGTCTTGGACCGGATCTCGCCGTCCTCGACGTAGTTCATCTCGCGCGTGTCATCGAGCAGCACGTGGTCGTCCTTGCGGCGCTTCTCCATCCACCGGCCCTTGAGGCCCGAGGTGTAGTAGTTGCCCGCGTTGGTCGACTGCTCGGAGCCGAACAGGTCCATGGACACCGAGAACTGGAAGTTGAGGTACTTCTGGATCACCGAGAGCGGGATGCCACCGTGCTCCCAGATGTCGTCGGTGCCGTACTCCTTCATCAGCTCGGCCGTGCGCTCGACCGTGCGCTGCACCCCGGTGGTGCCCACGAACATGTGGTGGGCCTCCTCCTTGAGCATGAACTCACAGGTGCGCGCCAGCGGGTCGAACGCCGACTCCTTGAGCGTGCCGAGCTGGTACTTGCCGTCCCGGTCGGTGAAGTAGGTGAACATGAAGAACTGCAGCCAGTCGGTGGTCTCCTCGTTGAACGCGCCGAGGATCCGTGGGCTGTCCAGGTCACCCGAGTTGCGCTTGAGCAGCTGCTCGGCCTCCTGCCGGCCCTCGCGGCCGAAGTAGGCGTGCAGCAGGTAGACCATCGCCCACAGGTGCCGACCCTCCTCGACGTTGACCTGGAACAGGTTGCGCAGGTCGTAGATGCTCGGGGCGGTGTTGCCCAGGATGCGCTGCTGCTCGACCGACGCCGGCTCGGTGTCGCCCTGGATCACGATGAGGCGCATCAGGTCGGCCCGGTGCTCACCGGGCACCTCCTGCCACGCGGGCTCGCCCTTGTGCTTGCCGAAGGCGACCTGGCGCTCGGGGTCCTGCTCGGCCAGGAAGATACCCCAACGGTATTCCTCCATCGGCACGTGGTCGAAGTGCGCCCAACCGTCACGGCCGACGGCGATCGCGGTGCGCAGGTAGACGTCCTGGGTGGGCAGCGCGGGCCCCAGCGTCTTCCACCAGTCGAGGAACTTCGGCTGCCAGCCCTCGAGGGCGCGCTGCAACCGGCGGTCGCCGGCCAGGTTGACATTGTTGGGGATGCGCTCGGTGTAGTCGATCTTGCTCAGCGGGCCGCTGGGGGCAGGTGCGGCACCAGTGCGGGAATCGGTGGACATGAGGGCTCTCCTGGGGTCGGGTGTGGGCCACTGCTATACGTTCTACACTTCTTTGGCGTTATTGCCAAGACTTTGTCGACTATTTTTCAGCTTGAGGGTCCTCCGCCGCGAACAACGCGGCGAGCTGCCGGGGACCGGCCTGCACGGCGGTCCGCTGCAGGTGGGCGTGGACGGCACGCAGGCCGCCCTCCTCCTCGCCACCACCGGCGCGTCCCGGCCCGCCGTGCATCAGCTGGGGCATGGGTATGCCGTGTCCGGTGCTCTCGCCCGCGTCGTCCCGGTCCAGGACCAGCAGCCGGCCGTGGAAGGGCGCGGCGCCGAGGACGACGTCCCTCACGAAACCGGCGTCGTGGGAGACCACCGATCCGACCAGCGAGCCCTCGCCACGGGCGATCAGGTCGAGCAGCTGGGGCGTGTCGCGGTAGGGCAGCAGGGTGCTCACCGGTCCGAAAGCCTCGACCTCGTGCGGCTCGGGCCGGTCGGCGTCGGTGACCTCCACGAGCAGCGGCGCGAGGAAGGCACCGGCCTCGGCGTCCGCCCCCACCACGTCGACGCGATGGGGATCGCCGTGGACGAGACGACCCGCCGACGCGAGGACCCCGGCAGCGGCTCGGACGTCATCGCGCTGCTCGAGGCCGACCAGCGCGCCCATGGTGACGCCCTCGGCGCCCGGTGCACCGACGACGACCTTCGAGAGCCGCTCGGACGCGGCCTCGGCAACAGCCGTAAGCTGCTCGGCGGGCACGAGGGCACGCCGGATCGCAGTGCACTTCTGGCCTGCCTTGACGGTCATCTCGCGCACGAGTTCCTTGACGAACAGGTCGAACTCGGGTGTGCCAGGTGTGGCGTCAGGGCCCAGCACCGAGCAGTTGAGCGAGTCGGCCTCGGCGTTGAACCGGGCCGACCGGCTCGTCACCGCGGCATGGCTGCGCAACAGGGCGGCGGTGTGCGCCGAGCCGGTGAACCCGACGTGGTCCTGGCCTCCGAGCAGGTCGAAGAAGTCGCCGAGCGACCCGCACACGAGCTGCAGAGCGCCTTCGGGCAGCACCCCCGCCTCGTCGAGGATCCGGACGGCTCGGGCCGCGACGTAGGCGGTCGGGGTGGCCGGCTTGACGACGGTCGGGACACCGGCGAGCAACGCCGGCGCCAGCTTCTCGAGCATCCCCCAGACCGGGAAGTTGAACGCGTTGATCTGCAACGCCAGCCCGTGCGGGGAGGTCAGGACGTGCTGACCGGCGAAGGTGCCGTTCTTGCCCAGCGGCTCGGGCGGCCCCTCGACGATGACGTGGCCCGCGGGCAGTCCCTTGCGGCCCAGGCTGGAGTAGACGAAGGTCGTGCCGATCCCCCCGTCGACGTCGACAGCGGAGTCACGGCGGGTGGAACCGGCCCGCGCGGACAGCTCGTAGAGCTCCTCCTTGCGCTCGTCCAACATTGCCGCCACCTGCTTGAGCACAGCGGCCCGCTGGCCGAAGTCGAGGGCGCGCAACGCCGGGCCGCCGACCTCCCGCGCATATCGGGCCACCTCGGCCAGGTCGAGTCCGTCGCTGGTCACGCGGACGACCTCGTCGCCGGTGACCGCGTCGCGCACCACCGTGCCGTCGCCCGAGCCGCCCTGCCAGCGCCCCGCGACCCAGCTCTCGAGCACCTCGGTCGTCATCAGCTGATCCCTTCGTCGAGCACGTCTGTCCCGGTCATGTCAGTCCTCCGTTGGCGTCGACGACCGCGCCGGTGATCCATCCGGAGTCCTCGGCGCACAGCGTCATCACCGCGGCGGCGATGTCCTCTGGCGTCCCCAGTCTGCGCATGGCGTTCGAGCCCGCCAGGACCTCGATGGCCCTCGGCGACGTGCCCTCGCGGAGGGTGTCGGTGTCCGTTGCCCCGGGTCGTATGACGTTGACGGTCACCCCTCGCCCCCCGACCTCCTTGGCCGCGACGCGGGCCGCGGCCTCGACGCCGGCTTTCGCCGCGGCATACGTGCTCTGCCGTTTGGGCGCCATGGAGGCGGCGGCGCTCGAGAGCATGACCACCCGGCCACCGTCGACGACCCGCCGGGCCGACTCGCGCAACGCGAGCAGGGCGGAGCGGAGGTTGAGGGCGAGCGCCTCGTCGATCAGCTGCTCGGTGAGATCGGTGATCCGCGGGTAGCCCCATCCGCCGACGCAGTGGACGACCACGCGCAGCTCGCCGAGCTCTTCCGCCGCGTCGAAGGCGGCGACGACGCCTGCCTCGGTGGTGGCGTCGGACTGCACGAGCTGAGCCGTGCCACCGGCACCGGTCAGCTCCTCGACCAGGGCCTTGGCGCGATCGGCCTTCTCGTGGAAACCGACCGTCACCGCGTGGTCGACGACCAGGCGCCGGCTCACCGCCGCGCCGATGCCGCCTCCTCCGCCGAGCACCAGTGCACTGGGCACGCTCATGAGCAACTCACTTCCATCGTCGACGACGCCGTGAGTCCAATACTCTACAGTCTTCCAGCGAGACGTCAATGAGTTGTCGAATGATGACTCACGCAGGTCCGCCTCCAGCACCCCCGCCTCTCCCGTAGTTGCAGGGGAATCGCGTCACGGGTGACGCGATTCCCCAGCAGCTACGGGTGTGGGCGAGAGGGGGCTTCAGTGGCCGACCGACGGGAAGCGCTCCTCGATCGCCGCGAGGTTGCGGTCCACGACGACCTGCGCCGCCACCCGCGGCGTGGTCCCGTGCGTGTCCGCCTGGTCGAGCATCTCGTCCACCAGGCGCCGCATCGAGGTGCGCACCTTGGCGTCGGACTCGGACGCGTCGGCCGCGATGTCACCGAAGAGCGTCCACCACCACCAGGCGTTGGTCGCCGAGTTGGCCACGAAGTCGGGGATCACTTCCACGCCCCGGCCGCGGAGGGCCGCCTCCGCCTCGGGCAGGGTGGGCATGTTCGCCGCCTCGACGACGGAGCGAGCGCGGACGCGAGCCTGGTTGTCCGGCGTGATGCAGTAGGACACGGCCGCCGGGACGAGCACGTCGCAGTCGAGGCCCAGCCATTCGTCCGCGGACACGACTCGGTCACGCGACGACAGCTGCCCGCGGTCGATCCCGCCGAGGGGATCACGACTGAGGAGAAGGCGCTCGACGTCCAGGCCGTCGGGGTTGACCACGGTGCCGCGCACGTCCGCGAGGCCGACGACGGTGACTCCCGCCTGCGCCAGGTAACGAGCGGTCGCGCCGCCCATGGAGCCGAAGCCCTGGACCACGGCTCGAGACCGCGCCGGGTCCGCACCGCGGTACTCCAGTGCCGTGAGGGCCGACTCGGCGACCCCGAGCCCGCCGACCAGCTCGGGCAGGCTGACACCGTCGACCACGATGCCGAAGGCCGCGGCCAGCCGCTGGCGCGCCTCGTCGGGGTCGTCCAGCAAGGGGTAGATGGCCTGGATCGAGCTGGTCAGGCCGGCCTCCACGACCGCCTTGTCGATGTCGTCCTGCCGCAGACCGAGGTCCTCCCCCGTGGTCCAGTGATGGTCGATGATCGCCCGCATCGCATCGAGGAACCGCACCAGCATGGCGTGGGCGCCGGGGTCCTCGGGGTCACAGTCGATCCCACCCTTGGCGCCGCCGAGGGGCACGTACTTGTTGCTCGGGAGGTAGTGCAGCGACTCCTTGCGCGTCATCCCGGCCGCGAGCCCCTGCACCTCCGCCAGCGTGCAGCCGGCTCGCATGCGCAGCCCCCCACTGGCGACACCGCGGACCAGCCGGTCGATGACCACGTGGCCCTGCCGACCGGTCAACGGGTCGGTCCAGGTGACCTGCAGGTGGGGCGCGCGATGCACGTCGGCGGCGATGCTGGTTGGTGGCGTGCCGGTCATGACGGGCCTCCTGAGCGCAGAGTCAGATTCTCATTACTGAATGACGATGCAGTAAAAGGCCGGCTGGTGTCAAGCGAGGATGCCCGCCGCAGCGGTTCCGCGGCAGCCCGGAGCAGTCCGGGGGCAGTCCGGGGAAGCTCGGCGGCCTCAGGGAGTGGCGAGCACGGAGGGGTCCAGGTCCAGCTCGGTCGCGACGGCCCGCATCGTCCACTCGGTGAGCTCCTCCGGGCTGACCAGGCCCCGGTGCACGATCGCCTGCACGGCGAGCCCGTCGAGCAGCGCGGTGATCCGCCATGCAGCGCCCCGGGGGTCGGCGGTGACGAACTCCCCCGCCCCCACGCCCTCCTGGATCGTCGCCGTCAAGGACTCCTTCCACACCAGGTCGATCTCCCGGCCCACCTGACGCAGCGCCGGATCCCGCAGCCCCGCCGCCCAGTTCTCGATCCACAGCCGCCAACCCTTGGCACTCCCCGTCGGGGCGTACCACTTCAGGGCGGCGACCAACCGGTCGCGCGCGGACGTCATACCGTCGGTCATGCTCGCGAGCCGCGCCAGGTCCTGCTGCGCCGCCCACCGCAGGGACTCGGCGATGAGGGCGTCCTTGGTCTGGAAGTGGTAGACGACGAGCGCCGGGCTGACCCCCAGCGCCGCCGCCACGTCCGCGACCCGCAGCAGGGCTGTCCCCCGCTGCTCGATCACGTTCGCCGTGGCCCGCAGGATCTCCTCCCGCCGGACTCCCGCGTCCTTGCGCCGTCTCGCCACGGCATGAGCGTAGGTCACACCCACACCGGCCGCGCACCGCAACGACCCCCGGCCCTGCCGGATGTCTTGACAGCGCCACTCGAGGGCCTCACCATGGATCGATACTGACTGGCCAGTCAGTTACTGGATCGATGCGCCGCCGGGAGTGCCCCCGTGACTTCCCCCCGAGACCTCCCGCAGGACCTGCACGCCTTCACCGACCCGACCTCCGTCGCCGTCGTGGGCGCGTCGGACAACCCCGCGAAGTGGGGGTACTGGCTGGCCACCGGAGCCCTGGAGGGCGCCGGGCGGCGCACCGTGCACCTGGTCAACCGGTCCGCAGCGACCGTGCTGGGCACCTCCTGCGCCCCCGACCTGGCCTCTCTCCCCGAAGCGCCCGAGCTGGTCGCGCTCTGCGTGCCCGCCGCCCAGGTCGGGTGCGTCGTGGAGGACGGAATGGCCCTGGGGGTCCGGGGATTCCTCGGCATCACCGCCGGCATCCCCGACGAGTCGGGCCTCGCAGCGCGCATCCGGGGGGCCGGCGCGCGGCTGCTCGGCGGCAACAGCCTCGGCCTGTATGACGCGGACAGCCACCTGCGGCTCGCCTGGGGCCACTTCTCACCCGGCCCCCTCGCGATCGTGACGCAGAGCGGGCAGCTCGGCTCCGAGTTGGTGATCCGCTGCGCCCGGGGCGGGATCGGCATCTCGAGGTTCGTCTCGATCGGCAACCAGAGCGACATCGGCGCCACCGAGTTGCTCGCCGACCTGGCCACCCACCGGTCGACACGGCTCGTCGCGCTCTACCTCGAGAGCTTCTCCGACGGCGAGGCGCTCTTCGGGGCGCTCCGACGGCTTCGTGCGGCCGGCAAGCCGACCCTCCTGCTCACCATCGGTGGCAGCAGGGCGAGCGCCCGGGTGGCGCGCTCGCACACCGGGTCGCTCACCTCGACCACCGACGTGGTCGAGGCGGCCTGCCGCGCCGCCGGCGTGCTGCGCGTGCGGACCCCCAGCGAGCTGGTGGACGTGGCACGGGGGTACCTCGCCGTCGGCACGCGGTCGGGGCGCCGCGTGGCGATCGTCGGCGACAGCGGTGGCCAGTGCGGGGTCGCGGCCGACGTCGCGAGCGCTGGTGGCCTGTCGGTGCCCGACCTGGGCGCGGCCGCCATCGCGAGGCTCGGGTCCAGGCTCCCGGCGGGAGCTGCGCGCGACAACCCGGTCGACCTTGCCGGTCGCGGGGAGGCGGACCTCACCACCTACGCAACGGTCCTGGACGACGTCCTCGCCGATCCCGGGATCGACACTGCTGTCCTCACCGGCTACTTCGGCCGCTACGGCACGGACAACCCGGCGCTGACCAGCCACGAGCTCGGGGTCGCGGACCGCATCGCGGCCACGGCGCGCAGCCGCGACAAGACGGTCGTCGTCCACACCATGGCTCCGGACGGGGCGGTCGCCGAGGCGCTGTGGCGTCAGGGTGTGCCCGCGACCGGCCGCATCGAGGACGCGGTGCGGATGGTCTCGGGCCTGGCGGCACTGAGCTGCGAGCTGCCCGGGACGACGGATCTCCCTCTGCCGGCTGATGAGCCACCGATCCGCCCCGGTTACTGGGCGGCCCGCGAGCTCCTGCGGTCGGTCGGGGTCGCCATGCCGCCGGCCCGGCTCGCGCGCACACCCGACCAGGTGCGCGAGGCCGCCTCCCGACTCACCCCGCCGTTCGTCCTCAAGGCCGGGTGGATCGAGCACAAGAGCGAGGCGGACGCGGTGCTGCTCGGCCTCCGCGACGAGGAGGCGCTGCTCGCGGCGTTCGCGTCGATGCGGGCCCGGCTCGGCGAGGGCGACTACGTGGTGGAGCGGCAGGACACCCGGCCCGGCTGCGTGGAGATGCTCGTCGGCGCCCGCAGGGACCGGGCTCTCGGTCCGGTCGTCGTGGTCGGCCTGGGCGGCACCGAGACCGAGGTCTGGCAGGACACCGCGATCGAGTGCGCTCCGGTGCCCAGCGGCACCGCGGAAGCCATGGTCGCCCGCCTGCGCTGCGCGCCCCTGCTGGCCGGCTGGCGAGGCCGCCCGCCGGTCGACACCGTCCATCTGGCCCGGCTCGTCGTCGCCTTGTCGCAGCTGATCGCGGCTCGGCCGGACCTCGCCGAGATCGAGCTGAACCCGGTCCGTGTCGGGCCCCACGGCGCGCTCCCGGTCGACGCGCTCGTCATACCAACCCACGACAGCCAGCTTCGCCGTGACAGCCGGCTTCACCCTGACAGCCAAGACAGCCGATTCAGCCAAGACAGCTACGCCCCAGACAGTGAGGACGTCACAGCATGAGCACCACCGCATGGCCCCTGACCGACGAGCAGACCCAGATCGTCGCGCTCTGCAAGGAGTTCGCCGAGAGGGAGATCCGGCCCCGCGGCCGGGAGGTCGACGAGGCCGACGTCGTCACTCCGGTCGACATCTTCGCCAAGGCCGCGAAGGTCGGGATCACCGACTTCATGATCCCGGAGGCCTACGGCGGTGGCGGGTTCACCGACGTCTTCACCCAGTGCCTCGTCCAGGAGGAGCTGTGCTGGGGCGACCCGGGGATCGGCAACCTGGTCTGCTCGGGCGGGTTCTTCGCCGACCCGATCCTGGCCCTCGGCACCGAGGACCAGAAGCGGCGCTGGCTCACCCCCCTCACGGGGCCGGACGCCCCGTTGACCGCGCTCGCGACCACCGAGCCGGGTGCGGGTTCGGACGCCGCGTCGATCGTCACGACCGCGACCCGGGTGGACGACGGCTACCTCCTCACCGGCCAGAAGGCATGGATCTCCAACGCGGGCGCGGCCGAGCTCTACGTCATCTTCGCCAAAACGGATGCGGGCCTGCGGTCGGGCGGGGTCTCGGCGTTCCTGGTGCGGAAGGACGCCGCCGGTATGACGTTCGGCCAACCGATGCGCAAAATGGGCCAGCGTGCGATCGTCTGCCGGGAGGTCTTCCTGGACGAGGTCTTCGTGCCCGAGTCCGACCGGCTCGGCGAGGAGGGCCAGGGCTTCTACGGGCTGATGAGCACCTTCGACATCTCCCGTGTCGTCCTGGGCGCCGCCGCGGTGGGGGCTGCCCGCGCGGCCTACGAGTACGCCCTCGACTACGCCCGCACCCGGAAGCAGTTCGGGCGCCTCATCATCGAGCACCAGGCCGTCGCGTTCCGGCTCGCCGACATGGCAACCCGGATCGAGGCGGCGCGGCTGCTGGTGCACCATGCCGCCCGGGTGATCGACGAGGGCGGGTCGGCGACCGGCCTCGCCGCGATGGCCAAGCTCACGGCCTCGGAGACGGCGATGTTCGTGACCCATGCAGCCGTGCAGACCCTCGGCGGCTGGGGCTACTCGCGTGAGTACCCCGTCGAGCAGTGGATGCGTGACGTCAAGCTCGAGGAGATCGAGGAGGGGACCTCCGACATCATGCGTCTGGTCATCTCGCGCAACCTGTCCTGAACCACTAGACACCATTCGACGAAGGAGCATGATGACCCAGCTCAACGGAGGGGCAGCGCTCGTCGCCGCACTCGAGATCCACGGCGTGGACACGGTGTTCGGCATCCCCGGCACCCACAACCTGTCGGCGTTCGCCGCGCTCGCGAGCTCGCGGATCCAGTGTGTCCTCACCCGCCACGAGCAAGGAGCCGGCTACGCCGCCGACGGATACGCCCGGGTCTCCGGCAAACCGGGGGTGTGCCTCACCACGACGGGGCCTGCGATCCTCAACGCGGCAGCGGCAGCCGCGCAGGCGTGGTCCGACTCGGTGCCCGTGCTGTTCGTCTCCCCCGGTATGCCGACCGGTCACCCGGGTCGCGGCAACGGGGAGCTGCACGAGGTCAAGGACCAGCAGGCCGCGCTCGAGGCGCTGGTCGCCTACAGCCACCGCGTCCGGAGCGTCGAGGAGATCCCGGGCGCCGTCGCCCAGGCCTTCGCCGCCATGCGGACGGGACGGCCACGGCCCGTGCACCTGGAGATCCCGCTCGACCTGCTCGAGGCCAGCGCCGAGGTGCGGCTGGTGGACCCGATCGAGCCGGCCGTGGCCTCGGCGCGCCCGGAAGCGGTGGGCGCCGCGGCCCGGCGGTTGCGTGGCGCACAGCGCCCGACGCTCGTCGTCGGTGGCGGTGCCCGAAGCGCCGCGGGGCAGGTGCGTCGGGTCGCGGAGCGCCTGGACGCGCCTGTGGTGACGACCGCGAACGGCAAGGGCGTACTGGACGAGACGCACCCGCTCTCCGTCGGAGCAGGTCTGCACCACCCGTCGGTCCGGTCGCTGCTGGAGCACTCCGACGTGGTGCTGGCAGTCGGCACCGAGCTGGCTCCCTCCGACCTGTGGAACGGCCCGATGGTGCTGGACGACAAGCTGGTTCGCGTGGACATCGATGCCGTCTCGATCACCACGAACGGCAATCCCTCGATGCGGGTGGTGGGCGATGCCGCGGTCGTGCTCGACCAGCTGCTCACGGCGCTCGGCGGCGAGGACTCCGACACCGCGTCCGGTGACGATGCGGGACGGGCTGCCGCGGCGCGCGCCGGTCTGAGGGCGGATGCCGCGGTCGAGGGAGAGCCGTGGCGCGACATCGTCGAGGGGCTCTCCTCGGTCGTGGGCGACGACACCGTGATCGCGGGCGACAGCACCATGTCCTGCTACTACGGGGTACTGAGCGGCGTGCGGGTGCGCCGGCCCGCCGGCTTCCTCTACCCGACGGGGGGCGGCACCCTCGGCTTCGGCCTCCCCGCCGCCATCGGGGCGGCGCTGGCGCCGGGTCGTCCCCGCGTCCTGGCGCTGCTCGGGGACGGCGGCGCGATGTTCACCCTGCCCGAGCTGGCCACGGCCGCCGCACTCGGGCTGTCCCTGCCGATCGTGGTCGTCGACAACGGCGGCTACGGCGAGATCCGCAACGAGATGGCCGATCGCGGCGACCCGATCGAGGCGGTGCGGCTCGGCGGCGTCGATTTTGCTGCGGCCGCGCGGGCACTCGGGTGCCATGGTCTCGCCATCCGCTCCGCGGCCGAGCTCGCACCGGCCGTCGAAAAGGCGTTCGCGGCGGATCGACCGACCCTCTTGCACATCACGGAAAACAGTCGCGCGACGCAGGACGGAGTCGTGTGAAAGTCACATGATGGGTCGGGCCAGGCCCAGCGCCTCCCTTCAGAGGATGAGCTGCGCGCCCCCCCCCCCGCAAATCACGCGGAAGCAACGATATTTCCCACTTGCCGCCCATATCCTTGACTCCGAACGCGAAGCAGGCGACTGTTTCTTCAACTGCTCGGTCCGTTGACCCTGGGAAGGAACCCCACGACATGACCTTCAAGCGCACTCTCGGACTCGTGAGCGCGGTGGCCATGGCCACGGCGCTCGCCGCCTGCGGCTCCGGCGACAACTCCGGATCCGGCTCCGGTTCTTCTGGCGGTTCGAGCGGCGACTACGGCAACTGCAAGGTCACCAGCAAGGCCAACAGCATCAAGATCACGCCCGCCGTGGCCGACACGCTGACGGTGGAGACGACCCTGCCGGCCCAGGGGTGGTGGAACGGCACCACGGCCGACTCGATCAAGGACGGCTACGAGTACTGCATGGCCGCCAACCTGGCCAACATGGCGGGCCTGTCCAAACTGGACATCAAGAACGTGTCGTTCGACCAGTTGGTCGCCGGTCACACCAACAAGTTCGACCTCGCGCTCGCGGAGATCTCGATCACCCCGGAGCGCGCCAAGGTGGTGGACTTCTCCACTCCGTACTACGACTCCAACATCGGCGTGCTGACCAAGAAGGGCGCTGGCATCACCGCGGACAACATCAAGAGCAAGCGGTGCGCTGCCTACTCCGGAACCACCTCGGTGCCCTTCTTGAAGGACAAACTGAAGTGCAAGACGCAGAACATCTACCCCGACTCGCAGACGCTGTACCAGAGCGTCCTGTCCGGTCAGTCAGATGTCGCGCTGTTGGACACAGCCATTGTGCTGGCCGAGGCGAAGCAGACTGGGGACAAGCTCGAGGTGGCCGGACAGTACAAGACCGGTGAGCACTACGGCGCGATCTACCCCAAGGGCTCCAAGAACGAGAAGGAGTTCGACAAGGGCATCCAGACCATGGTCAAGGACGGCACCCTGAAGGAGCTGTCCAAGACCTACCTCGGCCCGGCATTCGGTGGCGACCCCACGTCGGTGCCGGTGTGGCAGGTCAAGTGAGTCCTCACGAACCGACGCAGGTCTGGTGTGCTCGATGAGCACACCAGACCTCGTCGAGGTAGAGACGCTCCCGGCGCCGCCGCCGAGCCAGCCCCAACGCGTCACGGGTGTGGCCGTCACTGCCCTGGTCGTCGACGTGGTCGGCATCGCCCTGATGGTGTTTGCCGGCTTGCTGCTACGCGATTACAACCACGGCGGCATCTTCTCGACCATCGTGGCCATCATCTTGGTGCTGGGCTCGCTCTATCCGCTCTGGCCGACGATCCAGGGGTTCCGGGGCGGGGCCAAGCGCAACCGGTTGCTCCACAACGACGAGCTGGTGGCGGCGCGCCGAGCCTCCGCTCGTGGCCGCGAGGACGCCACGATCGGCCTTGGCTACGGCGCTGCCGCCATCATCGTCGCCGGTCTACTCCTGTTGGGATTGACCAACTCCGGCGCAGTCGCAGAGACCTTCTTCCGCACGGACGCGTGGCATCAGTCCTTCGGTGAAGCGATCCAGGCCTTCTGGATCAACATCTGGGTGGCTGTCGTCTCCTTCGTGCTGGTGCTGATCTTCGGACTGATCCTGGCCATCATGCGCATGTTGCCCGGCCGCGCCGGCGCACCCCTGCGGCTCATCGCCACGGTGTATTGCGACGTCTTCCGAGCGGTTCCGGCGATCGTCACGGTCTTGCTCGTGGTCTTTGGCCTTCCCTTGGCCTTCACCTTCACTCAGAGGTGGAACCCCGCCTTCATGGGTGTCGTGGCGCTGACCTTGACCTATTCCGCCTACGTGGCCGAGGTCTACCGTGCAGGTCTGGCCTCCATCCACCCCAGCCAGAGCGCCGCTGCCCGGTCTCTCGGTCTCAGCTACGCGCAGACGTTGCGAGCGGTGCTGGTGCCACAAGCCGTGCGGCGGATGGTCCCGCCGTTGATGAATGACTTCATCAGTTTGCAAAAGGACACGGCGCTGCTGTCGATCGCAGCCATTCCGGAAGTCCTGTTGGTCACCAAACTCTGGGAGAGCAAGCTGTTCAACCTCTCACCTGTCACCTTGGCGGCAGTGTTCTTCATCGTCATCACGATCCCGCAGGCACGCTTCGTCGACCACCTGATCAACCGTGACGCCGCCAAGCGGGCAGGGGGCTGAGGCCATGTCATTCCTGGAGATCGAGGACGTCCGCAAGTCGTTCGGCCACAACGAGGTCCTCAAGGGCGTCACGCTCAATGTCGAGCGGCACGAAGTGGTCTGCCTGATCGGGGCCTCCGGCTCGGGCAAGTCCACCCTGCTGCGCTGCGTCAACCAGCTCGAGCAGGTCAACGGCGGTGAGATCCACATCGACGGTGACACCGTCACCGGAGCCGGGGTCGACCTCAACAAGCTGCGACGCGACGTCGGCATCGTGTTCCAGAGCTACAACCTGTTCCCCCACATGTCCGTGCTCGAGAATGTCATGCTCGCCCCCACCCGGGTGGTCGGCATCTCGAAGGAGGAGGCCAAGGAGAAGGCGATGACCCTCCTGACCTCGGTCGGGATGCAGGACAAGTCGAGCGCCTATCCGGACATGCTCTCCGGCGGGCAGCAGCAGCGCGTCGCCATCGTGCGCGCGCTGGCGATGGAACCGCGGGTGATGCTGCTCGACGAGATCACCGCAGCGCTCGACCCGGAGCTCGTCGGTGACGTGCTCGAGATCGTCCGGGAGCTCGCCCACGGCGGACTCACCATGCTCTTGGCCACGCACGAAATGGGATTCGCCAGGGAAGTCGCCAGCCAGGTGTGCTTCCTCGACAGCGGTTCGATCTGCGAGAACGGTCCGCCCGAGCAGATCTTCGACAACCCGACGGAACCGCGCACCCAGCAGTTCCTCAGCCGGGTGGTGAAGTCCGGCCGCCTGTAGTCACGACAACGGAAAACGCCTTGGGGCACGCGCTGAGCGCGTGCCCCAAGGCGTTTCCTGACGCGGCCCGGTCAGCCGTGGAAGATCGGGTCACCACCCGACGTGACCCGGATGTAGTTGCCGAAGGCGATGGGGGGGAAGTCGCCCACGGAGTAGATCCCGTAGAACTGCTCGGTGATCCGGTTGCCCGCCACCACCGTGTGGACGTTCTTGGGCGCGTCGGCCCCCGGCGGGACCTCGGCCCCCGGGTTGGCGAACACGATGACGCCCGCGGTGTCGGGGGCCTCCTGGGCACCCCAGTTGTTGGCCCTGAGAGTGTTGCCGAGCACCGCCACGTTCCTGGTGGAGGAGTTGAACGCCTCGGCGTTGACGATGACTCCTCCCTCGAAGGAGTTGGTCACCTTGTTGCCCACGACGCTGACGTCACTGACCCATGAGTTCGGCAGATCGGCCGCCACGACGATACCGGCCACGTCCGGCCCCGACTCGGACATCGTTCCCGTCCCGATGATCCGGTTCCCGGCCAGGAACAGGTGGGACAGGTGACCGCCGAAGTTCTGGGTGGCGGCGACGAGGCCACAGCCCCCGTAGTTGGCCGACATCGTGTTGCCGACGACCCGGTCGTGGGTAGAGGCCCTCAGCGGGGCCGACGGGTTCTGGTTGATCGTGCCGGGGTTGTTCGCTCCGGTGTCCATGACGCCGATCCCGCCGCGTCCGTTGTCGGTCACCCGGTTGTTCTCGACGGTGGACCAGGAGACGCCGAACAGGCTGATGCCGAACGACTGCCCGACATACGAGTGGAGGCCGCTGCCCGGTAGCGCAGGCGCGGAGCTGTCGAGAGTGTGGAACCCGTTGTCGTGGATCCGGGAGTTCTTGATGGTCAGGTATGACGTGTCGTAGGCCAGGATCCCCTGGAAGTTCGCCCCGGTGACCACCACGTCGTTGACGGTGACGTGCTGCACGCCCGGCCCGACGAAGATCCCGATGTCACAGCCCGTGGCGTCGACTCGCCGATTCGCCAGGTACTGGTGGGAGTGTGCCACGACAGCGGCGCTCAACCCCGAGTTGTCCACATTGGGCGTACAGTTCGGCGCTGCCTGCGCGGCGCCCGCCCCGACGACACCGATCGCTCCCAGCAGCGCGGTCGAGACCGCCACCGCTCCCACTAGTACAGGCTTCCACTGACGGGTCATGCGACACGCTTCTCTCCAGATCAGGCGGCGGCCACCGCACGCTGACAGGCATCGTCCGGTGGCCGATGACCTGTTCAGTGTTGCCACCGGCAGAGGCCGCGACAATAGACCCAGGTCCTGTCTTCCAAAGCGGTGAAACGGATGCCGCACGAGTGGGACGCTGGGGACATGGCGTCCGGCTCTGCGGTGACGCGCCCGGCGATCATGGACTCGCGAGGCGCGGGGATCGCGCTGTTGGGGGCGGCGTTGCTGTCGATGGCCTGGATCGAGATCTCGCTCGACGTCTTCGGCCACCCGACGCCGTTGTGGACCAGCGTGCTGGTGCCAATCACCGGGCTCGCCTACGCTGCCGCCGGCGCGGCCGCCTGGTGGCGCAGGCCGTCCAACCGGCTGGGCCCGATCATGGTCGCCGGCGCCTTGGTGTTGTTGCTCGGCGGACTCGGAGACACCGACGTGCCCGCACTGTCGGTGGTCGGCGTGGTGCTCGCCACCGCTCCACTTGCGGTCGTGGTGCACCTGCTGCACGCCTTTCCCTCCGGCCGGGTCCGGTCGATGCCGTCCCGGTACACGGTGGCCGCGGCCTACGCCGTGTGCCTGTTGCTCCAGATCCCGCTCTACCTGTTCGCGCCGTCCGCGAGCCCGCACGGGATGCTTGCTGCAGCCAACCGCCCGACCCTGGCGGCGGCGGGCTCCTGGCTGCAGATTGGCGCGGGAGCCGCCGTGATGGTGGCAACCGCCCTGATCCTGGCGGGTCGGCTCCGCGCGACTCCCGCGCCACGCAGGCGGGTCCTCGCGCCCCTGTACGGTTACGGCATCGTGGCGGTGTTGCTCGTGCCGCTCGTGCCGGACGTGCTGCGGCCCCTGGCCGGACTCACTCCGGCGCTCTCCGGGGCGATCCAGGTGGTGGTGCTGGCCGTCGTGCCGGTCGCCTTCGTCGGTGCGATGCTCCTGGGCGGCTTCGCCCGCACCGGCGAGATCCAGGAGCTGAGCGCGTGGCTGGGCGCCACCGCCGGTCGGCGCCCCTCGCTGGCCACCGCGCTGGCGGCCGCCCTGGGCGACGACTCGGTCCAGCTTGCGTTCTGGGTGCCCCGCCGCGACGGCTACGTCGATGCCGAGGGCCACGTGTTGCCCCTCCCGACGCCCGACACCGGACGCGCGGTGGTCGAGGTCGAGATGACCGGGCGTCGGGTCGGTGCGATCGTCTACGACGCCACGATGATCGGCGACCCTGGACTCGTGCGTGCCGCGGGCCGGGTCATCGCGATCGCGCTCGACCAGCAGCGGTTGGCCGCCGAGCTCAGGGCCAGCGAGCGGAAGCTGCGGGTCTCCCGTGCCCGGATCGTCGAGGCCAGTGACCGGGAACGGCGCCGGATCGCGCAGGACCTGCACGACGGCGTGCAGGCTCAGTTGGTGCTGCTCGCGGTCGAGGCGCAACGCCTGGCGGCCATACCGGGCACGCCCGGAAGCGCTTCCGAAGCCGCCACCCGGCTCAGGCTCCGCATCGACGACGCGGCAGCCGGCCTGCGCGAGCTGGTCTATGGGGTCATGCCGGCGCCGTTGATAGAGCGCGGCCTGGGTGCCGCCATCGAGGACCTGGTGGACCGGATGTCGTTGCCGGCCAAGCTCGATCTGGGCCCCGAGGAGTGGCTGCCCGGGCAGGTGCAGGCCACCGCGTACTTCCTGGTCGCCGAGGCGATGAGCAACACTGCCAAGCACGCGCACGCCACGAAGATCGGGGTGCGGCTGACCCACCTCGAACGCGTCCTCATCGTCGAGGTCGACGACGACGGTGTCGGCGGCGCCGACGTGGGCACCGGGCTCGGGCTACCCGGCCTCGCTGACCGGATCGACGTGCTCGGCGGCCGGCTCCGGGTCGAGAGCCCGGCCGGTGGCGGCACCCACATCGTCGCGGAGCTGCCGTGCGGGTCCTGATCGGTGAGGACGAGGCGCTGTTGCGCGAGGGCCTCTCCCTCGTCCTCGTGCACGGCGGTTTCGACGTCGTCGGCACCGCACGCAGCGGCGCCGCACTGGTCGCGGCCTCCGACGAGCTGCGTCCCGACCTGGTGATCACCGACATCCGGATGCCACCCGGCCGCACCGACGACGGGTTGCGGGCTGCGCTCAAGATCCGGGCCACCTGGCCGGACCTCGCCATCGTCGTGCTGTCCCAGCACCTCCAGCGCCGTTACGCCCGCGAGCTGCTCGACGCCCCGACGGCAGGCACCGGCTACCTGCTCAAGCAACGCATCTCCGACATCGACACCTTCTGCGCGGACCTGCGGCGCGTCTGTGCCGGCGAGACCGTGCTCGACCCCGAGGTGGTGGCACTCATGCTCTCCCAGGCCAGGAGCGAGCACGATGCGCTCCACCGGCTCACCCCGAGACAGCACGAGGTCCTCACGCTGATGGCCGAGGGCCGCAGCAACGCCTTCATCGCCCACGCCTTGAGTGTCACCGAGAAGGCGGTGGTCCAGCACGTCTCGCACATCTACAGCGAGCTGGACCTGCCACCCAGCGAGGACGACCACCGCCGGGTGCTGGCCGTGACCCGATATCTCGGCCGCTGAAGGGTGATGGCCCAGTCAGATCGGTGGAGCTGAGGGGACTCGAACCCCTGACCCCCTCGTTGCGAACGAGGTGCGCTACCAGCTGCGCCACAGCCCCGTGGTGCGGGAGCAAAGATAACACCGCCGGTGCGGCGAACTGAAACCGGCAGGCTCGTGCCGACGAAGCTGCGACCCGTCCCGGCTCAGTCGGCGCTGGTCACCTGGTCCAGCAGCGCCAGGTCCTCCAGGGTGGGCTCCCAGAGCCCGGCCTCGACGTTGGCCCGGACCTGCTCGGGCCGGGTCACGCCCGCGATGACCGAGGCCACGGCGGGTTGGGCCGCCAGACCGCCGATCGCGACCTGCAGCATGCTCAGATCGCGCTCCTTGGCGAACGAGGCGATGGCCTCGATCCGGTCCCAGTTGGCGCCCTCGAGCCGGGCTCGCTGGGAGTCGTCCGCCAGCCTCGTGCCCTCCGGTGCGGCCGCGCCCCGCCGGTACTTGCCGGTGAGCAGGCCGTACTCCAGCGGGAAGAACGGCAGGATGCCGACACCGACCTGTTCGCAGGCCGGGACGAGCTCGTCCTCGGCTCGGCGGTCGAGCAGGGAGTACTTGTTCTGGGCGCTGACAAACCGTTCGAGACCGGCGGTGTGCGCGGTCCAGTCGGCGTCGACCACCTGCCACCCCGCGAGGTTGGAGCTGCCGAGGTAGCGGACTTTGCCCTCGCGCACCAGCTCGGTGAGCGCCGCCAGGGTCTCCTCGATCGGTGTGACCGGGTCGGGCGCGTGCAGTTGGTAGAGGTCGATGTGGTCGGTGCCCAGCCGGGTGAGGCTGGCCTCGACGGCCCGGCGGATGTAGCGGCGCGACCCACGGACGCCGTGGTCGGGACCGTTGGCACCCTTCATGTCCATGCCGAACTTGGTGGCGACGACAACGTCGTCCCGGCGGCTCCCGAGCGCCTTGCCCAGCAGCGTCTCGCTCTGGCCCAGGCCGTAGGTGTCCGAGGTGTCGAACAAGGTCACCCCGGCATCGAGCGCGGCGTGCACCACATCAGCGGTGCCCTTCTCGTCGACGCGGACGCCGAAGGCGTTGCAGCCGATCCCCACTGTGCTGACCATCAGGCCGGAGTCGCCCAGCGGTCGATAGGTCATCCGTGTTTCCGTCATGCTCAGACCCTACGCACGCCGGCGGGAGGGTCAGCCGGCGGCGTAGACGGCGGGAAGCTCCTCCAGCTCCTCGTCCAGTGCGAGCCCGTCGAACGGCAGGTCCCGCCCGTATGGCGCCTCGCCGCCCTGGTGAGGAGCGTCACCGTCCGCGCCGGTCGGCATACCGGTTGTGCCGGTGCCGCCATCCGCGTCCGACGGCTCGTCGGCGGCGGCGCGGTCGAAGGGCTCCGGCGTCGGTGTCACCTCGGCAGGAGCGGAGGCGGGACGCTCGGCCCTCGCCTTGAGGGTGTAGGTGGGCGGAGGCACGGGCACCGGCTGCCAGTCGCCGGAGCGGCCCTGCGGCTCGTCGGCGGTTCCGGCCGCGGCGGCAGCGGGCTGCTCGATCTCGACTGCCGGTGCATCCGGGTCGTAGACCGTGTCGAGGTGCCGGTCCGCCCGTGCCGCAGTGGCATTCGCCGCAGACAGGGTTGTCGCCGGACGGCGCGGCTGTGCGCTCGCCGGGGACGGCTGGTGTGCGCGGCGGCCCGACGCCTCGGCGACGCGGCGCTCCCGCACGCGGTGTGCGGTGCGGGCGGCGTGTTCCTGACGACTCCGCCGGCGCCGGACGGCGGCCGCGTGCCGCAGCCAGACCAGGTCGAGCACGAGCAGCACGCCGGAACCGCCGGCCGCCCACCACGTCAGTCCGATCACGGGGACCAGGACGGCGCTCCCGACGACGGCCAGCAGGCAGAGGACGAAGGAGGCGCCGTGCAGCCGCCGGCGAGTCAGCCCGGAGAGCAGCCTCGCCATGCGTCCCCGGACCCGCACCTTCGGTGCCTCGGTGGCCCGAGCGGTCCGAGTGGCGGCCGGCGCCGCGGGCCGCTGGGCAACGGCACGCTTGACGGTCACGGTGGCCCTCGAGGGACGGGCCGGGCTCACGGCGTAGGAACGTGGCTCCGGAGCCGCCAGCGGCGACTCCGGAAGGGGCTTGCGACGCTCGAGGACCCGCATGGCCTCGGAGAAGCGGTCGACCGATCGGGCGGTCGACAGGTGGTCGCGGCGGCGAATCCAGTGCTGCAGCAGGTAGGCAGCCCAGATTGCCACGACGAGAACGAAGATCAGGCTGCTGGAAGGCACGGGACCGACGGTAGGCGGTATCAGCGACCTAACGTGGACCCTGCTCGGTGTGTCGCCAAAGTGGCTGGCCCGACGAGCGATTCAGCCGGTCCATCAGGCGCTCGCCATGCAGGTCCTCGACGGTCAGCGCGAACGTGCGGTGGTCGTGCCAGGCCCCGTTGATGTGCAGGTAGCCCTGCCGGAGCCCTTCGTCCCGGAAGGCCAGCTTCTCGACGACCCGCAGGCTCGGGGCGTTGTCCGGCCGGATGTTGACCTCGATCCGGTGCAAGCCCATGTCGCGCATCGCGAAGTCGCCCAGCAACGCCAACGCAAACGGGGTGAGACCCTGCCCCGCCACCGAGCGATCGATCCAGTAGCCGATCGCTCCGGAGCGCAGCGATCCCCATGCGACGCCGAAGAGATGCATCTGGCCCACCAGCCTGCCGTCGGCCTCGATCACCAGCGGCAGCATCCGACCCGCTGTGGCCTCGACGTGGTAGAGCCGGACCAGGCCGCGGAAGGACAGTTGCCGGTCGGACGGTTCGGGCAGCGTCGACTCCCACTCACGCAACCAATCGAGATTGGTCGCACGCAACGCCGTCCACTCGCGGCGGTCCCGCCGCCGCAGGGGCCGCAGCGTCACCTCCGTGCCGTTCGGGTGGGTGGCGTGCAGGGTCACCGGCCACCACGAGGACATCAGTGGTCACCACCGGCAATCTGGTCGAGAGCATGCGGGACGACGGCCTCGAGCACCGCCAGACCGTCGCGCACTCCCCCGACGGAGCCCGGCAGGTTGACGACGAGCGTGCGCCCCGCGACGCCGGCGATGCCGCGGGAGAGCATCGCGGTCGGCACCCCGGCCGCGACCCCGGCCGCCCGGATGGCCTCGGCGATGCCGCGAATCTGTCGATCGATCAGCCGCATCGTCTGGTCGGGGGTGCGGTCGGTCGGCGAGATGCCGGTCCCGCCCGTGGTCACCAGCAGGTGGACTCCCGCGTCGATGGCTCGCCGCATCGCCGTGTCGACCTCAGGGCCGTCGGGGACGACCACTGGCTCGGCGACCCGCAGGCCCCACGAGCGGGCGGCAGCCACGATCAACGGACCCGCGCGGTCGGCATACACGCCTCTCGCCGCGCGCGTCGAGCAGGTGATGACCACCGCGTGCCGCTCGACCGCCTCCTCGTCACTGGTGCTCATCGGTCGCGCTCCTCGGCGCTCGGGTCCTCCGCCCAATCCCCCGAGCGGCCACCTGCCTTGGCCGTCACCCGCACGTCGGTGATCCGCGCGTGCCGGTCGACGGCCTTGACCATGTCGATGAGGGCGAGCGAGGCCACCGTCACGGCGGTGAGCGCCTCCATCTCGATGCCGGTGCGGTCGGCCGTGCGCACCTGCGCCCGCACGTCCACCCCGTCGTCGGCCACCTCGAGATCGACCTCGATCCCGTGGATCCCGATCGGGTGGGCGAGCGGAATCAGCTCCGGAGTCCGCTTCGCGCCCTGGATCCCGGCCAGGCGCGCCACCGCCAACGCGTCGCCCTTGGGCACGTTGCCGGAACGCAGCGCGGAGACCGCCTCGGCAGAGAGGAGCACTCGTCCCGCCGCCGACGCCGTCCGCGGCGTCACGGCCTTCGCACTGACGTCGACCATGTGGGCGGTCCCGTCGGCGCGCACGTGGGTCAACGACGGTTCACTCATCAGCGCTCCTCGAGGTCGCCCAGGACGCGGCACTGCACCCTGTCACCAGCATGCACCCGGGTGACCTCCGCTGGTATGACGGCGAGCGCGTCAGCTGCCGCAAGTCCCCCGAGCACGTAGGAACCCTGTCCGCCCGCGAGCGCCGCCGACCACCCGGTGCCGCTTCGGCGCAGCGAGACCCGGGCGAACTGCACCTTGCCCTCGGGCGCGGTCCAGTCGTGCTCGGCGACCGCCTCGACCGTCGGCACCTCGCTGGACCGCCCGGCCATCTGCCGCAGGGCCGGCGCCACGAACACCTCGAACGACACCAGGGTGCTGACCGGGTTGCCTGGGAGGGTGAAGACCGGGCACCGCCGTGGTCCGAGGAGCCCGAAACCCTGCGGCTTGCCCGGCTGCATCGCCACCCGGTCGAAGGTCACTTCGCCACCGGCCGCCAGCACCTCCTTGACCGTGTCGTAGGCGCCCATGCTCACCCCGCCGGTCGTGATGATCGCGTCGCACTCCGCGGCCTCCCGGGCCAGGGTGGCCGCGAAGGAGCCGGTGTCGTCGCGCACCCGAGCCTGGTGGGCGTCGGCGCCGAGCTCCCCCAGCGCAGCCGCGACCATGAGGCTGTTGCTGTCGACCACCTGCCCGAAGCCCGGGACGGTGCCGGGCTCGACCAACTCGTCGCCGGTGGAGATCACCGCCACCCGGGGTCGCGGCACGGCCTCCACCCGACCGCGGCCCACCGCCGCCAGCACGGCCAGCTGTCGCGGTCCGAGCACCGTGCCGGCGGGCAGGACGGTGTCGCCGACCTGGAGGTCGTCACCGGCCGGCCGCACGTGCTGGCCCGCCCCCGCCGCCTCCCGGATCTCGACCCGGTCCACGCCGCCGTCGGTCTGTTCCACCGGCACGACGGCGTCGGCCCCCTCCGGCATCGGCGCGCCGGTCATGATCCGCAGGCACCCGTCGTCGGGCAGCGTGAGGTGCTCGGTGTTGCCGGCGGCGATGTCGCCGGCCACGCGAAGGACGACGGGCGACGCCTCGCTGGCGGCGGCGACGTCACCGGAGCGGACGGCATACCCGTCCATCGCCGAGTTGGTGAAGCCGGGCAACGGCACCGGGCTGGTGACCTCCTCCGCGAGGACGCACCCGCGCGCCTCCAGCAGCTCCAGCTCACGCGGCGCGAGCCGGGCCACAGCCGCGAGGATGCGGGCCAAGTGGTCCTCGACGGAGATCATCGCGAGGTGGCGCTGGGGGTCCGGTCGGCGTCGCGCAGCTCGGCGACGTAGTCCTCCAACCAGGCGCTGAAGTCGTCGCCGAGCTCCTTGTGCTCTCGTGCCAGCCGCACGACGGCCTTGAGGTAGTCGAGCCGGTCGCCGGTGTCGTAGCGGCGTCCGCGGAAGACCACACCGTGCACCCCGGCCCCCTCGCCGCTGGCCGCCGCCCGCTCCTGGAGCGCGTCGGTCAGCTGGATCTCGTTGCCACGGCCCGGGGGCGTCTGCTCGAGCACCCCGAAGATCGACGGATCGAGGACGTAGCGGCCGATGATCGCCAGGTTGCTCGGCGCGTCGGCCGGGTCGGGCTTCTCGACCAGACCCGTGATCCGCACGACGTCGGGCTCGTCGGTCTCCTCGACCGCGGCGCAGCCATAGAGATGGGTCTGCTCCGGCGGCACCTCCATCAGCGCCACGACACTGCCGCCCTTGGCCTGCTGCACCGCGATCATCTGCTCCAGCAGCAGGTCGCGCGCGTCGATGAGGTCGTCGCCGAGCAGCACCGCGAAGGGCTGGTCGCCGACGTGCGCCTGCGCACACAGCACCGCGTGGCCGAGGCCGAGCGGCTCGCCCTGCCGGACGAAGTGGATGTTGCCGAGCGTCGCCGACTTGCGGATCCGTTGCAGGCGCCGGTCGTCACCCTTGGCCTCGAGGGCCTGCTCGAGCTCCCAGTGCCGGTCGAAGTGGTCCTCGAGCGCGACCTTGTTGCGCCCGGTGATCATCAGCACGTCCTGCAGCCCGGCCCGGGCCGCCTCCTCCACGACGTACTGGATCGCGGGCTTGTCCACCACCGGCAGCATCTCCTTCGGAGTCGCCTTGGTGGCCGGAAGGAAACGGGTGCCCAGCCCGGCGGCCGGGATCACGGCCTTGACGAGCGGCGACGGTGCGGAATCGGTGCGCGATGGGGTCATGGCCAGAGGTTATCTGTCTCCCGCACGTGACCGGACACCTCTTCGGCGAGCGCACCCGGATGGACGGTCCGAGCGCGCTCACGCCAGGGTGTCCGAGGGCCCTCACGCAAGCCGTGTCCGGGTGCGCTCGCGCCGGCGGTGTCCGAGGGCGCTCGCCCCAGCGGTGTCCGGTGCGGAACCATGGCCGGTATGCCGTCCGCCCACCTCCCCGATCCACGCAAGACCGAGTTGCGCCGCACCCTCCGGGCGGCGAGGCGAGAGCACGCGCCGGCTGCCGACCGGGCCACAGAGGGGGCTGCGATCGCGCGGGCCGTCCTGGCCCTGCTCGAGGTCGCCCCGCCCCCGGTGACCACCCCGGCCTCCGGCGTAGTTGCTGGGGATCGGCGTCGTCGACGACGCCGATCCCCAGCAACTACGGAGGGAGGCGCGGGCGGCGCGTGGTGCGTGGCGGCCTACGAGTCCCTGCCCACCGAACCGCCGACGGAGGGGCTCATCGCGGCCCTGCTCGACCACGGCGTCCGGGTCCTCGTGCCGGTCCTGGAGGCCGACCTCGACCTCGACTGGCGCCCTGCGGAGCACCCGGAGCATCGGACCGGGGCGAGCGCCCCGCCGCGAGCTGGTGCTGCGCAGCTCAGGACCGGCAGCGAGCTCGGGCACGACGCGATCGGCACGGCGCAGGTCGTGGTCGTCCCGGCGCTGGCGGTGGACCGCGGCGGGGTGCGGCTCGGGCAGGGCGGCGGCAGCTACGACCGGGCGCTCGCCCGACGCTCGCCGGGCGCCCTCGTGGTGGCGGTCGTGCACGACGAGGAGCTGGTCGACGGTCCGCTGCCGCACGAGCCGCACGACCAGCCAGTCGACGCCGTGGTCACATCCGGGCTCGGCCTCGTCCGCCTCCCCACCATCCCCCGCTAGTTGCTGGGTGAGGGGGTCATCGGTGACGCCCTCTCCCAGCAACAAGGGGGAGTCAGGGGCGGAGGGTGAGCTCCTCGTCGCTGGCCGCCCGCACGGCCTCCGGCGTCGACGGCCAGGGGTAGGTGTCGCCGCTGATCCACGCGTCGACCTGGTCGTCGTAGTGGTCGGCATACGGGTGCCCCGAGTTGCCGCTCTGATTGACCCACCGCGACGCGTCGAGGTCGCCGAGGTCGACGACCATCCGCATCGACGGCGCCCACGACACGTCAAAGCCCTCGGACGCGTCCCACCCGTTGGCGTCGACGATCGACGACCCGCCAGGCATCTGCCACGACCCGCGGTTGAACAGGGCCCGCACGATGCCGGGCACACCGTCGCCCCCGAGCACCTGGTGCTTGAGCTCGAGCTGGTGCAGCCGTCCCCAGCTCCAGGTCGAGGGGTCCCGTCCGATCGAACGGGTCAGCTCGAGCCGGGCCTCGACCATCGCCTGGCGCAACACCTCGCTGCGGCCCTCCACCACGCCCGGGGTGAGCTTGTTGTCCCACCACGCGTTCCGCGGCTGGGTCAACAGCTTCACCATCGCCGCGCGGTCTCGGTCGCCCCCGTCGGCCCACAGGTCGCGCGGCAGCTCGTCGTCGAAGGTCAGGTTGAGCAGGCGCGCCCACACCACGTTGTAGTAGGCCGCCGCCGAGGACTGCGGGCCGGACGCCGGCGTGGTGTAGTCCCAGCCCTCGAGCAGCCGCTGCCCGTCCTCGGTGAACCGGTCGCCGCCGAGGTCGACCGCCAGCAACTGCTTGACCAGGACCGGGGCGAAGTCGTTGCGTGTATCCATCTGGATCTGCCCCATCCGTTCGGGGCTGACCTTCGGGCTCTCCTGCAGGAGGTTGCGGATCCGCTGGCTGCGGTAGCCGGCGTCCCACTCGGTCGTGAGGAACGGCGAGCTGCTGGCCGTGACCTCCTGGTTGGCGGTAACCAGGAACCCCTCCTTCGGATCCAGCACGTGCGGCAGCTGCTCGAAGGGCACCTGGCCCTTCCAGTCGTAGGCCGGGTCCCACCCCGGCGCCGGCCAGTAGCCCGGCGGAGACCCCGGTGTCGCGGACCTGCGGATCGGCACCGCCCCCGGCGCCTGGTAGCCGATGTGTCCCGAGGTGTCGGCGTAGACCAGGTTCTGGGCGGGCACCGCGAAGTCGCGGGCGGCAGCACGGAAGTCCGGCCAGTTGCGCGCCGCGTTGAGCTCGAAGATCGCGTCTGCCGTGCGGTTCGGTTGCAGTGCCGTCCAGGCCAGCGACACCTCGTAGCGCTGGCGGTCCCTCTTGCCCCGCACCGGTGCAGCCGACCCGGCCTGGTTGACCGAGGTGACCACGTCGGACATCACCGGTCCGTGGACGGTGCCGCGCACGATGAGGTGCTCGTCCTTCTGCCCGGCGACCTTGATCGTCTCGGTGCGCTGTCTCAGCGGCACGTAGCGTCCGTCTCGCAGGTAGGAGTCGCCGCGCACCTTCTCGAGGTAGAAGTCGGTGACGTCGGGCGCCAGGTTGGTGAATCCCCAGGCGACCGTGTCGTTGTGGCCGATCACGATGCCCGGCAGCCCGGCGAAGGAGAAGCCGCTCACGTCGAACGGGCACTGCTTCGACAGGGTGCGGCAGTGCAGCCCGGTCTGGTACCAGATGCCCGGCATGCTGACCCCGAGGTGTGGGTCGTTGGCCAGCAGCGGCTTGCCGGTCGTGGAGTGCTCGCCGTCCACCACCCACGAGTTGGAACCGATGCCGTCGCCCTGCCCGAGGGTGGCCGGAACGGCGCGCACCGCACTCGTCGCCTGCGCGTATGCCGTCCGCACACTCGCGTCCCGGGTCACCGCCGGGCCTGCGTCGCCAGTGAGGGCCGCCGGCTGAGCGGACTCCTTCTGGGCGGACCCCCCGTCCTTCGCCTTCTCCTTCGTCCCCGGAGACTGGCGGTCCGGTCCTGCCGTCGAGGTGGCCGTGGCCTTCTTGACAGCCGTGCGCTCGGACGCCGTGGGTGACCAGTCCGCCGAGGACAGGATCGGACGGTGGGCCTTCGCGTCATACGGCGGGAACAGGTCCGCGATGTGGCCCGCGGACATGCGGTCGGCCAGGCGGGCCCGCGCGAGCTCGTCGGCGTAGTCGCTGCGCAGGTCCCACGCCATCGCCTTGAGCCAGGCCAGCGAGTCCACCGGCGTCCACGGCTCGATCCGGTAGTCGGGAACCTGCTGTCCGAGGATGACGTACTCCAGCGCGATCTTGGACTGCGAGTCCCGCTCGTCCAGGTAGGCGTTGACCCCGTCGGCGTAGGCGCGCAGATAGCGCTGGGTCGAGGGGTCGAGCCGCGGCAGCTCCTGCTCCGCGACCCGGCGCCAGCCCATGGTGCGGATCACCCGGTCGGTCTCCAGCCCGTCGGGGCCGACCAGCTCCGAGAGCCGGCCGGCCGTGACGTGGCGCCGCAGGTCCATCTCGAAGAACCGGTCCTGGGCCGCGACGTAACCCTGCGCGCGGAAGAGGTCGTCCGCGTTGTCCGCGTAGATCTGCGGCACCCCCCGGTCGTCCCGCAGCACCGACACCGAGCTGGTCAGGCCGGAGACGGTGATCTCGCCCGACGTCTGCGGAAAGGAGCGGCGCACCAGGCCGATCGCGAGGACGGCAGCGACCACCGCCACGACCAGGAGGAGAGCGAGAGCCGAGATTCCGATGCGGCGCAGGAGCCTGGGACGAGACACCCTGCGAGACTAGGCCACCGAAAGCCCCGCTCAGCGCACGCAGGGCACGCTCAGGTCGGCCCGGGGACGTCCTGGAGAGGAGGGTCTGGTGCTCGCGACGCCAGTGCCCCCTGCGTTCACTCTGGACGACCTGACACCGGTGCTCCTGCTCGGCACCCTCGTGCTGCTCGTCTCGGTCGCGGCCGTGCGTTTCGCGGTCCGGGCCGGCCTGCCGACGCTGCTGCTCTACCTCGCGATCGGGCTGGCCATCGGCAACGAGGGTCTCGGCATCCGGTTCGACTCGGCGGAGCTGACCCAGGTGCTCGGCTACAGCGCGCTCATCCTCATCCTGGCCGAGGGCGGACTGACCACGTCCTGGGCAGGCATCCGCTCCGCGGTCGCCCCCGCCGCCGTGTTGTCGACCATCGGCGTCGTCGTCTCCGTCGTGGTCGTCGGGTTCGCGGCGCACTGGATCCTCGACGTGTCCCTCGAGATCGGCTTCCTCGTGGGCGCCGTGGTCTCCTCCACGGACGCGGCCGCGGTCTTCTCGGTGCTACGGCGGGTCCCGTTGCCCGCTCGGCTGTCCGGTGTGCTCGAGGCGGAGTCCGGCTTCAACGACGCGCCGGTCGTGCTGCTGGTCGTCGTCCTCGCCCACCAGGCGGTGCCGGGCGCCGTGCACGACCCGGCGTGGCAGCTGGTCCTCATCGCCGCCGGAGAGCTGGCGGGGGGCGCAGCGGTGGGGCTGGCGGTCGGCTTCCTCGGCGGCTTCGTCATGCGCCGCGCAGCGTCGACCTCCTCCGGCCTGTTCTCCATCGGGATCCTCTCGCTCACCGTCCTCGCCTACGCCGTGGCGGTCGAGATCCACGCCAGCGGCTTCCTCGCCACCTACGTCGCCGCGCTGGTGCTGGGCAACATCGCCCTGCCGCACCGGCCGGCGATCCGTGCGTTCGCCCAGGCGATGGGCTGGCTGGCCCAGATCGGGCTGTTCGTGCTGCTGGGGCTCGAGGCGTCGCCGTCCCAGCTCGTCCCACAGATCGTCCCCGCCATCGCCATCGGCCTGGTGCTGCTGCTCGTGGCCCGTCCGGCGTCGGTGCTGTTGTCGATGCTGCCGTTCCCGATGCCGCTGCGTGAGCAGCTCTTCCTGTCCTGGGCAGGGCTGCGTGGCGCGGTGCCCGTCGTGCTGGCGACCGTCCCGCTCACGGTGGGCACACCGCATACCGGGTGGCTGTTCAACCTCGTCTTCAACCTCGTCATCATCTTCACGATCGTCCAGGGCCCGGCCCTGCCGTGGGTGGCCCGGCGGCTGGGCATCACCGGCGACCACCACACGGTGGACCTCGAGCTGGAGACCACGCCCCTGGAGGAGCTGGGCGCCGACGTGCTCCAGGTGCAGGTCGGGCCGGAGTCGCAGCTGCACGGCGTGGAGGTCTTCGAGCTGCGGCTGCCGGTGGGAGCCAACGTGACGCTGATCGTGCGCGACCGGGAGGCGTTCGTGCCGGATGCCCGCACGCCGCTGCGCCGCGGCGACTCGCTGCTGATCGTGACGACCGGTGCGGCCCGAGGCCGGGCCGAGGCGCGGCTGCGGGCGGTGAGCGAGCGGGGGCGGCTGGCGGGGTGGAACCAGTGACCTCAGCGCGCACGCGGTCGAAGGCAGCCTGCGCGGCGTCGTAGACTGGCACTCGACCCGTGACAGTGCCAGCTCCACCTCGGTGAGGCGACCGACCGGGTCACAGCTGGCACCAGCACAGATGGAGGAGCACGTGCCCACCTATGACTATGCCTGCACCGAGTGCGACCACCGGTTCGACATCGTGCAGGCCTTCACCGACGACTCGCTGACCGTCTGCCCCCAGTGCGGGGGCAGGCTGCGCAAGGTCTTCGGCGCGGTCGGCGTCGTCTTCAAGGGTTCCGGTTTCTACCGCACCGACTCCCGGGCGAGCTCGAACGGCTCCAGCTCGGGCGGGTCGAGCTCGAGCACGTCCAACGGTGCCCATTCCGAGAAGTCCGGCGGCGACAAGACCACGTCGACGACCTCGTCGAACGGCTCCGAGAGCGCGAACGGTTCGTCCTCGAAGTCCTCCAAGGGCTCCGACGCGTCGAAGGCCGCCACCAAGAGCACGACGAAGGCCGGCTCCGCGGCCTGACCGGGCGGCCTGATCGGGCGGCCGCCGACGGATGGGGACCACCGACGGGTGGGCGCCCACCGACGCCACGGCCACGTCGTGCGCACCTCGCTCCACAGGGCCGCCCCGCCGGAGCCCTTGTCCACAGCGAATCTGCCGGCAGCCCGCCTCGCGGGAGCGCCTGACTAGCCTCGGGTGCCATGACGACACAGGCTGTGCCCACGGCCGGGCACCAAGACCCGATGCTGCGCGCGGAGATCGGCGTGATCGGCGGGTCCGGCTTCTACCAGTTCCTCACCGACACCCGCTCCGTCCCGGTCTCCACGCCGTTCGGCCCGCCGAGCGACGACGTGGTCGTCGCCGAGGTGGAGGGGCGGCGCGTCGCGTTCCTGGCCCGGCACGGCCAGGGGCACCGGTTCCCCCCGCACCGGGTCAACTACCGCGCCAACCTCTGGGCGCTGCGGGCGGTCGGGGTCCGGCAGGTGCTGGCGCCGTGTGCCGTGGGTTCGCTGCGGTCCGAGCACGGGCCGGGCACCGTGGTGGTGCCCGACCAGGTGGTCGACCGCACCTGGGGCCGGCCGCACACCCTTTATGACACCGAGGGTCCGGTCGTCCACGTGGGTTTCGCCGATCCCTACTGCCCGAGGGGACGATCGACCGTGCTTGCCGCCTCGGCCGAGTCGTCCGTCAACACGGTCGACGGCGGCACCCTGGTCGTCATCAACGGACCGCGTTTCTCCACGCGCGCCGAGTCGCAGTGGCACCAGCAGGCAGGCTGGTCGGTCGTGGGCATGACCGGTATGCCGGAGGCGGCCATCGCCCGCGAGCTCGCGCTGTGCTTCACCACGCTCGCGCTGGTGACCGACCACGACGCCGGCGTGGAGGGCGGCCCGGCCGTGACCCACGACGAGGTGCTGCGCGTCTTCGCTCGCAATATCGACGCGCTGAAGAGCCTGCTGCGGCGAGCGATCCCGCGGCTGCCCGAGGCCACGCCGGACGAGACGGCAGATTGTCCGTGTCGTCGGGCCCTGGACGGTATGACGTTGCCGTTCACCCTTCCGGAGTAGGCCGCCGTGCACCGCCCAGGGGGCAACAGGTCGGTCGCCGCGGGTCCAGCCACTGGTCCGGTGACCGCCACAGCGGACTCGCCGCGGGGGAAGGGTCGGGCCGCTGGGGCGAGGCGGCTGCCGCCCTGGGCGCGGTGGCGGCCGACCAGTCGCCGTTCGGTCTGGCGCCGCGTCCGGGCCCGGCGATGGCTGACCGCGGTGCTGGTCGGCCTCGCGACCTGGCTGGTGGCGGGCGCTGCGCTCCCCCAGGCACCGCCGCAGGGCGCGCGGGTGGTCGTGGTGGCGCGTGACCTGCCGGTCGGGCACCGCATCGTCCCGGCCGATCTGCACGTGAGCCGGTGGCCGGAGGACCTGCGGCCGAGGGCCGGCTACGCACGTGTCGACGCCGCCGTGGGTGCCGTCCTCGCTGGTCCCATCACGGCGGGTGAGGCACTGACGACCGGCCGTCTGCGCGGCTCGTCCCTGCTCGACGCGCTCCCCCACGGACGTGTGATGGCTCACATTCCGCTCGCCGACGGAGGGCTCGCCCGGGCGCTGCGACCGGGCGACCGGGTGGACGCGATCTCAACCACGGACGGCACGGTGATCGGCCGCGACCTGCTGGTGCTCGCGGCCGGCGGCGAGCAGCACGACCACGGGGCTCTCAGCCCGCTGACCAGCGACGACGCGGTGCAGGGGCCGGGAGTCATGGTCGCCACCCAGCCGTCCACGGCTTCGCGACTCGCCGTGGCTCAAGGCGCCCAGACACCGGGAGTCGGTGTCATGCTGACGGTTCATCGCCCCGGGTAGGGCGACGCGCCGACCCATCGAGCGCGCGGGACACCCTGCTCTGGTCCGCTACAGCGACCGTCGCATTTTCCACTATCAGAAAAGGACACCCCAATGAAGGGTTTCAAGGATTTCCTCATGCGGGGCAATCTCGTTGAGCTTGCCGTCGCGTTCGTCATGGCGGCGGCGTTCGGTGCCGTGGTGACCGCGTTCGTCCAGATCATCCTGGACATCATCGGCAAGGCCGGGGGCACGCCGAACTTCTCCGAATACACACCGGGTGGCATCCACGTCGGCGTGTTCATCACGGCCTTGATCGCGTTCATCATCCTGGCCGCGGTCGTCTACTTCTTCGTGGTCAAGCCCTACGAAGCAGCTCGTGCCCGTTACGTCACCGAGGAGGAGCCAGCAGCGACCGAGATCGACCTGCTGGTGGAGATCCGCGACGCGCTCCAGGCTCGGCGATAGTCGGTCGCCGAAAGGCCAGTCGGACGGCCCTGCCGGACTTGCTGACCGACAGCTGACGCGCATCCTGTGGGGTGGGAGCCGGTGGCTCCCACCCCACAGTCATGTCCACCCGCGTCCTCGCCGGTCGCGACGGCCTCTCGTCGCACCTCCTGCTCAGCCCCAATGGGGCGGCCGTTGCTCGCGCAGCCAACGGTCCTGTGCCGACTCGTCCGGCCTCTCGCCCCATCCCTCATCGGTGTCGTCCGTGGTCGGCGAGAGCGGACCCGAGTCACCGCCCTGGGCCGGGCGCGTCACCCGCCGATGTCGCCGCCGCCCGGGACGGACCGGGCGATGCTCATCGCCAGAGGCCTCCTCCTGCACACGGCCTCGTTCGTCGTCGGCACCGTCAGGTGGGTCGGTCGTGGTCACGCCTGGTCCGCGCCCTCGGTGGGTTCGACCGACGCGTGCCGCGGCGCCTGCTGCCCGGCTTGTGAGCGGTCGGTGCGGGCGGTGCGCGACGCCTCCCAGACCTCGGCCGTGACCATGGCGACCACGCGCGCCGGGTCGCGGAAGACGTCGGTGGTCCAGATCCGCACGTGGTGCCAACCGAGCCGCCCGAGGTGCTCGACGCTGATCCGCTCGCGATCCCGGGTGCTGCGCTGGGCGGCTCGTCCCCGTCCGTCGCTCTCGATCGCGACGAGCAGCCGGCCCGGGCGGGCCGGATCCTCGATCGCGAGGTCGAGCCGGTGTCCGGAGCGGCCGTGGTCCTGGTGGACCACGAACCCCTCTGACCGCAGCCTCCCCGCCAGCTCCGACACCACTGGATGGATGTCGTCCGCCGACGGGGCAGCAGCGCGCTCGGTCGTGCTCGGCGCAACGGCCGGGGCGACCGCGTCCCCCTCTGTTGCCTTCGCACCCGTGGCGTCCGACGCGGCCAACACGCTCGCTGGCGGCGCGGGCGTCCGGTGCAGCGCCTGGTCCGGGTCGGCGGCGTAGCGCACGAAGTCGGCCACCAGTTGACCGCCAGGGGTGCTCGGCCCGGACCCTGCGCTGGCGGCACCGGAGTCACGCGGCGCGACGACCGTCATCCGCCGCCTGGCTCGAGTCGTGGCGACGACCAGCCGCGCCTCGTCCACCTCGTCACCGTCCAGCACGACGATGACCGCGTCCCGCTCCTCACCCTGCGCAAGGTCGGCCGCCTTGACGAAGGCCCGCTCGGGAGCGTCGTGCCGGAAGAATCCGGCGACCTCCGGAGCACGCGCTAGCTGGCGCGAGAGGGCACGTCCGACCGCGCGGTCCAGCGCCGGTCCGACCGCGACCACGCCGAGCGACTCGCCGGGATGTGACCTGGCGTGCTCGACGGCCTCGCGCGCCGCAACCTCGGCCAGGGCCTCGAGGCCCCTGCCCCCCGATCCTGCGTGCGCACCGTCGTCCGGTCGATCGACCGTGCGCAGCCGCACCGCGTCGCGGCCGATCGCCCCCGGCACGGTCGCCATCGACGCGCCACCGTAGACGCGCTGCGCCACGAAGGTGACCAAGCGCTCGTCCTCGGAGCGGTAGTGCCGCTCGAGCGTCCGGAGCGGGAGCACGCGGGCCAGGACCTCCATCAGGGACCGCCCTGGCGCTTCCTCGCGAACGCGGCGTGCGTCGTCGACTCCGGGCTGCCCCGAGGGCGTCTCGGCCACCACGGTGGAGAACTGCGCGGGGGGCGACTGGCGTCGGTCACCGACGGCGACGACGCGATCGGCACGGGCGATGGCCGAGACCGCGCGCGCGGTCGGGAGGTGGCCGGCATGGTCCACGACGACCACGTCGAAGCAGCGACCCGGCGGCAGGAGGGAGGCCACGGCCAGGGGGCTCATCGCCCAACACGGCCGCACTGCGGTCATGACGTCGACGGCCTCGCGCATCAGCTCACGCGGATCGCGGTGCCTGCGCCCTCGCGCCGCCTCGTCGCGCAGGAGCCGCACCTGATCCGGCTGGGCCGCCACGACCTCCGCCAGCCGGGCCGCCACACGAGCGCGCACCTGCCGGGCGGTGCTGCGCAGGTGTGCGTGGTCGGCGTCGACGAACTCGTCTGCCACGGTCCGGAGCCGGTCGCCGTCGTGAGCGCCGTAGCCCGGGTCATCAGCCGCGATGCGCGTGAGCACCGAAGCCCACCAGACGAACTCGAGCTCGCCCGCCACGTTGGCAGCCCGGACCCGCCGTCGGGCGAGGTCGTCCACCACGGGACCGAGCCCGGCCTCGCGGGCCTCGTCGACGAGGGTGAGGACGCGAGGCACGACCTCGAGCCGGTGTGCAGAGCCCGCGAGTGTCCGCAGTCGCCCGACCAACCGGTCCAGAGGCAGCGCCACGAGGTCGTTGCCCGCTGCGGTGGTCTCGAGCCGCGCACCGAGCCACTCCACGTCGGCGAGGACCGGAGCGAACCTCTCCCGAGCCGCCTCGATGCCCGGGGGCGCCTCGGGACGGGCGCCGCTGCCTGCCAGCGAGCGCCACCGGTCGCGCTCCCCCAGTGCGAGCGCGAGCTCGCCGTGCAGGTCGGGCGGAGGCGGTCCGGGCCGCAGCAGGGCCCGCGCCTGGCGGGTGAGGCGGGCGCGTGCGAGGACACCGAGGTCGAGGTCGCCGGAGCGGCGTTGCTCCTTCGAGGCAGTCGCCGCGACCAGCTCGGGGAGCGGGGCGTCGAAGACCTCCAGCCTGAAGACCTCGAGGGAGTCACGCACCTGCTCCATGAGGGTCAGAGAGCTCTCCCAGTCGGTCAACGTCCCGGGCACCGGCAGCCCGGCTTCGTCCGCCAGTTCCGCCATCTGGCGGCGCGCCGCCTCCAGCTCGCCGCCCTCCAGTCGCTTGGTGATGTCGAGGGCCCGGGCGGCTTCTTCGTCCGACGTGAACCGCGAGGCATACCACGGGTCTTCCTCGTCGCCGGAGGTCCACGCGCCGAGCTCGGCGGCCTCGGTGAGTCGCGCACCGAGCTCGTCGATGCGGTCCCTCGTCAAACCGTCGAGGACGGCACCCTCCAGCCGGACGCGGGACATCGGCGCGGCGGGCCGCGCGGCGAAGGCGGACAGTGCCACCTGTGCGTCGAAGGCGCTGACGCCCCACGGCTCCCGCCGGTCGTGCAGCGAAGCCAGGTGAGTCGCCAGCTCTCCGCGTCGCTGGACCAGTCTGGCGTTGACCTCGGCAGGATCGTCGTCGACGGCATCGGAGGCGGCGACCAGCGAGGCATCGAGGGCGGCGACCAGCTCGGCGGCCACGCGCCGCCGGTCTCGAGGGTCCTCGTGGTCGGCCTGCACCAGGTCACCGAGTCCGACGCGGTCGAGCCGTTGTCGGACCGCCTCGATGGCAGCCCGCTTCTCCGAGACGAGCAGCACCCGTTGCCCGTCCGCCGCCAGCGCCGCGACGAGGCCCGCGATCGTCTGCGTCTTGCCCGTGCCCGGTGCGCCCTCGACGACCAGGTTGACGCCCGAGCGCACGGCCTCCACGGCCGCCTGCTGTGACCAGTCGAGGTCCAGCACGGCCAGCTCGGCCTCGGGGTCCGGGTCGGCCGGCCAGTCCGGTGCGGTCGTGGCGATGGTGGCCGTCGCGCCCGGGTCACCGGCCAGGGCCGCCACGACGTCATGGTCGACGAGCAGGTCTCCGTGCGCCGCGAGGTCCGCGACCATGGGCAGCTTCTCGTGCGAGAAGGTGCCGACCACGAGCCGGGGACTGATCCTGAACCCTGGCACCTGCCGGCAGGCCCGCGACAGCTCGGCGTAGACGGGGTGGGGGTCGAATCCCTTGCGCACCAGCGCCCGGTCGGCCAGGTCGGCGCCGTCGATCTCGAGGCCTCGCTCGGACCGGAGGTAGTGCAGCAGCACCGGGTTCAACTCGACGTCGGGGCCGAGGTCGACGTCGAAGTCGAGCTCCGCCGGGCCGGTGGGCCACAGCGTGCAGCTGCGCAGCAGGACGGGAGCGGCTGGGGGGCGAGGTGCGTGCGGGACGTCCCAGGTCGCCATACCCACCGCGATGTAGCTCGTGGTGAGCCCGTGCTCCTCCCACAGCTCCACGGCCTTGTGCCGGATGTTGCGCACCCGCTCGCGAGCCTGCTGCAGCGCCACGGGCTCCCGCACCAGGTCCGACAGGCGGGTCGGTCTGCCGGCGAGGAGCATCGCCACCCCGCCCGGGTGGGCGGTGGTCAGGTCGAGGGTGCCGCCCGGCAGGTCCCGGTGCCACAGCAGGGTGTTGGGTCCGCCGACCAGGGACAGCTCGTGCTGCCAGCCCTGCACCGCCACCCCCACGCGTTGGGCACGGGCGCCGCTGCGTGACACGTCGACGCCGTCGGCGCCGGGCGCCGCTCCGCGCGAGTCGTCGGAAGTGCTGCTCACCCCCGCAGGCTAACGAACCCTGCCGGTCATCACCGCCATGGCTCCGAGCAGTGCGGCGAGCCCGGCCGCCAGGGCGCAGAGCCAGCCGAAGCCCCAGCCGCCGACCACCAGCCCGGCGAGCGCGCCGCCCGTCGCAGCGGCCAGCCCCATCACCAGGTCGGAGGCCCCCTGCACGCCCGGTCGCTCGGCCAGGGGCACGGCGCCCGCGAGCAGCGTCGACCCCGCGACCATGGTGCACGACCAGCCCAGCCCGAGCAGGAAGAGACCGGCCGTCAGCAGCCCCGACCAGCCCTCCGGCGCACGCCCCGCCAGCACCGCCGCGGCGAGGAAGACGACCACGCCGGCGAGGATGACCGCCCGCTCGCCGATCCGGTCCACCAGCAGACCGGTGACCGGGGAGAACGCGTACATGCCCAGCACGTGGATGCTGATGACGAAGCCGACGAGCCGCAGCTCCGCGCCGCCGTGGTGCATGTGCAGCGGCGTCATCACCATCACGCCGACCATCACCGTGTGTCCGATCGCGACGGCGGCGAGTCCGAGCAAGGCGGCCGGGTAGGCGCGGATGACCCGAAGGCCCCGGAGCAGCGATCCATGGGTCTGGGTGTCGTCGCCGGCGTCGATCGCAGCACGTCGGGCGAGCAGGAGCGGGTCGGGCCGCAACCGGATCCACAGCAGCACACCGCCGAGGACGAAGCCGACCATGCTGAACACGAACGGCCCCACGAGCTCGGGGATGTCGAGTCCTCGGGCGAGCCGGCCGGCCGGGCCGATCAGGTTGGGCCCGAGGACCGCGCCGACCGTCGTCGCCCAGACCACGAGGGCGAGGGAGCGACCGCGGTGCTCCGGGCGCGCAAGGTCGGCCGCGGCATACCGGGCCTGGCTGTTGGACGCGGTGGCTGCCCCGAACAACGCGGTGGCGCACAACAACAGGAGGAAGGAGCCACGTATGCCGGCCAGGACCGCCAGTGCCGCGCCGAGGGTTCCGGTCGCATAACCCGCGACGAGGCCGGCGCGCCTGCCGCGGGCCGCCATGAGCCGTGCCATCGGGACGGTCAGGACGGCCGCTCCCAGGACCTGGGCGGTGTTGGCGAGACCGGCCAGGTCAGGGGACCCGAGCAGGTCCTCGGCGAGGATGCTGCCGACCGCGATACCGCTCGAGACGCCGACCCCGCCGAGCATCTGGCTCCCGACCAGGGTGCGGACCGTGCGTCGCTGCACCTGCACGACGTCGGGCGCGGTCGTGGGCACGGTTCGGGCGGCTGGCACGCGCCTCACCCTACGGGGGCGGGCGGCCAGAGCCACACCTGAATTTGCCGGTCACCGGCAGGTTCGGGCCCGGTGAAGCGGGACGGGAGTCCGTGGAACCGGCGTGCAGCCGCCGTGGATCTGCCCGGCCACACAGTCGTCGCGTGAACACCGATCACGACCCCCACCCACGCGACGGCATCGATCTCCCGGCAGCCCGCGGTCCGCGTCGAGGGCGACCAGCTGAGCGGTGGTGGCGCCCCCCCGGTGTTGGGCGAGCACGGCCAGCAGCGTCTGCGAGCGCTCACCGGCCACCGGGGTGCCGTTCCAGCACACGCGGTGGAGCATCGTGGGCAGGTTCGCTGCAACGTTTGCTGGCGAGAGGAACGGGGCAGATAACTGTCCGGGCGTCAGATGCCAACCGTTCAGGTCCACAGACCCCGGACGACGGGAGTATGCAATGTCAATGAAGGTCGAGGGCAGCGGCGTGGCCGCAGGCGATGACGTTCGCCTCAAAAAGGACTTCGGCACGATCGGGCTCCTCTTCACTGCGATCGGCTCCATCATCGGCTCCGGGTGGCTGTTCAGTTCGCTGCACGCCTCCGCGCAAGCCGGACCGGCCTCGATCATCTCCTGGATCGTCGGCACGATCATGTTCCTGTTCATCGGCCTCAGCTATGCCGAACTCGGCGTGATGTTCCCGCGCAGCGGTGGTGTCGCGCGGTACCCGCACTACGCGTGGGGCTCGTTCGCCAGCTACTCGTCGGGCTGGGTGACCTGGCTCTCCTGTGCGGCCGTCGCCTCGGTCGAGGTCTCGGCCGTGCTGACCTACGCCACGTCATACCTGCACTGGCTGGAGCACGACAACGCCACCCTCACCGGCGCCGGGTTGATCATCGCGATCGCGTTGATGGCGCTGTTCGTCGCGGTCAACTACCTCGGTGTCAGGTGGTTCGCGCGGATCAACAACGTGATGGTGTGGTGGAAGCTGGGCATGATGGTGCTGGTCATCGTCGCGGTGATCGTATCCGCATTCCACTTCACGAACTTCAGCCTCGACACCAAGGACGGCAACGGGTTCGCGCCCTATGGCCTGAAGAGCGCGTTCGAGGCGATCCCAGCCGCGGGTATCGCGTTCTCCTTCCTGGGCTGGCGGCAGGGCATCGAGCTGGCCGGTGAGACGAACAACCCCAAGCGGAACGTGCCGCTGACGCTGATCGGCTCGGTGCTGATCTGCGGCGTCCTCTACATCCTGCTGCAGATCGCCTTCATCGGCGCGCAGGACCCGTCGGCGCTGGCCGCACACGGCTGGCACGACGTCGGCAGCCTGATCAAGACCGGCAGCGACGCGGGCAACTTCAGCCCGCTGGCCACCCTCGCCACGGTCCTCGGCATGGGCTGGCTGGCCGGCCTGCTGTATGCCGACGCGTTCATCTCGCCCGGTGACACCGGGCTGATCTACACCGGCGTCACCGCCCGGATGTCGTATGCGATGGCCCGCAACAAGAACGCGCCGGCCGTGCTGGCGAAGGTCAACAACAACGGCGTGCCGTGGCCGAGCCTGATCCTCGCATGGATCGTGGGTTGTATCTTCTTCCTGCCGTTCCCGAGTTGGCAGGCGCTGGTCGGCATCGTCACCTCGCTGACCGTACTGTCCTTCGGCATCGGAGCGATCACACTGGTCACCTTCCGCAAGCAGGTCCCCGAGGTGGAGCGCCCCTACCGGTCCAAGGCACCGTGGGTCATCGTCTTCCTGGCGGTGCTGTCCAGCAACCTGATCATGTATTGGGCCGGTTGGGACCAGGTCTGGAAGATGATGTTGGCCGTGGTGCTCGGCTACGTGTTCCTGGGGATTTTCGAGCTCACGGATCGCGGCCCGAACCGTCGTGCCCCGCAGCTGGACCTCAAGCACGGCTGGTGGGTGCTGCTCTGGTTCGGCGGCATCACTGTGGTCAGCTACCTCGGCAGCTACTCCGGCGCGGCCGTGACCGATGCCGGCCAGGCGAACGTCTACGGGTTCGACGGCGGCATCATCGCCAACATCATCCTGACCATCATCGTGCTCGCGGTGGCGTGGTACTCCCAGCTACCGGGTGACAAGGTACGCCAGATCCTCGCGGAACCTGACGAGCCAGTGCAGGTCACAGGAGCCTGACCGAAGACCGTGTATGCACGGACGGAAGACGTCACCATCAAATTCCGATCACGTGATCGCAGGGTGGAGAAGACGAGCTGAGTGCGAGCGACGGACGGTGCCTTCGGCCTCGGGCAGTGTTCGGGCCGGCCGGCTGGATCCAGTAGCCTCGTCCCCGCAGCAATCTCGTATGACGGCTGCGCCCCGCCCTCGTAGCTCAGGGGATAGAGCAACCGCCTCCTAAGCGGTAGGTCGCAGGTTCGAATCCTGCCGGGGGCACGCATGGTGAGGGGGCCGGAGGACGAGGGGCTTGCCGCGGTCAGCTCGGGCCCGCCGACGTGGGCACCGTGCGGCCGGGTTGTGGGCGCGATCGATGTCCACCAGAGTGGCGGCCATGACCACCTCGTCTCCCGTCACCCGTCCTTTCGGCGCCTGGCGCTCCCCGGTCAGTGCCGCGTCGGTGGCCGGGGACACCGTGGGCCTCGGTGCAGTGCGACTCGACGACGGCGACGTCTACTGGATCGAGTCGCGGCCCGGCGACGGCGGGCGCTCGGTGCTGGTCCGGTGCACCCCTGGCGGCGCACGGCAGGACGTCACACCCGGGCCCTACAACGTGCGCTCCCGCGTCCACGAGTACGGCGGCGGTGCCTACGCCGTCCGGCACGGGCTGGTCCTGTTCGTCAACTTCGTCGACCAGCGCGTCTACCGTCTCGACCGCGACGACCCCGCACCGCACGCGATCACGCCCGAGGGCACCCTGCGCTACGGCGACCTGCGGCTCGACACCGAGCGCGGGGTCGCCTACGCGGTGCGCGAGGACCACTCCGACCCACAGGCCGAGCCGGTCAACACGCTCGTGCGCCTTGACCTCGAGGGGCCGAACGGCGACGGCGGCACCGTCCTCGTCGGCGACACCGACTTCGTGGTGGGGCCGGAGCTCAGCCCCGACGGCACCCACCTCGCGTGGCTGCAGTGGGACCACCCCAACATGCCGTGGGACGACACCACGGTGTGGCTCGGAACCCTCGACGCGGCAGGCGACCTCACCGATCGGCAGATCTGGGCCGGTGCTCCCGGCCGGACGGTCGGCGAACCGCGTTGGGCGCCGGACGGGCGTCTCGTGCACCTCTCCGACCACACCGGCTTCGCCAACCTGTATGCCGGTGACCTCACCTCCCCGGAGTCGTCGGCGTCGCCGCTCCTGTCTCTGGATCGTGAGTTCGGGCAACCGCAGTGGCAGCTCGGCACCAGCACCTACGGGTTCACCGGCGACGGCCGCGTCGTGTGCACCTGGCTGGAGGACGGCTTCGCCCGGATGGGCCTGCTGGACCCGGCCGACGGGCAGGTGAGGTTGCTCGAGACCGGCGCCACGGCATACGGCTCGCTTGCCGTCGCCGCCGACCAGGTGGTCTTCATGGGCGGGTTCGTCGACGCGCCGTCTGCCGTGGTGCGGGTCAGCCTGGTCGACGGCTCGACCGAGGTGCTGCGCCGTTCCAGCGACGAACGGGTCGACCCTCGCTACCTCAGCCGGCCCGAACGGGTGTCGTGGCAGAACACCGATGGTGAGACCGTCCACGGCTTCTTCCACCGGCCGGCGAACGCCGACTTCACGGCCCCGGAAGGCGAGCTGCCCCCGCTCATCGTCTCCTCGCACGGCGGCCCCACCAGCATGGCGCCGCCGGCCTTCTCCCCCTCCGACCAGTACTGGACCAGCCGTGGGTTCGCGCTGCTGGAGGTCAACTACTCCGGCAGCACCGGCTACGGCCGCGCCTACCGCGAGCGGCTCAAGGGCCGCTGGGGCCTCGTCGACGTCGACGACTGCGCGACCGGCGCCGTGGCGATGGCGGACGAGGGACGGGTGGACCGCGCCCGGCTCGCCATCCACGGCGGAAGCGCCGGCGGATACACCACCCTCGCGGCGCTGACCTTCCGAGACGTCTTCGCGGCCGGGGCGAGCCACTTCGGCATCTCAGACCTCGCCGCCCTCGCCCGTGACACGCACAAGTTCGAGTCGCAGTACCCGACCGGCCTCGTCGGCCCCTACCCCGAGGCCAAGGACGCGTATGCCGCCCGCTCACCGATCGAGCACCTCGACCGGCTGGGCAGCCAGATGATCCTGCTGCAGGGCACCGAGGACGAGGTCGTCCCACGAGGCCAGGCCGAGCTGATGGCCGACGCGTTGCGGCGCAAGGGACTTCCGGTGTCGCTGGTCCTCTTCGAAGGTGAGGGCCACGGGTTCCGCAGGGCGGAGAACATCGTGGCCGCGCTCGAGGCGGAAGCGTACTTCTTCAGCCAGGTGCTCGGCTTCACGCTGGCCGACCCGGTGCCAGCGGTCCAGATCGACAACTTCCCGCCGCCGCGAACCGATACCTTGACCTGACCCGAGCAGGACGCAGACGATCCAGGACGACGAGGGAGGCTGGATGGACCTGCACGAGAAGGTCGCCTGGGTCGTGGGCGCCTCGAGCGGGATCGGGGCTGCGGTCGCCCGTGAGCTGCAGGCGCGCGGAGCGGTCGTGGCCGTCTCGGCCAGGAGGCAGTCCCAGCTCGAGGCGGTGGCCGAGGGCCGCATGCTCGTCGTCCCGGCCGACGTCACCGATGCCGCGGGCCTGGCAGCCGCGGCGCGGCAGGTCGCCGCCGGGCTCGGCCCGATCGACCTGGTCGTCGTGACCGCCGGCACCTGGGAGCGCCCGAGTGTCGACCACTGGGACGCCGACGCCTTCCGGCGGCAGGTCGAGGTCAACCTCGTCGGCCTGTCCAACGCCGTCGCCGCGGTGCTGCCGGCCATGCTGGACCGCTCGAGCGGGACCTTCGCCGGGGTCGCCTCGCTGGCCGGCTACCGCGGTGTCGCCGGTGCTGAGGCCTACAGTGCGGCCACGGCCGGTCAGATCGCCCTGCTGGAGGCGCTGCGGGTGCAGGTCGCCGAACGTGGGGTGCGGGTCACGACGGTCAACCCCGGCTTCGTGCGGACGCCGCTGGCCGGGTCCGGCGGGTTCCCGATGCCCTTCGCCATCGATCCCGACGCTGCCGGACGGGCCATCTGCGACGGCCTGGAGCGTGACCGGGTGGAGATCGCCTTCCCGCTGCGGCTGGCAATCCCGATGAAGCTCGCCCGACTGCTGCCGGCTCGCCTGTGGCCCCGCCTGTTCGGGCGCCCGGCGACGCCGCCCGCTGCGCCGCGCCCGCGGGGATGACCGCGGGCATGACCGCGGCCGCGCCGGAGCACCCTCGTCGTGCGTCTAGAATTCGGTGATGACGAAAGCCCCAGGGGACGACGCCTGTAGTACCCAGCCGGGTCCGGCCCGGCTTCCCGGAACGGCGCGATCGTGCTGATCGGCGCCGGTCTGCTCACCATCCTCCTGCTCACCGCGGCGACCGGCTACTTCGTGGCCCAGGAGTTCGCCTACGTCGCCGTCGACCGCGGCGAGTTGCAGCGTCTCTCGCAGGACGGCGACGCACCGGCGCGACGAGCGTTGCGGGTCACCTCACAGCTGTCGTTCACCCTCTCTGGTGCGCAGTTCGGCATCACGGTCACGGCCCTGGTCGTCGGCTACGTGTCCGAGCCCCTGCTCGGTGAGGGGCTCGCCGACGCACTGGGCTTCACCGGGCTGTCCCGCACCGACCGGCTCTCGATCGCCCTGGCGGCCGCGTTGCTGTTCAGCACACTGGTCCAGATGGTGGTCGGCGAGCTGGCCCCGAAGAACCTCGCCATCTCCCGCGCGACCGTGCTGGCCCGTTGGCTGAGCCGCTCGACGCTCCTTTACCTGGCGCTGGCCGGCCCCGTCATCCGACTGTTCGACCGCGCCTCGACCGCGCTGCTGCGCGCGGTCGGGATCGAGCCGATCGAGGAGCTGCCCCAGGGCGCGACCCCGGAGGACCTCGAGGGGATCATCCACGAGTCGCACACCCGCGGGCTCCTCGACGCCGACCTGTCCAGACTGCTGGACCGGGCGCTCGCCTTCCGCCACCTGCTGGCCGAACAGGTCATGACCCCCCGCATCGACGTCACCGTCATCCGAGCCGACGAGCCGGCCAGCCGGGTGACCGAGCTGCTGGCCACCGGCAGCTCGCGGTTCCCGGTGACCGGGCGCGACGTCGACGACATCATCGGGCAGGTCGGTGTCAAGGAGCTGCTGGCGGTGCCGGTCGAGCAACGGTCCACGACACCGGTGCGTCGGATCGTCACCCCACCGGTGCGGCTCCCCACCAGCCTCCCGCTGCCCGCGGTGTTGGAGCGGCTGCGGGCAGAGCGTCGCCAGATGGCTGTGGTCGTCGACGAGTACGGCGGTTTTGCCGGGGTGATCACCTTCGAGGACGTGGCCGAGGAGGTGGTCGGGGAGATCCTCGACGAGGACGACGCGGACGAGCCGGTGATCCAGCGGCGTCCAGACGGGGCCTGGCAGGTGCCGGCCCGGATGCGGATCGACGAGGTGGTCGCCCAGACCGGCCTCCCGTTGCCCGACGACGAGGACTTCGACACCCTCGGTGGTCTCGTCCTGGACCGGCTCGGCCGCACCGCAGAGGTGGGTGACGTCATCGAGCTGGACGGCGCGGCGGCGCGGGGCGCGGGGAAACCAGCCTCCACGACCGAGCTCGAGGTGCTGGCCGTGAACCGCCACGTGCCGCTCACGGTTCTCGCCCGACAGCGCAGCGACCAGGGGGCGGACCGATGAACCTCGCCGTCGCGCTCCTGGTCTCCCTCGGGCTGCTGGTCGCCAACGCCTTCTTCGTCGCCGCGGAGTTCGCCCTCGTGGCGAGCCGGACGCACCGGCTCGAGCGGTTGGCGGCCGACGGCGGCCGAGCGGCCAGAGCGGCCTACGAGGGGAGCCGCGAGCTGTCGCTCATGCTCGCCGGCGCCCAGCTCGGCATCACCATCTGCACGCTCGGACTCGGTGCGCTGGCCAAACCCGCTCTCGCCACGTTGCTCGACCCGGCCTTCCGCGCGCTCGGCCTGCCGGTGCAGCTGGGCGGCGTCGTCGCGATCGTGCTCGCTGTCGTCGTGGTCGTGTTCCTGCACATGGTGATCGGCGAGATGGCGCCCAAGTCCTGGGCCATCTCGCACCCCGAGCGCTCGGCGCTCCTGCTCGCCCTGCCCTTCCGCGGCTTCACCCGTGCGGTCCGGCCGGCCCTGCGCCTGTTCAACGCTCTCGCCAACGTCCTGGTCCGGGCCGTCGGCGTCAGCCCACGGGACACGGTGGACCGCGCGCACGCCCCGGCCCAGCTGCAGCTGCTGTTCGCCCAGTCACACGAGCACGGGGCCCTCCCTGACCACGAGCACCGGTTCCTCAGTGGGGCACTGTGGCTGGAGCAGAAGACCCTCGGCGCGCTGATGCGGCCCATAGCGGACGCCGTCACCATCGCCGCCTCGGCCTCGTCCCTGGACGTCGAACGGGTGAGCCGCGACACCGGTCGCTCCCGCCTCATCGTCCTGGAGGACGGCACGCCGCAGGGGCTGGTGCACGTGCGTGATGCCGTGCAGCGCAACGGCGGCGGGACGCCCTGCACGGTGTCGGAGCTGCGTCAGGGCCTCCTCGTGTTGCCGGCCGACCTGCCCCTGATCGACGCTGTCACCCGGATGCGCGAACAGCACGCACAGCTGACCCTGGTGGCACGGGACGGCGCCATCGCCGGTCTGGCCGCCCTCGAGGACCTGCTCGAGGAGGTCCTCGGTCAGTTCGAGGACGAGACCGATCCGTCCGGGTCCGGCTGAGCCGCCGGCGGGCCGCCCAGCCCGCGCCATGCCTGTTGCAACAGGGCCACGAGCTCGTCGACCGACTGGGGCCCCTCCCCCCGGACGCTGCCGTTGACCAGCACGTACGGCACCGACGAGATCCCGAGCTGCACGGCGAGGGCCTCGTCCTGGCGCACCTGCTCGGCATACTCCTCACCCGCGAGCACGGAGGCGAGGAGCACCTCGTCGAGCCCGGCCTCGGCACCGAGTCGCTGGAGCGCGTCCGGGTCGTCCAGGTGCCTGCCCTCCACGAACTGCGCGGTGAACAATCGCTCCAGGACGGCTGCCTGCTGCGCCGGGCCTCCCTGGTCCAGCCCGAGATGGCACAGCCGGTGCGCGTCGAAGGTGCTGCTCTGCACGGCGCGCTCGAAGTCGAAGCGCAGGTCCTCCTCGCGCGCGGCCTCGTTCACGCGGGTGCCCACCTCGCGCGCGGCGACCGGCCCGCCATACCGGTCGGCCAGGTGCTGCACGAAGGGGCGCCGGTCCGGCCGACGCGGGTCCAGCTCGAAGGAGCGGTGGCGCACCAGCACCTCCCCGGGGTGCTCGAACCCGCGCACGGCGCGCTCCAGCCGGCGCTTGCCGACGTAGCACCACGGACACGCCAGGTCCGACCACACCTCCACCTGCAGCCGGTGCTGTGCGGGGGCCTGCTCCGGGATGCTCATGGCCCCAGTGTCCCAAGAACCCGGGCCCGGGGACACCGATGGCCCCGCACCGCGTGTGCGGTGAGGAGCCATCGAGGAGCGTCGCGGTCGGTCAGACGCGTCCGAAGGTGACGGCGCCGCTGCTGTAGAAGATCGCGCGCTTCTGGACGGGGACCCCGGGGCGACCGGAGTCATACATCATCCCGCCGCCGGCGTAGATGCCCACGTGGTGGGCGGGGTAGCCGAAGAAGACGAGGTCACCCGGCTGGGGGTCGGAGACCGGCGTCGCCTGCGCCTGCTGTCCGGTGGTGGTGCGGCTCAGGCTGATGCCCGCCTGCCCGAAGACATACTGGGTGAAGCCGGAGCAGTCGAAGCCCGAAGGAGAACTGCCGCCGTAGACGTAGGGAGTGCCGACGTAGCGCGCGGCGATGGCGAGCACACCCGAAGGCGCCGGCGCGGCCTGCTCGGCAGCGGCCTGCTCCTCCGCCTTCTTCTGCTCGGCCGCCCGCTCAGCCGCCTCACGCTCGGCTGCGGCACGCTGCTCCGCCTCACGCTCGGCCTCAGCCTGCTGCGCCGCCTCACGCTCCGCGGCCGCCTCACGCTCCGCGGCCGACTCGCGCTCGGTGGACCGGCTCGGTGCGGTCGTGGTCCGCTCGATCTCGGGCGCGGCGGCCTCCACGGGCTCCGGCTTCGGGGCCTTGTTGCCCTTGAAACCGACCTGGCCGAACTGCGGCGAGACCACGCTCGCCGCGACGGCGGGGCTCGCGACAGCGGGCACCGGCGCGGCGGCGCGGTGGGCTGCGGCCGCCGGTGCCACGTTCGGTATGCAGGACGTGCTCACTCAGCAGCTCATCCGCCGGCTCGGGCAGGGACTCCT